>NZ_JAUSZL010000002.1:2440439-2745494 GCF_030817535.1 Streptomyces sp. V3I8 | reverse complement strand
CGCGAGCGCCGACACCTTGAGCCGGGGGGTCGCGCCCGCCTGCGCCTCCACGGAGAGGAAGGAGTAGCCGGTGTACCGCACCCGCGACCACTCCACGGTGTCGGGGTTCTGGTCCTTCGACCGGGTCCAGTGGTAGGTCTCCACGGACTCGCGGTCGGCGACCTTCCCCTCGTGGCTGTCCTCCACCCCTGAGGGGAAGCCGTACAGGCTCTTGCCCGCCCCGCCGGCGGTGACGTACACGATCCCGTCCCGCGTCGGATCGGTCGACGCGCCGACCGGCACGGGCCTGCCCACACCGCCGTTCCTGATGGCGTCCGTCCGCTCGTACACGTGGTTGTGGCCGTTGATCACCAGGTCCACCTGGTGCTTGGTGAACAGCGGCAGCCACGCGTCGCGTACGCCTCCGTCCGAGGCGTGGGTCGACGTCGAGTAGGCGCAGTGGTGGAAGAAGACCACGACGAAGTCGACCTGCCCGCGCAGTTCCCCGAGCCGCCTGTCGAGCCAGGCCGTCTGCCGGCCGCCCGAGTAGCCCTCGTTGGCGGGGATCTCGTACGACACGTCGTTCGCGTCCAGCGCCACGATCCCGACGTTGCCGTACGTGAAGGAGTAGACGCCCGGGGCGTTCTTCGCGTCGAAGCCGTTGTCCGGCAGCGTGAAGCGCGCCGACTGGCCGCCGTAGCCGTTCGGCGAGTACCAGGCCTCCATGTCGTGGTTGCCGGTCGTCACCATCCACGGGACCGTCCTCGCCACGGTCTCCGTCTGCTTGAGGAACAGGTCCCAGGCGGTCGGGTCGTAGATGTCGGACCGCTTGCCGTGGCCCGTCACGTCCGCGTAGCAGATGTCGCCCGCGTGCAGGTGGAAGGCGGGTTCGCGGCCGAGGATCAGCTTGTCGTTGGCGAGCGCGTCGGGGGTGACGCCCTGGTCGCCGAAGGCGGTGAACACGAACGTCTGCGCGCGGGCGGGCGCCGTGGTGAACGACCCGACCGTGGCGCGCCGTTCCCGGGACGCCGGGTCGAACCCCTCGTGCCCGACGCCGTAGTAGTACGTCGTCCCGGGCTGCAGGCCGTCCAGCGCCGCGTGCAGGTAGAACTGGTCGAGGGCGAGCCGTACGCCCTGGAGCCCGGGCGTGTGCAGGTCGCGCACCTCGGCGTCGATCCTCCGGCTCAGCTCCCCGGGCCGCAGCCCCACCCGCACGTACGGCTTCCTGACCGCGAGCGGCACCTGCCAGGAGATCCGCATCTGGGTCTTCGGGTCGGCGCCGAAGGCGAGATGGCGGCCGAAGGGGGTGACGACCGCGCCGTCCACCCGTTCGGTGGGCGTGGAGCCGGCCGTCAGCGGCGAGGCGGAACGGGTCGCCGTGCCGGTGCCGGAACCGGAGCCCGAGCAGCCGGTCAGCAGGCCGCCGGCCACCGCGCCCGCGCTCACCAGGGCGCGGCGGCGGGAGAATTTCGTCCGCAGGTACTCGTACTGCTCCGCCATGCTCATCCGGCGGGCGAGCCGCGGCGGGATGCCGACGTCGGGAACGGGAGGTCCGGGGGGTGTCCCCGGGGGAGGTGCGCTCATGGTGGTGAACTTCCCATCACACACCGACATCAGCCAGGCGTCCGGGTGAACGGCAGCCGACGGATCGATGCGCGCGCCGGTGTCCGCCACCCGCCCTTGTCCGGATGACGGACACCCCATGTCATCCCGTGGGACGAGGGGTAGGGTGCCGACATGTCTCGCAGCATCGATCTCGCAGTGATCCCCGGTGACGGCATCGGCCAGGAAGTCGTGGCCCAAGGCCTCAAGGTCCTCCTCGCCGTCCTGCCGCAGGACGTGAAGCTGGAGACCAGGGAGTTCGACTTCGGCGCCCGTCGCTACCACGCGACCGGTGAGACCCTCACCGAGGCCGACCTGGACGCGCTGAAGCGGCACGACGCCATCCTGCTCGGCGCGATCGGCGACCCGTCGGTCCCGTCCGGTGTCCTGGAGCGCGGCTTCCTGCTCAAACTGCGTTTCGCCTTCGACCACCACGTCAACCTGCGTCCGTCGAAGCTGCTGCCGGGGGTCGCCACCCCGCTCGCCGGCCAGCCGGAGATCGACTTCGTCGTCGTCCGCGAGGGCACCGAGGGCCCGTACACCGGCAACGGCGGCACGATCCGCACGGGCACCCCGCACGAGGTCGCCACCGAGGTCTCCGTGAACACGGCCTTCGGTGTCGAGCGCGTCGTGCGCGACGCGTTCGCCCGTGCCCAGGCCCGCCCCCGCAAGAAGCTCACGCTGGTCCACAAGAACAACGTGCTGACCTTCGCGGGCCACCTGTGGACGAACGTCTTCAACAAGGTGGCCGAGGAGTTCCCCGAGGTCACCACGGACTACATCCACGTGGACGCCGCGACGATCTACCTCGTCACGGACCCCGCCCGCTTCGACGTCATCGTCACCGACAACCTCTTCGGCGACATCATCACCGACCTCGCCGCGGCCGTCTCCGGCGGCATCGGCGTCGCCGCCTCCGGCAACATCAACCCGAGCGGCGAGTTCCCGTCCATGTTCGAGCCGGTGCACGGCTCGGCCCCGGACATCGCGGGCCAGGGCAAGGCCGACCCCAGCGCCACCGTGCTGTCCGTCGCCCTCCTGCTGCGTCACCTCGGCTACGAGACCGAGGCCGCCCGCATCGAGGACGCCGTCTCCGCGGACCTCGCGGAGCGCGGCACCACGACCCGTACGACCGAGGAGATCGGCGACGCGCTCGCCGCCCGAGTATCCGGCTGACCCGCCGGTACCATCCCAGCCGCCGGGTCGCATCCGCACCCGGCGGCTTTTCGTATGCCCCGCCGGGTGTCACCATCGATCCCGGGCCGCATTCACACCCTTTCGCCCCTCGTGACCTTCATGGCACGGGTGGTGCCCCATTCGGCTCACCCCGCGCGATAATCGAACGCGGAGCCGCGGACGAGGGAATGCTCGGACGTCCTCGCACTGGCCACTGGCAGTACGGGCGTGAGCGCGGCCCGTCACACACAACCGGTGAAGGACAAACCACTCATGACGACGCCCACGATCGAGCTCAAGCCCTCGGCGACCCCGCTGTCCGCAGCGGAGCGCGAGGCGATCCTGGCCAGCCCAGGCTTCGGCCGCCACTTCACCGACCACATGGTGACGATCAAGTGGACGGAGGGCCGTGGCTGGCACGACGGACAGCTCACGCCGTACGGACCGCTCTCCCTCGACCCGGCGACCAACGTCCTGCACTACGCGCAGGAGATCTTCGAAGGGCTGAAGGCCTACCGGCAGCCCGACGGGTCGGTCGCCACGTTCCGCCCGGACCGCAACGCCCTGCGCTTCCAGTCCTCCGCCCGGCGCCTGGCCATGCCCGAGCTGCCCGTCGAGACCTTCATCGAGGCCTGCGACGTGCTGGTCCGGCAGGACCAGGCATGGGTGCCGGCGCACGGCGGCGAGGAGTCGCTCTACCTGCGCCCCTTCATGATCGCGACCGAGGTCGGCCTGGGGGTGCGGCCCGCGAACGAGTACCTCTTCATCGTGATCGCGTCTCCCGCCGGCGCCTACTTCCCCGGTGGTGTGAAGCCCGTCTCCATCTGGCTCTCCGAGGACCGGGTGCGCGCCGTCCCGGGCGGGGTGGGCGACGCCAAGACCGGCGGCAACTACGCCGCGTCCCTGCTCGCCCAGGCCGAGGCCGCGGCCAAGGGCTGCGACCAGGTCTGCTACCTCGACGCCGTCGAGCACAAGTGGGTCGAGGAGCTGGGCGGCATGAACCTGTACTTCGTGTACGGGGACAGGATCGTCACGCCCACCCTGAGCGGTTCCATCCTGGAGGGCGTCACCCGCGACTCGCTCCTCACGGTCGCCCGCGACCTCGGTTACGGCTCCGAGCAGGCCCGCATCTCCAGCGACCAGTGGAAGCGCGACGCGGAGAACGGCACCCTCACCGAGGTCTTCGCCTGCGGCACCGCGGCCGTCATCACCCCCGTCGGCACGGTGAAGAGCAACGCCGGCGAGTGGCGGCAGGGCGACGGCGGCCCCGGCGAGGTCACCCTGAAGCTCCGCGAGGCGCTCCTCGACATCCAGCGCGGTGTCGCCGAGGACAAGCACGCCTGGATGCACGACCTGGGCTGACCCGGCCCGCAGGGGCCCCGCGCCCCTCCCGGCCCCGCGCCCCTCAGGGGCGCGGGGAACTGCGCGAGCAACCCAGGACCGCCGACGCGGTACGAGCCGGCCTCGGCACCCCCGGGGCCACGGGGGACGGCCGGACCGGCCGAGCGGCCCGGCGTTCCCGCGGTGATCCACCGAGTGCTCGCATCCTGAGACGGACGGTGAGCGCGCAGGAGGTCTGTGCCAGACTGCCTGCGTGCTCTCGTCCGCCATGATTATTGGCAGCAGGCGCGCCGGTCCGCAGTGACCACCACGTACGACCAGGTACGGGTGGACACCGTCGTCTTCGACCCGCGCGCTAACCTCTCGCACCCGCGAGGGGTTTTTCGCTTTTCTGGCCCACCCCCAGCCGGAGGCGAGAGCGCGAGGGACCATACGAGGACGGTGGAACCGGTCATTCCGGTACCGACCGAGATCCAATCCTCAGGAGCCTTGAGACCCATGACCGAAACCAGCGAGCTCGACGATTCGTTCCACGTCTTCGACACCACCCTGCGCGACGGCGCGCAGCGTGAGGGCATCAACCTCACCGTCGCGGACAAGCTGGCCATCGCACGGCACCTGGACGACTTCGGCGTGGGCTTCATCGAGGGCGGATGGCCCGGTGCGAACCCGCGCGACACCGAGTTCTTCGCCCGCGCCCAGCAGGAGATCGACTTCAGGCACGCCCAGCTCGTCGCCTTCGGGGCCACCCGCCGGGCCGGCGGCAGGGCGAGCGAGGACCCGCAGGTCAAAGCGCTCGTCGCGTCCGGCGCGCCCGTCGTCACCCTCGTCGCCAAGTCCCACGACCGCCATGTCGAACTGGCCCTGCGCACGACCCTCGACGAGAACCTGGAGATGGTCCGCGACACCGTCTCCTACCTGGTCGCGCAGGGCCGCCGGGTCTTCGTCGACTGCGAGCACTTCTTCGACGGCTACCGCGCGAACCCGCAGTACGCGAAGGCCGTCGTCCGGGCCGCCGCGGAGGCCGGCGCCGACGTGGTCGTCCTGTGCGACACCAACGGCGGCATGCTGCCCGCGCAGGTCCAGGCCGTCGTCGCCACCGTCCTCGCCGACACCGGGGCACGCCTGGGCATCCACGCGCAGGACGACACCGGCTGCGCCGTCGCCAACACCCTCGCCGCCGTCGACGCGGGCGCGACCCACGTCCAGTGCACGGCGAACGGCTACGGCGAGCGCGTCGGCAACTCCAACCTGTTCCCCGTCGTCGCCGCCCTGGAGCTCAAGTACGGCAAGAAGGTCCTGCCCGACGGTGCGCTGTCCGAGATGACCCGCATCTCGCACGCCATCGCCGAGGTCGTGAACCTCACCCCGTCCACGCACCAGCCGTACGTCGGTGTCTCGGCCTTCGCCCACAAGGCGGGCCTGCACGCCTCGGCCATCAAGGTCGACCCGGACCTGTACCAGCACATCGACCCCGAGCAGGTCGGCAACACGATGCGGATGCTCGTCTCCGACATGGCGGGCCGCGCCTCCATCGAGCTCAAGGGCAAGGAGCTCGGCGTCGACCTGGGCGGCGACCGCGAGCTGATCGGCCGGGTCGTGGACCGGGTCAAGGAGCGCGAGCTCAGGGGCTACACGTACGAGGCCGCGGACGCCTCCTTCGAGCTGCTGCTGCGGGCGGAGGCCGAGGGGAGGGCCCGCAAGTACTTCGAGGTCGAGTCCTGGCGGGCCATCGTCGAGGACCGGCCCGACGGGAGCCACGCGAACGAGGCCACGGTCAAACTCTTCGCCAAGGGAGAGCGGATCGTCGCCACGGCGGAGGGCAACGGCCCGGTCAACGCGCTCGACCGGGCCCTGCGGGTGGCCCTGGAGAAGCTGTACCCGCAGCTCGCCAAGCTGGGGCTGGTCGACTACAAGGTCCGCATCCTGGAGGGCAAGCACGGGACGCAGTCCACGACGCGGGTGCTCATCTCGACGTCGGACGGGGCGGGGGAGTGGTCGACGGTCGGCGTCGCCGAGAACGTCATCGCGGCGTCGTGGCAGGCGCTGGAGGACGCGTACACGTACGGCCTGCTGCGGGCGGGCGTCGAACCGGCCGCGTAGCCCGCGAGCGCCGGACGGGCCGGGAACTCGGCCCGTCCGGCGCTCGGGGACCGGGGATCGGGGGGCGGGGCCCAGGGGACGGCTAGCGCAACTGCCACTTCTGGTTGGCGGCCCCCGTGCACGACCAGATCTGCGTCCGCGCGCCGTTCGCCGACGCGTTGTCACTCACGTCCAGGCACTTGTCCGCCGCCGCGTTCACGACGTCACCGGTGGACGCGTTGTACGACCACCGCTGCGCCCCCGACCCGTTGCAGTCGTAGAGCTGCACCTTCGCCCCGTCGGACACCGACGCCGACGTGACGTCGAGGCACTTGCCCAGCGCCCGCACCGACCCGTCCGCGCCGACCGTCCAGCTCTGCGCGGCCGAGCCGTTGCAGTCGTACAGCTGCACGGCCGACCCGTTCGCCGCCGAACCGCCCGCCACGTCCAGGCACTTGCCCGCCAGTCCCACGAACGCCCCCGACCGCTCCCCGCCGCCCGACTGCGCGCCGGACCAGGTGAAGGTCGCCGATGTCTTGCCGGGGAGCGAGTACGTGGCGTGCTGCGAACCCCAGTTGACGGTCACCGTCCTGGCCGCGGACGCGTCGTTGTACGCGATCAGCGCCTTCGACCCGTCCGGGTTGCGCCACGCCACGTTCGGCACGGAGGCGCTCGCCGTGGAGGCGATGCGACTGGCGCCGGGCCGCACGAACTTCGTCAGGTGGCCCATCGTGTAGTACTCGATCGTGTAGTCGACCTGCCCGTGCCGGGAGTCCCCGTTGTGCACGGTGACCAGCCCGTCGCAGGTGCCGCAGCCGCCGTTGTGCGGACCGCGGTTCTGGTCCACGGCCAGCGACCACTTGGTGACCGACTTCGCCCAGTTGCGGGTGTAGTCGATGATGTTGCCCATGTCCTCGCGCTGCTGGTTGGCGATCCAGGTGCCGCCGGAGTGCTCGGTGCCGAAGGCGTCCAGCTGCGGGTACTGGTTGTGCACCGTGGTCTGCTTGGCGACGTCGCCGCCGTAGCCGTGCCAGGCGATCCCGCCGAAGTTCGGGTGCGAGCGGACCGCCGCGTCGTCCACCGCCTGGGCGGCGTACGCGTCGTAGGTGTCCCAGTTCCAGTCGTGGGCCAGCACCTTCGTGGACAGGCCCGCGCCCTGCAGTTTGGGCAGCAGTTCACTCTTGGTGAAGTACGCGAGACCGGAGCCGTTCCAGCTCATCGAGGGGTAGCCGGAGCAGCAGGTCGGCTCGTTCTGGGCGCTGACGTAGTCGACGGGCACGCCCTGGTCGCGCCACGCCTGGAGGTACTTCACGAAGTAGTTCGCGTACGCCCCGTAGTTCTCGGCCTTCAGCCAGCCGCCGTTGAGCTGCCCGTTGTCCTTCATCCAGGCCGGCGCGGTCCACGGCGAGGCCATCAGGGTGAGGGCCGGGTTGAGCTGCCTGGCCTGTCTGGTCAGCGGCAGCACGTCCTCGAGGTCGTGCGCGATCGAGAACTCCGAGAGGTCGGCGTCGGTCTGCCCGGCCGGCACGTCGTCGTACGTGTAGCCGAAGCGGGCCAGGTCGGAGCCGCCCATCGGGTTGCGGACGAAGGACAGGCCGATGCCGTCGGCCGGCGAGAACAGCTTGCGCATGGTCGCGTCACGGGTCGCCTGGGAGAGGGCGCCGCTGCCGTCCATCAGCCAGGCCGCGGTGTCCGTGAAGGACGCGCCGCCGCCGGAGAAGGTCTGGTAGCGGGTGTTCTCGTCCACGGTGATGTTCTCGCCGGAGCCGCCGCTGCCGGCCTGGAACGCGAACGGGGTCTGCGCCTGCAGACCCCGCACGACGTGCCGGCCGCCGGAGTCGTCCGTCGTGGTCAGCCAGGCGGTGACCTGCTCGCCCGCGGCCTGGGCCGGCGAGGCGCCGACCGTGGTCAGACCGGCCGTCGTGAGCAGCCCGGCGAGGAGGAGCCGGGCCACCCGGAGGGGTCTTCTGGAGATGCCCATGGTGCGCCGCCCTTCTGGAAGGTGGGGGGATGGGGCGTGCGAGGCGTGAGTAAATGACGGCTTGGGGCCCGCGTCAAGAGGGTGCGCGTTCAGTTTCCGAACGGGCAACGTCCCTGATCCGGCCGTGACTTCGGCTCTGTACCGGCTTCGGTGTGAAGTCTTGACGGCCCGGCGGGGCATGAGTTAACTCACGGCGTGATTTAAGTCCTGCGAGGTCATGCCGTGCCAGGCGCACGCCATGGCGGCCCAGCACGACGTCACGTCATGACAGCTCTACGAGTGCTGAGGGAAGGTCCATGCGAAGAACCGCCCTGCTCGTCTCCGCCGCCCTGCTGACCGGTCTGCTGCCGTTCGCGGCCGCCGGTCCGGCTTCCGGAGCGGACGAACCCGCCCCCGTCCCCGTCGACAGCTTCGAGGGCGAGATCCCGTTCGCGAGCCCGCCCGCCGAGGGGATCTTCACCTGGGGCAGCGACACGGACGACCCGCCCGCGCTGGAACTCGCCGCCCGCGACGACGCCCCGCAGGGCGACAAGGTCCTCGCCGGTACGTACGAGATCAGCGGGTACGGAGGATTCACCCACGACTTCGCCTTCGCCGAACCGGCCCACGACTGGTCGGCGAGCAAAGGCATCCGCTTCTGGTGGGACGGCCGCGGCAACGGCAAGAAGGTGAACTTCGAGCTCAAGGACGGCGGCGCCAACGGCGAGGCCTCCGAGCTGTGGACGACCTCCTTCACCGACGACTTCACCGGCTGGAAACAGCTGGAGATCCCCTTCACCGACTTCACCTACCGTACGGACTACCAGCCCGTCGGCGGCATCGACCAGGTCCTCGGACTCACCGAGATGTGGGGCTACGCGCTCACCCTCCCGGTCGGCGTCAAGGACCGGTTCGCCATGGACGGCGTGGAGCTGTACGGCAAGGCGGACCAGGCGCTGCGGGCCAACGTCGTCACCGACGCCGCCGTGTACCCGGTGAAGGAGGGCCGCCCGGCCGCCGTGAAGGTCACGGTCGCCACCACCGGTTCCGCCCCGATCGAGGAGCCGGTCACCGTCGCGTACGAGACGGCGGGCGGCACCGGCGAGTCCGGCAAGGACTACGCGCCGGTCAAGGGCGAGCTGACCTTCCCGGCCGGCACCGCCTCCGGCACCTCGCGGACCGTCACGGTGGCGACCCTGCGCGACCGGGCGGACGAGAACGCCGAGACCGTCCCGCTGAAGCTGACGGTCACCGGCGCCAAGGCACCCGCCGAGAACCCGCAGATCGTCATCGACGCCCACGGGCTGCCGTACCTCGACGCGAAACTGCCGGTGAAGAAGCGGGTCGCCGACCTGGTCTCGCGGCTGTCCCCCGCCGAGAAGGCCGGCCAGATGACCCAGGCGGAGCGCGGCGCGCTCACCGCGCCGGGTGACATCGCCGCGTACGACCTCGGCTCGCTGCTCTCCGGCGGCGGCTCCACGCCGACCCCGAACACGCCCGAGGCCTGGGCGAAGATGATCGACGGCTTCCAGCTGCGGGCGCAGGCCACCCGCTTCCAGATCCCGCTCATCTACGGTGTGGACGCGGTGCACGGCCACAACAACCTCACCGGCGCCACGATCCTGCCGCACAACATCGGCATCGGCGCCTCGCGCGATCCCCGGGTCGCGTACGACGCCGGCAAGGTGACCGCCGCGGAGGTGCGGGCCACCGGCATCCCGTGGGACTTCGCGCCCTGCCTGTGCGTGGCGCGCGACGAGCGCTGGGGCCGGACCTACGAGTCGTTCGGCGAGGACCCGGCGCTCGTCGAGTCGATGGAGACCGTCATCCAGGGCCTCCAGGGCGCCGCCGACGGCAAGGACCTGAAGCGCGACGACAAGGTCCTCGCCACCGCCAAGCACTTCGTCGGTGACGGCGGCACGGAGTTCGGCTCGTCCACGACCGGCTCGTACACGATCGACCAGGGCGTCACCAAGGTCACCCGGCAGGAGCTGGAGGCCGTCCACCTGGCCCCGTACCAGGACGCGGTGGACCGGGGCATCGGCACGTTCATGCCCTCGTACTCCTCGCTGGACATCCTCGGCGACTCCGAGGGCCCGGTGAAGATGCACGCCAACGCGGCGATGATCAACGGCGTCCTCAAGGACCGCATGGGCTTCGACGGCTTCGTCATCAGCGACTGGCAGGCCATCGACCAGATCCCCGGCGACTACGCGAGCGACGTCCGTACGTCCGTCAACGCGGGCCTGGACATGATCATGGTCCCGTACGCGTACAAGGACTTCCACGCCACCCTCCTCGACGAGGTGCGGGCCGGGCGCGTGAGCGAGAAGCGGATCGACGACGCCGTGTCGCGCATCCTCACGCAGAAGTTCCGGCTGGGCCTCTTCGAGAAGCCGTACGCCGACACGAGCGGGGCCTCGAAGATCGGCTCCGCCGAGCACCGGGCCGTGGCCCGCAGGGCCGCCGCCGAGTCGCAGGTCCTGCTGAAGAACGCGGGCGGGGTGCTGCCGCTGAAGAAGTCGCAGAAGGTGTACGTCGCCGGGTCCAACGCCGACGACATCGGCAACCAGAGCGGTGGCTGGACCGTCACCTGGCAGGGCTCGTCCGGGGACATCACCGACGGGACGACGGTCCTGGAGGGCATCCGCAAGGCCGGCGGCAGCTCGGTCACGTACTCGAAGGACGCGTCGGCACCGACCGGCGGGCACGACGTGGGTGTCGTGGTCGTCGGCGAGACCCCGTACGCGGAAGGCATCGGCGATGTGGGCAACGGACACGACCTGGCCCTCTCCGCCGCCGACCGGGCCGCCGTCGACACGGTGTGCGGTGCCATGAAGTGCGCGGTCCTGGTCGTCTCGGGACGGCCGCAGCTCGTCGGCGACCAGCTCGGCGACATCGACGCGCTGGTCGCGTCCTGGCTGCCGGGCACCGAGGGCGACGGGGTCGCGGACGTGCTTTACGGGAAGCGGGCCTTCACCGGTCAACTGCCCGTGACCTGGCCGAAGTCCGAGGCGCAGTTGCCGATCAACGTCGGCGACGCGTCGTACGACCCGCAGTTCCCGTACGGGTGGGGGCTGACCACGCTCACCAAGGTGCCGTCGGGTGGCAAGGCCACGTTGAAGGCCCTGGCCGTCGCGGCCGCGCTGGCCGAGCGGGCCGGGTCCGAGGAGGCCGGGCGCGCGATCGTCGGCAAGGCGCGGCTGCTCGTCCAGCAGAAGGTCGGGCAGGGGATCACTCCGGCTGTCGCCAAGCCCTTCGCCGACGCGGATCACCTGCTGCTCACGGGGCGCTATGCGCGGGCGGTGGAGAAGCTGACCGCTGCGTACACGGCTGCCTGAACATCCACCGGGCCTGGAGACGTCGTTCGTCTGCGGGCCCGGTGGGGGCTTGCCGCGCAGTTCCCCGCGCCCCTGAAAGCAGGCGGGCGGGGGCTGGAGTAACTTCGAGGTATGAAAGGCGTACTGGTACGAGGGCTGGCCGTCCTGCTGATCGCGTTCACCGGGACGGTGGTGTCCGGTGCCGGGGCTTCGCAGGCCCGGGCCGCCTCGGACGTGTCGACCGTGGCGGACGCCCTGCGCGAGCATCCCGTGTACGTCGATCCGTCCATGACCCGGGTCCTGTCCGACGCCGACGCCGACGCCCTGGCCGCGAAGATCGAGAAGGCGGACAAGCCGGTGTTCGTCGCCGTCCTCCCCGGGGACTTCCCCACCGAGAACCTCTTCCGGGACCTGCGCACCGACACCGGCATCACGGGCCTGTACGCGATCCGGCTCGGTACCCGCTTCGACGCGAAGGCCGACTCCTCCGTCCTGTCGAACGCCGCCGTGCGCAACCTGGTGAGCAGCGTCCGGGGCGAGGACGCGAAGACCCAGCTGAACGACTTCACGGACCGGGCCCTCGCCAACGTCGGCGGCTCCGCGCCCAGCGGCTGGGACGGCGGCGGTGGCGCCGTCGACACGGGCGCGCTGATCGGCGCCGGCGCGGTGGTCGTGGTGGGCGGCGCCGGCGCGTACGCCCTCGTGCGGCGCAACCGCCGCAGGCGGGAGGCGGAGCAGCGGGCCGCGCTGGAGCGGCTGCGCGTCGTCGTGGACGAGGACATCACCGCCTTCGGCGAGGAACTCGACCGGCTCGACTTCCATCCCGCGGAGGCCGGCGCGGACGACGCGATGCGCGCCGACTACGAGCGCTCCCTCGACGCCTACGACAAGGCCAAGACCTTCATGGGCGCGGCCACCCGCCCCGAGGACGTGCGCGCCGTCACCGAGGCCCTGGAGGACGGACGCTTCTCCCTCGCCGTGCTCGCCGCGCGCCGCGAGGGCCGGCCCGTTCCCGAGCGCCGGGCGCCTTGCTTCTTCGACCCGCGCCACGGGCCCTCGGTCGCCGACGCCACCTGGACGCCGGCGGGCGGCGCGCCGCGTGAGGTGCCCGTCTGCGCCGCCGACCGGGTCCGGCTGGCGGAGGGCACCGACCCCGCCGTGCGCGAGGTCGACACGGAGTACGGGCGGCGGCCCTACTGGGACGCGGGTCCGGCGTACGGCCCCTGGGCGGGCGGCTACTTCGGCGGGGGCATCCTGCCCGGCCTCCTCGTCGGCACGATGCTCGGCTCGATGATGACCGGCCCGGCGTACGCGGCCGGCTACGGCGGCGGCTACGGCTACGGTTCCGGGGACTTCGGCGGCGGAGGCGGCGGGTACGAGGGCGGGGACGTGTCCGGTGCCGACTTCAATCCCGACGACTTCGGCGGAGGCTTCGGCGGCGGTGACGTCGGGGGCGGCGGGGACTTCGGAGGTGGCGGGGACTTCGGAGGCGGCGGCGGAGGCGGTGACTTCGGCGGAGGCTTCTGACGCCCCGACCGCCGGCGGGACCTCCGCACACGTCCACGGGCCCGGCGCGACATGGCGCCGGGCCCGCGTGCGGCGTACCGCGTGGTCCGGAGATTCAGAGACCGGAGATTCAGAGACCGGAGATCAGAGAGTGGCCGCCGCCGAGGCGATGGCGGAGGCGAAGGTCGAGACCTCGCTGTAGACGCCGGGCGCGTTGGCGCGGGCGCAGCCTATGCCCCAGCTGACGATGCCGACCTGGATCCAGGCGTTGGCGCTGTCCTTGCGGAACATCGGGCCGCCGGAGTCGCCCTGACAGGTGTCCGTGCCGCCGGCGGCGTAACCGGCACAGATCTCGTCACTCGCGACGAGCCCGCTGTAGCCGCTGTACGTGCGGCAGGTGGCGTCGCTGACGAACGGCACGCTCGCCTTGAGCATGTAGCGCTGCTGGGCGCCGCCCTCGCTGGCCGAACCCCAGCCGGCGATGGTGAAGGTGCCGGAGTTGTACGCCGTGGTCGTCGCGATCTTCAGCGTGGGCAGGTTGACGGGCTGGGCGAGCTTGATGAGCGCCCAGTCCTTGCCGTTGCCGTTGTAGCCGGGGGCCCGGTAGACCTTGGTGGACTTGACCTGGACCCGGCCGGAGGTGGACTGGAGGTCCACGACACCGGCGGTCGCGGTGATGCTCGTGTTGTTGCCGGTGGCGCCCACGCAGTGCGCGGCGGTGAGCACGATCTGCTGGGTGTAGAGCGCGCCGCCGCAGCCCATGGAGAGCCGGACCATGAACGGGAACTCGCCCTGCGCGGCGCGGGTGCCGCCGACGACGGGCGCCGGGGCGGCCTGCGCGGTGGAGAGGGGCTGGAGGCTCATGACCGCGAGGGCCGCGACGCCGGCGACCGCGCATCTCTTGAGCGCCTTGAGGAGGTTCTTCAACGTGATGCCTTCCGTGGGGGGTGGAAGTGACAGGCTCATGTCACATCGAACGAGAAGAAGACGTGTGCTGACTGGCATGAGCCGGTCAATTTCTGTTGAGGGATTATGGGAACGCTGTGAGCGCCGCCACAAGGGGTGGGAACAGGCCGGTCCTATCCGGTCAGCCGGGCCCCGTACGGGCCTCCAGGACGCGCAGGCCCGTACGGGGCGCGCGGGCGGTGCGCCCGCCGTCCGCGGTCAGGGCCGGTCCGGCAGGGCCAGCCACTCCTTCCACGACAGGTCCCGTCCGACGAACCGGGGCTGCTCGAACGGCCACGCCTCGGCGGTCCACCGCGGCACGAAGGCGTCCAGGTCCCGCTCCAGCGGGGTCCCCACCCGGTCGTCGACGACCCACCAGGAGATCTCGGCGTCGGCGCCGGCCTTCTCCGGCGGATCGATGTAGACGCACCCGTACTCGGCGCTCTCCGCCTCGTCGAACAGCACGTAGTTGAAGGACTCGTGCGCCTCGATCTCGGCCGCGTGCCGTTCCAGGTCCGCCCGGTTGGCCTCGTACGTGATGGTGGCGGCGGGCCAGCCCCAGGCCTCCCCGAAGATCGACCAGAGCCGCTCCCGCGACCCCATCACCGCCGGGTAGTCGATCGCGGCGTCCGCCCCGCTGATCGGCCGCAGGTGGTACCCGCCAGGCACGTCGACGCGCAGCGGATGGACGAAGTCAGCGGGCAGCCATGTCATGCCGGGAGGCTAACGCGCGGCCCGCCGGCCCCGCACGGATATATCCGCACGGCCCCCGGGGCCGGCCACCGGCTCCCTCCCGCGCGCGTACCGCTCACCGGCGGCGTGCCACCAGCCGGGCGGCGAGGGCCCGTCGACGCGGGAGGCCGGCTGTCCGGGATGCAGTCCGAGCCGCCACAGGGCGTCCGCCGCCACGTGCACGAGGAACCAACCGCGGGGCCGCCCGCCCTCGTCCCGCCCGCAGGCGAGGTCCCACCGCACCTCGTCCGCGACGACGAACGGCATCCGGTCGATCCCGCGTTCCCGCAGTCAACCCCGCACGGCGGCAAGGGGCTGCGGGCGGCCGGCCCGCCGCGTTTTCGTACGCGGCGATCCTGATCCATGCGTGCGCATCGCGGCCGTTCAGGCGGTCCACGACGCCGGATTCATACGGTCCATGACGCCGGACCTCATGACGACCGGAACGGCGACCGGCCGGGAACCCGTCGCCCCGGACGACCGGCGGCGGCGCCGACGCGGGCCCGGGGCGCGACCGGTCGGACCCGCCCGCACCCGCCTCTACCCACCCGTGCCCGCACAGCCGAGCGCCCGCCGTCCGCTCGCTGGGAGCCGGAGGGCGGGCGCGCTCGACCGGGTGGACACGGGGCGGAACCCGTCCCGGATCAGGCGGCGTTCTTGATCGCCGAGATGTCGAAGGTCAGCTTGATCTTGTCGGAGACGAGCACGCCACCGGTCTCCAGCGCCGCGTTCCAGGTGAGGCCCCAGTCGGAGCGCAGGATCTCGGCCTTGCCCTCGAAGCCGACGCGCTCGTTGCCGAACGGGTCCTTCGCGGCGCCGTTGAACTCCAGGTCTATGGAGAGCGGCTTCGTCGTGCCGAGGATCGTCAGGTCGCCGGTGATGCGGTAGTCGTCGCCGCCGAGGGCCTCCGTCGCGGTGGAGCGGAAGGTCATCGCGGGGAACTCCTCCGTCCTGAAGAAGTCCGCGCTCTTCAGATGGCCGTCACGGTCGGCGGAACCGGTGCTGATGCTGTCCATCGTGACGTCGATGGTCGCCGTCGACAGCGCCGGGTTCGCGCCGTCCAGATGCAGGCTGCCGGTGAACTCCTCGAAGCCGCCCTTGACGTTCGTCACCATGGCGTGGCGCGCGACGAAACCGATCGTCGAGTGGGCCGGGTCGATCGTGTAGTCGCCGGTGAGGGCGGCCAGGTCCGGGCTCACGGCGGCGGGCGCCGCGGTGGTGGTGGTGTCGTTCGTGTCCTTGCGGCCGAAGATGCCCATGACTAGCTCCTTGGGGGACGAGCCCCGGCCCTGTGCCGAAGCTGTTTAACTTTCAACTAGGGCGACCATAGACCTATTCCCTACGGGTTTCAACTGTGCCCGCGACGTGTTGTCCTGATTACGCCAAGTTGTCATTGGTCTACTCCTAAGGTCGTCCGCCGGACCCCTGGTGGACACGTGTAGACCTCGGGCACCATCGCCTTGCTCCGCCTGCACCGCCGTCCGAATCCCCCAGCCGGCACGCCCGTCGCCGGCACGGTCATCCGCAGGAAAGGCCCCGCATGAAGCTCCGCTCCGCCCTGAGCGCCCTCACCCTCCTCCTCGCCGCACCCGCCGCCGTCGTGCTCGGCGGCGCCACGGGAGCCGCCGCCGCGCCCGACGCGGCCGCCGTCACGAAGATCAGCCACGCCACCGCGACCTCGATGTTCAGCCGGTCAGGCATCACCTGGTCGTCCTCCGGCGGCTGCTCGGACCGCAACACCCCCACCTGTACGTCCTTCACACAGCTCAACCTGGCCACCGCCCAGGGCGCCCAGACGCTGAAGAGCGCCACCGGCTGCGCGCTCAACATCACCGGCGGCACCGAGACCGGCCACGCGAGCGGCACCTACTCCCACTGGAACGGCTACAAGCTCGACTACGCCAAGAGCACCTGCGTCACGAACTACGTCAAGAACACGTTCACCTACATCGGCGTGCGCGGCGACGGGGCCCCGCAGTACCAGTCCGGGTCGGGCAACATCTACGCGGACGAGGGCAACCACTGGGACGTCCTGTACTACAACTGCGGCGGCTGCTAGGGCAGCCGGGAGACCCAGGAGATGACTCCCACCCGCCGTACGTTCCTGCTGGCGGCGGCGCTCACCACGGGCGCCCCGCTCCTCGCGACCACCGCCGCCGCACACGCCACCGCCCACGCGGCGGACGACGACCCGTACGACACCCTCCGCCGCCGCTGGCTGGAGATCGCCCTCGGCGCCGGCTACGACCCGGCGGCCCAGCCGTACGCCGACCGCCTCGCCGAGACCGGCGAGCTGGCCCGGGGCTTCGGGGCGTCCATGGCGCCGACGGCGGACTCGCTGTGGCCCGGCCACCCGTACGACCCGCCGGCCGGTATCACCCAGAGTTACGGCAGGCTATGGACGATGACGCAGGCGTACGTCCAGGAGGGCACCGGGTCCACCGGTGACGCCGGGCTGCTCGCGGACGTCCTGCGCGGCCTGGACCACCTCTCGGCGACCGTCTACCACCCCGCCACCACCCGCTACGGCAACTGGTGGGAGTGGCAGATCGGCAGTCCGCGCCTCCTCATGGACATCGTGGCCACCCTGTACGGCCGCCTCACCCAGGCGCAGGTCTCCGCGGCCTGCGCCGCCGTCGACCACTTCGTCCCGGACAGCATGCTCGGCGACTACACCGGCACCTCGACCGGCGCCAACCGCGTCGACCTGTGCCGCTCCGTCGCCCTGCGCGGCATCCTCGGCCGCGCCCCGGAGAAGATCGCCCTCGCCCGGGACGCGCTCTCGCCGGTCTTCCCGTACGTCACGAAGGGCGACGGGCTCTACGCCGACGGGTCGTTCGTCCAGCACACCTGGGTCGCGTACTCGGGGACGTACGGGCAGGTCATGCTCGATGGGCTCGGCCGGCTCTTCGCGCTGCTCGCCGGGTCGCCGTGGGAGGTGACCGACCCCGGCAGACAGATCGTCCTCGACAGCGTGGAGAAGGCCTACGCGCCGCTGATCCACGACGGGCTGATGATGGACAGCGTCAACGGCCGTGCGATCAGCCGGGGTTACCTGAAGAGCGACGACCGGCAGATCATGCGCGGCGACCACTTCCACGGCCAGGCGCTGATCGCCGCGATCGCGCTCCTCGCCCAGGGTGCGAGCGCGCCGGAGCGTGAGCGCTGGCAGGGGCGGATCAAGGGCTGGATCGAGCGGGACACCGTCACCCCAATCCTGACGGCCCGGCAGTTCGGCGTGGCCGACCTGGCCCGGCTGCACGCCGTCGCCGGCTCGGCCCTGCCGGCCGCCCCCGAGCCGCCCGGCCACCACCTCTTCGCCGCCATGGACCGGGCCGTCCACCGTGGTTCAGGCACCGGCACAGGCACCGGCACCGGTTCCGGTACCGGTTCCAGGGGAGACTCCAGGGCCGGCTTCACCGCGAACATCGCCATGGCGAGCGAGCGGATCGCGCACTACGAGTGCGGCAACGGCGAGAACCCGCGCGGCTGGCACACCGGCGCCGGAATGCTCTACTGGTGGGCCGGACGGCGCCGCTCCGACCAGTACACCGACTGGTTCTGGCCGACCGTCGACTGGTACCGGCTCCCCGGCACGACCGTGTCCACCAAGCGGCTCGCGGACCGGGCGGGCGGCGAGTGGGGCGAGCCGAAGCCCGCGGTGCGCTGGGTCGGCGGCACGACCGACGGACGGTACGCGGCTGTCGGGCAGCACCTGTCGGGTCTCGGCTCGACCCTGCAGGCCCGCAAGTCGTGGTTCTGCCTCGACGACGCGATCGTCTGCCTCGGGGCGGGGATCACCGCCACGGACGGCGTCCCGGTCGAGACGATCGTCGACAACAGGAACCTGGGGGAGGGCGGCACCCAGACCTTCGTACGCGGCCCCGGCTGGGCCCATCTGGAGGGCCACGGAGGCTGGGTGGTCCTCGACGGGGCGACCGTGCGCACCCTCCGGGAGGACCGCACCGGCGCCTGGTCCGACATCAACACCACCAGTTCCGCCGAACGCCGCACCCGCCGCTGGCAGACGCTCTGGCTGGACCACGGCACCGACCCGGTGGACGCCACGTACGCCTACGCCGTGCTGCCCGGCGCCTCGCGCCGTACGGCCGCCGCCCGTGCCGCCGGCCGGCACCGGTGGTCGGTCCTGGCCAACGACTCCGGCCGCCAGGCCGTGTCCGTGCCGGCCCTGGGACTGCTCGCGGCCAACTTCTGGCGGCCGGAGACGGCCGGCCCGCTCACCGCCACGGCCGCCGCGAGCGTGCTCGTACGCCGCCGGGACCGCACCGCCACGGTCCACGTGAGTGAACCGCCGCGCACCGGAGAGGCCCTGGAGGTCGTCTGGGACCAGCCCGTGCGCAGGGTCCTGCGGGCCGCACCGGGCGTCGAGGTGCTCGCCACCGGCCGCCGGCTGAGGCTGCGCGTCACTCCGGGGAAGGCATGTGAGACGCTCGGATGTGAGGTGGCTCTCAGCTGACCGTCTTGTCCGACCTCTACAAGCCCCGGCCCTCCTGAGCAGTCGGATCGCCTGCACACGGCCGGGGTTATGTTCGGTGCTACCAGTAAAACGGTCTGGAGACTGTACGGAGTCGACGGACCCGTTTCCTTGGTGGACTTCGTAAGGTCGCTACATGACCGTTTTGGACGAGACCGAATCCTCGACCGGCGAGCCCGCCGACTCCCGCGGGCGTGTGGCCGAGCTGCAGGCGATCCGTGCGGAAGCCCTTCGCGGACCCAGTGACAAGGCGACCGCGGCGCAGCACGCCAAGGGCAAGCTGACCTCGCGGGAGCGGATCGAGCTGCTGCTGGACGAGGGCTCGTTCAACGAGGTCGAGCAGTTGCGCCGGCACCGGGCGACCGGCTTCGGTCTGGAGGCCAAGCGGCCGTACACCGACGGTGTCGTGACCGGCTGGGGCACGGTCGAGGGCCGCACGGTCTTCGTGTACGCGCACGACTTCCGGATCTTCGGCGGCGCGCTGGGCGAGGCCCACGCCACGAAGATCCACAAGATCATGGACATGGCCATCGCGGCCGGGGCGCCGCTGGTGTCCCTCAACGACGGCGCGGGCGCCCGCATCCAGGAGGGCGTCTCCGCGCTCGCCGGCTACGGCGGCATCTTCCAGCGCAACACCCGCGCCTCCGGCGTCATCCCGCAGATCTCGGTGATGCTCGGCCCGTGCGCGGGCGGCGCGGCCTACAGCCCCGCGCTGACCGACTTCGTCTTCATGGTCCGCGAGACCTCGCAGATGTTCATCACCGGCCCCGACGTCGTCAAGGCGGTCACCGGCGAGGAGATCACCCAGAACGGCCTCGGCGGCGCCGACGTCCACGCCGAGACGAGCGGCGTGGCGCACTTCGCGTACGACGACGAGGAGACCTGCATCGCGGAGGTCCGCTACCTGCTGTCGATGCTGCCGCAGAACAACCGCGAGAACCCGCCGGTCGCGCACACCGACGACGAGCCGGACCGCCGCTCGGACGTGTTCCTGGACCTCGTGCCCGCGGACGGCAGCCGCCCGTACGACATGACCAAGGTCATCGAGGAGCTCGTCGACGACGGCGACTACCTGGAGATCCACGAGCGCTGGGCCCGCAACATCATCTGCGCCCTGGCGCGGCTCGACGGCCAGGTCGTCGGCATCGTCGCCAACCAGCCGCAGGCCCTGGCGGGCGTCCTGGACATCGAGGCGTCGGAGAAAGCTGCGCGCTTCGTCCAGATGTGCGACGCTTTCAATATCCCGATCGTGACGCTGCTGGACGTACCGGGCTTCCTGCCCGGTGTCGACCAGGAGCACGGCGGAATCATCCGCCACGGCGCCAAACTGCTCTACGCCTACTGCAACGCCACCGTGCCACGGATCTCCCTGATCCTGCGCAAGGCCTACGGGGGCGCGTACATCGTCATGGACAGCCAGTCCATCGGCGCCGACCTCACCTACGCCTGGCCCACCAACGAGATCGCCGTGATGGGCGCCGAGGGCGCCGCCAACGTCATCTTCCGCCGCCAGATCGCGGACGCGGACGACTCCGAGGCGATGCGCGTGCGCATGGTCAAGGAGTACAAGTCCGAGCTGATGCACCCCTACTACGCGGCCGAGCGCGGCCTGGTCGACGACGTCATCGACCCCGCGGAGACCCGCGAGATCCTGATCCGGTCCCTGGCGATGCTCCGCACGAAGCACGCGGACCTGCCGTCGCGCAAGCACGGCAACCCGCCGCAGTAGCCGCAGCCGTCATACGGCGGACCCGTCACGGCAACCCCACGTACCCCTCTCTCCCGGAGACTGACACCTATGGACATGCCCGACATCCGCGTCGAGAAGGGCCAGGCCGGTCCCGAGGAGGTCGCCGCGGTCACGGCGATCCTGCTGGCCCGCGCCGCCGCCGCCCCGACGGACGCCGCCCCGGCCCACCGTGGCCGCGCCCGCGCCGGCTGGCGCCGCCTGGAGCGCGAGCCCGGCTTCCGCGCCCCGCACAGCTGGCGCTGAGCCCTTTGGAAGGGCCCCCTCCTTCTGGGAGGGGGCCCTTCCGTATGCCCTCGTCCGCGGCCGGGTGGGGGCCGTTCGCGCAGTTCCCCGCGCCCCTGAAGCAGGGCCGACGAGCGCCCGGGGTCTTTTAGGGGCGCGGGGAACTGCGCGGCAAGCCCCCACCGGGCCGCAGCCGACGATGTACGCGGCATGAGGCACGGAAAAGGGGCCCCTCTCCGAGAGAGGGGCCCCTTTTCCAGAGCCGGGCGGCGCCGCAGGCTACCGCAGGCGCGCCATCAGCGCGTGCTCCACCAGCGTGATGAGCGCCGACTTCGCGTCCGCCCGGTGCCGCGCGTCCGTCGTGATGATCGGCGTGTCGGGGCCGATCTGCAGCGCCTCCCGGACCTCGTCCGGGTTGTACGGCTGGCTGCCGTCGAAGCCGTTGAGGGCGATGACGAACGGCAGCCCGCTGTTCTCGAAGTAGTCGACCGCGGGGAAGCAGTCGGCGAGCCGACGCGTGTCGACGAGCACGATCGCGCCGATCGCGCCGCGCACCAGGTCGTCCCACATGAACCAGAAGCGGTCCTGACCCGGCGTACCGAAGAGGTACAGGATCAGGTCCTGGTCCAGGGTGATACGGCCGAAGTCCATGGCCACCGTCGTGGTGGTTTTGTCCCCGGTGTGGGTGAGGTCGTCGATGCCCGCCGAAGCGGACGTCATCACGGCCTCGGTACGCAGCGGGTTGATCTCCGAGACGGCCCCGACGAACGTGGTCTTGCCCACGCCGAAGCCACCCGCCACCACGATTTTCGCGGATGTGGTGGAGCGGGAAGGCCCTCCGCTAGAGCTTGCGAAGTCCACTGAGCACCCTTTCGAGCAAAGTCACGTCTGGCTGACCGCCGGCGCTCTCGTCGCCGCCGGGCTGATGGATGGCGACCAGGCCCGCTTCCGCCAAGTCGGCGACGAGGATTCTGGCCACACCGAGAGGGATCGTCAGCAGGGCCGAGATCTCGGCCACCGACTTGATCTCCCGGCAGAGGTTGCAGATCCGCTGATGCTCGGGCAACTGCCCCTGCATCTGATGCGGCTGCGCGGTGGTGTGCACCAGTGCCTCGATGGCGAGCTGGTACCGCGGCCTGGTACGGCCGCCCGTCATCGCGTAGGGACGTACCAGCGGATTGCCGGCGCTCCCCGCGGGAGACGGTTCGGGCGAGCGCCGCTGCGGCTGCACGGGCTGGATGCGCGGTGCCTGCGGCTGGTCGTAAGGAGAAGGGCCCGGACCCTGGGGAGAGTACGGCTGCTGGCGTCGGGGGCTCGGCGCGGAGGGGAAGTTGTACCGGTTCGGCGAACCGTCGCCGCCCTGGCCCTGGCCGTAGGACCAGTTGCCCGAAGACGAACCGCCTGGGGGTGTCGCCACTTTCTCCTCCTCCGTATGTGCCGGGCCCATCAATATGGAGCCGCGTCCCGAAACCTTACGGGCACGGGACGTCAAAACGTATCGGTTGTCTGTTAGTTGAGAAGGCTCCCCTGGAGCTCGGCACGCAGATCCGGCGTGAGGACGGTACCGGCACGGTCGACCAGAAGGGCCATCTCGTACCCGACGAGACCGATGTCCGCTTCCGGATGTGCGAGAACCGCGAGCGAGGAACCGTCGGAGATGGACATGAGGAAGAGGAATCCCCGCTCCATCTCCACAACCGTCTGATTCACCTGCCCGCCCTCGAAGATGCGGGACGCGCCCGCGGTCAGTGAGGTCAGGCCCGACGCGACGGCCGCCAGCTGGTCGGCACGGTCACGCGGGAACCCTTCGGACATCGCCAGAAGGAGTCCGTCGGCGGAGACCACCACCGTGTGCGACACCCCTGGGGTGTTGTCCACGAAATTGGTGATCAACCAGTTCAGGTTCTGTGCCGCCTGGCTCATCGGGCTCACACTAACGCTCCTGGTTGTAGGTGCTGTCAGGGCCGAGGCCCTGACCGTTCGTATCGCTGCCTGCGTTGCGTCCCCGCTGAACGCCCTTGCGCAGCTTGCTCAGCCTGCCCCGGACGTCCTCGGGAGCGCGGGAGACCTGGGGGCCTCCCTGTGGGGTCGATTCCGCGGTGCCCTCGACCAGATTGGCCTTGGGCACGCGCCGCGGCAGGCCGGAGGGGGTGACCCCGCCCGCCTTGGGCTGCTTCAGCGCTTCGGCCCGGTGCCACATCTGGTCGTTGTTCGACCGCCAGTCGCCCTTGCCGGTACCGCTGCCGCCGCCGTTCGTGCTGTTGTCGTTGTTCGCGAAGGGTGCCGGTGACGCCTGGCCCCCGGACTGCGGGCCGCCCGCGGTGGCTCCGCGGCGGGGGAGTCCGGCGTCGGTGGTTCCGCGGCGCGGAAGCCCGGCGTCGGTCAGCTCGGGGGCCGCTGGAGGGAACCGGTCCCGGAACATCGAAGCCTACGCGGTCCTGCTCGGCCACGTCAGCGGCCTGTGCGGACTCCGCTTCGGGAGCGTACTCGGTCGAATAGCCGTTCTGGTACGTGTTCTGCTGCGGCCAGTCGTCCTGGTAGGACTGCTGCTCGAAGGGCGTGAACCCGTCCTGCCCGGCGGCCTGGACCGGCTGCTGACCCTCCTGGACCGGCTCCGCGTAGGGCTGGTCCTGGTGGATCCCGGTCCCGGCCTGCGGGAAGTACGTCTCGTCGTACGGCGTCTGCTGCTGGCCCTCGTACGGCGTCTGCTGGTCGTACGCGGGAGCCTCGGTGTACGCGGCGGGCGCGCCGTCGAACGCGGCCTGGCCGTTCTCGTACGTCTGGGCGCCGCTGTCGTAGGCCTGCTGGGGGTCGAACTCGCCCTGGAAGGACGGGGCCTCGGCCTCGCCGTCCTGGGTCTGGGCCTCCAGCGCCGCGCGGCGCTCCTCACGGACCAGCGAGCGGCCCACCGGGTCCAGCTCACGTATGTCGTCCGGTACCTCGGGGTTGTAGCGGCTGTCGTCGAAGCCCAGTTCGGCGGCCGTCCGCAGGGGCGGCGGCTGGACGCTCTGGAACTGCTCGCCGCCCTGGAACGGCTGCTGCTGCGGCGGCTGCTGCTGTTGCTCGTGCTCCGGCATGATCTGCGAGACCGTGAAGTCGTCGCGCGGCGTCTGGTGGTCGCCGCCACCGCCGTGGGTGATCGCGTCGGGGAGCATGACGAGCGAGGTGGTGCCGGCCTGCTCGCCCGAGGGGCGCAGCTGGACGCGGATGCCGTGCCGTTCGGACAACCGGCCGACCACGAAGAGGCCCATGCGCTGCGAGATCGCGGCGTCCACGGTCGGCGGGTTGGCCAGCTTGTGGTTGATGTCCGCGAAGTCCTCGGCGGTGAGGCCGATGCCCTTGTCGTGGATCTCGACCATGATGCGGCCGTCCGGCAGCCGGGTCGCGGTGACGCGGACCTTGGTCTGCGGGGAGGAGAACGTGGTGGCGTTCTCCAGCAGCTCGGCGAGCAGGTGCACGAGGTCGGTCACGGCGCGGCCGTGGATCTCGGCCTCCGGGACACCGGACAGCTCGACGCGCTCGTACTGCTCCACCTCGGAGGAGGCGGCGCGCAGCACGTCGACCAGCGGGACCGGCTGGTCCCAGCGGCGGCCCGGCTCCTCACCGGCGAGGACCAGGAGGTTCTCGCCGTTGCGGCGCATACGGGTCGCGAGGTGGTCCAGCCGGAAGAGGCTCTCCAGCTGGTCCGGATCGGCCTCGTTGTTCTCCAGGTCGGTGATCAGGGTCAGCTGGCCCTCGATCAGCGACTGGTTGCGGCGCGACAGGTTGGTGAAGATCGCGTTGATGTTGCCCCGCAGCAGGGCCTGCTCGGCGGCGAGCCGGACGGCCTCACGGTGGACCTGGTCGAAGGCGCGGGCGACCTCGCCGATCTCGTCCGTGGTGGTGATCGGGATGGGCTGGACCCGGGTGTCCACGCGGCCCGGGTCGGTGCGCGAGAGCTGGTCGACCAGCATCGGCAGGCGCTGTTCGGCGACACCGAAGGCCGCGTTGCGCAGCTGGCGCATCGCGCGGCTCATCTGGCGGGCCACCATGCCGGCCAGGATGAAGGCGGCGAGCAGGGCGACGACGACGGCGGCACCGGTGATGAAGGCGTCACGCTTGGCGTCGGAGGCGATGGTCGAGGCCTCGGCCACGGCCTTGTCCGCGAGGTCCGCCTCGATGGTGCGGTAGGCGTTGTACTTGGCGGTGTTGACCGCCCACCAGTTCTCGGCCGTGACACCCCGGCCGGCGAGCGCGACCCGGGCACTGGCGTCGGTCGACGCGAGGGTGCCGAGACCGCTGACCATCGCGGTGGGGTTGGACGGCGGCGGGACGTAGGTCTGGTCGTTGGCCTCGGCGGCCGCGGCCGCCTCCTTGGCCTGCGCGGCGCCCTCGGTCTCGATCCGCTTCTTCGCCTCGTCGAGCTTGGCGGCGTCCGCCTCGGTGCCACCGCCGATGTACTCCTCGACGGCGATGCCCTCGAGGTAGGCGTAGGAGGTGAGGGCGACCCGCTGCTTGCCCAGGCTCTCGTCGGACGGGCCCGGCTTGATCAGCAGGTGCATGCCGATGGAGCGCTGGAGCGAGAGGGCGGCCTTGGAGAGGGAGATCGCGTAGACCGTACGGCCGTAGCTGGTGATGTTTCCGGTACCCAGACCGAGTTCGTTGGCGAACTCCATCAGCGGGTGCTGGATCTCGACGTAGCCCTCTTCGGTCTCCACGCCCTTGAGCTTCGTGGTGTACGCGGCCTGGCGCAGCGCGGCGAGCTTGGGCTCCTGCTGGCGGAAGATGCCGAGGCGGCGTTCGAGGCCGGCCTTCGCGGGCATGCTCTTGACCGCCTCGTTGAAGGCGGCGGCGGCGGTGTCGGTCTCGCGGCGGGCCTTGACGACGGTCGCGTCCTTGTCACCGTCGCCCTGCAGCAGGGGAGCGGCCGTGATGTCGCGCTCGGAGTACAGCTTGTCGCCGTAGGTCAGGGCGGCGCGGACCAGGCGCGCGGTGTTCTGCGCGTCCTCGGCCTCCTGCCAGGTGTCGATCGAGCTCTTCACCTGGAAGCCGCCCATGACGAGGCCGACGACCACGGGTATGAGCAGGATCGCGTTCAGCCTGGTCGGTACACGCCAGTTGCGCGGGGAGAAACGGCCGCCGCTGGGCGGGGGTGGGGCCGTCGGCTCCGAGCCGGGCACATGTGCGGGTACCGCTCCGCGCGGCGGCGGGGTGAAGTTGCCCCGTGCCGACGGCTCGGGACCGTTCTTGCTTCGCCTCACTCGACCAACAACCTCTCGGCTCGGCACCTGCGTCGTGCCGGGTATGTCTTCCGGCCCTTACTACTGGGCAGTTCTGGCATTCCAGCACGTCAGTATGGGCTCTTCCAAACACTCGGAACTCAAGATTCCGGGTGACGTGGGCCGCAGATAAAACGGTCATAAAGAACGAGCCCCGCCAAAAGGCGGGGCTTTTGTTTGCACAGCGGCACCAGGCGACCGCGACGCGTGGCCGCGCCACGCGATATCTCTGTCGAAACGTTATGAACACCGGGGCCGGTCGTGTCAAAGGACACCACCGGCTCCGGTACGGCTACGACAACTTCGGTACGGCTGTGCCGACTTGATCGCCGGGACATCGTCCCTCCAGGCGGGCCCTACCGCAGGCGCGCCATCAGCGCGTGCTCGACCAGGGTGATCAGCGCGCTCTTGGCGTCCGAACGGTGGCGGGCGTCCGTGGTGATGATCGGGGCGTCGGGCCCGATCTGCAATGCCTCGCGGACCTCTTCGGGAGTGTAGGGCTGGTGTCCGTCGAAGCCGTTGAGGGCGATGACGAACGGCAGCCCGCTGTTCTCGAAGTAGTCGACCGCGGGGAAGCAGTCGGCGAGCCTGCGGGTGTCGACCAGGACGACGGCGCCGATCGCGCCGCGCACGAGGTCGTCCCACATGAACCAGAAGCGGTCCTGACCCGGCGTACCGAAGAGGTACAGGATCAGGTCCTGGTCCAGGGTGATGCGGCCGAAGTCCATGGCGACGGTGGTCGTCGTCTTGTCCCCGGTGTGGGTGAGGTCGTCGATGCCGGCCGAGGCGGACGTCATCACGGCCTCGGTGCGCAGCGGGTTGATCTCGGAGACGGCACCCACGAACGTGGTCTTGCCGACGCCGAAGCCACCCGCCACAACGATCTTCGCGGAGGTGGTCGCCCGCCCTCCGTCAGAGCTTGCGAAGTCCACTGAGCACCCTTTCGAGCAGTGTCACGGCCGGGGCGCCACCATTGCTTTCGTCGCCACCCGGCTGGTGGATCGCGACGAGTCCGGCCTCCGCGAGGTCCGCGACGAGAATACGTGCCACACCCAGGGGCATGGACAACAGGGCCGAGACCTCGGCCACCGACTTGACTTCACGGCAGAGGTGGCAGATCCGCTGGTGCTCGGGGAGCAGCCCCATGAGCGCTGCCGGATCGGCCGTCGTGCTGATCAGTGCCTCTATGGCGAGCTGGTAGCGCGGCCGGGTCCGGCCGCCGGTCATCGCGTACGGACGTACCAGCGGCTGGTCGCCCTCGTCCTCGTACGAATGTGCGTACGGATCATGAGAGGCGGTGGGCGGGGTCATGGATCCTCCGGGCGGGACAGCAAGTCGGTCAGTCGTGCCGTCTGACGGGGCCGGTGGGGGGAGGGCGGCCGGACGGTTTTTCCTGTTTTCTGTGGAACCTTGCTAGTGGAGCAGGCTGCCCTGGAGCTCCGCCCGCAGATCCGGTGTGAGCACGGCGCCCGCACGGTCCACGAGCAGAGCCATCTCGTACCCGACGAGGCCGATGTCGCAGTCCGGGTGGGAGAGGACCGCGAGGGACGACCCGTCCGAGATGGACATCAGGAACAGGAATCCCCGTTCCATCTCGACGACGGTCTGGGCCACCGTGCCGCCCTCGAAGATGCGCGAGGCACCGGCGGTCAGGGACGTGAGTCCGGAGGCGACGGCCGCGAGCTGGTCGGCGCGGTCGCGCGGGAAGCCCTCGGACATCGCCAGAAGGAGTCCGTCGGCGGAAACGACGACGGTGTGGGACACCCCGGGGGTGTTGTCAACGAAGTTGGTGATCAACCAGTTGAGGTTCTGTGCCGCCTGGCTCATCTGGCTCAACTAACGCTCCTGCTGGTGAGTGGGGCTGGGGAAGCTGCCGGTCTGGCCGGTACCGGCCTGGCGACCCTGCTGAATGCCCCTGCGAAGATTGGTCAGCCGGCCGCGTACGTCATCGGGCGCACGCGAGACCTGCGGACCGGTTTGGTGCTGTTGCTGCTGAGCCGTCCCGGCGACGAGGTTCGCGCGGGGAACCCGGCGCGGCAGACCCGAGACGGTCACGCCACCCGCGGAGGGCTGGCGCACCTTCTCGGCCTGACGGCCGAGTTCGTCATTGGGGGTGGACCGCCATGAGGAGGCGGCAGCGGCGGCGGGTGCCGGACGCTGGGGCTGGGGTGCCGCGGGAGCCTGTGCGGGCGCCGCCTGCGGGACCTGCTCGTTCTGGGCGCCGTCGCCGCCCTGCGCCTGGTTGAACCAGTTGGTTTCCAGGGTGTCGTACAGCGGCGTGCGCCCGTCACCGGGATTCGTCGCCGGCGGCAGCTCCCAGCCGTCGTTCGGCCCGCGGACCTCGTCGGGCCGCTGCGGGGCACCGCCGGCCGCCGGCTCCTGCGGGAGCGCGGGGCGGCGGCGCTGCGGGCGCTGCTGCGGACGGCTGCCGCCCGTGGGCCGCTCGAACTGCCCGGTCCCACCGCCGTTCTGCCGCTCGCCGTAGCCCTGCGCCGGGAACTGACCGGTGTCCTGCCTGCCCTGGCCCTGGCTCTGACCCTGGTCCTGCGCCTGGTACTGGCCGTGGGAACCGTTGTCGTAGCCGTTGGGGGCGTACTGCGCCGGGTCCTGGCGGTCGTACGGGGCGGGGTCCTGGCGGTTGTACTGCCCGCCGTGCTGCGGGCTCTGCCCCGCGCCGGCGGAGTTCGGCGTGCCGAACACGTCCGGGCGGACGAACTGACCGCCCTGCTGCCCGTCACCCTGCTGCCCGCCGCCCTGCTGCACACCCGTGCCGGGGAACGGGGCGTCGTAGTCGGGGCGCTGGAACTCGGCGGTGGAGGCGGGCCCGTGCTGCCGGTCGTCGATCCTCGGCATCTGCGAGGTGACGTCCGGCTCCTCGTGGCCGCGCATCGCGTCCGGCGCGGACCGCGGCACCGGCGGCTGGGCGTTGTCGTCGCTCCAGCTCGGCACGCGCGGCTGCGGGTTGCCGCCCGGCAGCTCGGCGCGCGGACCGCCGCGGGGCGGCAGCTGCGAAGACTGCTGCTGGGGACGGCGGCCCTGCTCGCCGTTGCCGGCGGGCCGCTGCTGGGACTGCGGCGGGGACCCGGGACGGCGGTTGGCGCCCGTGCTGTCCTGGCGCTGGCCGCCGAACAGGTCCTGGCGGCCGGAGTCGTTGCCGAAGCCGTTGAAGCTCTGCGGAGCACCCGCGCCGGCCGGGGCCGGCCTGTTCTGCGGGGGCTGCTGCGGCTGCTGGGGGGCCTGCGGGTTGCGGCCGCCACCGGGCGCGCCCTGGTTGCCCGGGAAGCCGTTGCCCGCGTCGGGCCTGGGGAGCGCGGCGCGCGGGGCGCTGCCGGCTCCGACCTGGCCGCGCTGCGGCGGCGGGTTCAGTCCGTTGCCGTTGCCGCCGGCCGGACCGCCCGCGCCGAGGGCGGGGCCGCTGCCGGCACCGCCGCGGCGGGCCGCCGCGACACCGGCCGCGGCCTGCGCCGCCGCCGGTCCGGTGACCCCGGGGGCACCCTGGCCCTGCTTGTTGCCCGGAACCTTCTTGCCGCCCTGGGCGACGTCGACCGGCAGCATGACCAGCGCGGTCGTACCACCGGAGTCGGACGGGCGCAGCTGGATGCGGATGCCGTGGCGCTGGGACAGCCGGCCGACCACGAACAGACCCATGCGGCGGGAGACCGAGACGTCCACGGTGGGCGGCGAGGCGAGCCGCTCGTTGATCGCCGCGAGGTCCTCGGGCGAGAGGCCGATGCCGGTGTCGTGGATCTCGATCAGGACGCGGCCGTCGGGCAGCGCGTGACCGGTGACCTTGACCTTGGTCTGCGGGGAGGAGAACGAGGTGGCGTTCTCCAGCAGCTCGGCGAGCAGGTGCACGAGGTCGTTGACCACGCGTCCGGCGACCTCGGTGGTCGGCACGGAGGAGAGTTCGATGCGCTCGTACTGCTCCACCTCGGAGGCGGCGGCGCGCAGCACGTCGACCAGCGGGACCGGACGGGTCCAGCGGCGGCCGGGCTCCTCACCGGCGAGGACCAGGAGGTTCTCACCGTTACGGCGCATGCGGGTCGCGAGGTGGTCGAGCTTGAACAGCGAGGACAGCTGGTCCGGGTCGGCCTCGCGGGACTCCAGTTCGGAGATGAGCGAGAGCTGACGCTGGATGAGGCCCTGGGAGCGGCGCGAGAGGTTGGTGAACATCGCGTTGACGTTGCCTCGCAGCAAGGCCTGCTCGGCGGCCAGTCGGACCGCCTCGCGGTGCACGTCGTCGAAGGCCGCGGCGACCTGGCCGATCTCGTCCCGGGAGTGCACACCGACCGACTCGACGGACGTGTCGACGTCCTGCGGGTCGGACTCGGAGAGCTGCTTGACCAGCTCGGGCAGGCGGTCCTGGGCGACCTTCGTCGCGGTGTCCTGCAGCCGGCGCAGCGAGCGGATCATCGAGCGGGCCACCACGAAGGCGCCGACGAGCGAGACACCGAGCACCAGCAGGATCAGCGCACCGGAGAGGATGGCCTCCTGCTCGGCCTCGTTGCGCAGCTCACGGGCCTTCTGCTCCATCTGGTTGAGGAGCGTGAGCTCGATCTTCGACATCTCCTGGTACCTGGCGGAGTCGGCGTCCACCCAGTCCAGGTACGAGCGCTTGGCCCGCGCCTCCAGGCCGTTGTTGCGCTGGAGCACACGCTGGAGGTAGCCGTCCGCGTCCTTGATGGTCGGGCTCGGGTCGTCGAGGGGCTTGGTGAGCTCGCCCACCTTGCCCTCGTAGATGCTCGCGAAGCTGCTGAGCTCGAAGCCCTGGTTCTCGAAGGCGGAGAGGCCGTACTGCCGGTCGTTCGGGGAGAGCTCACCGAACGTCTTGTCCGTGGGGGGCAGGGCCGCCGCGATGATCGCGCGCTGCATCGACGCGTACTCCTTGGCGGAGGAGAAGGCCGCCAGGGCGCGCGTGCGCTGGATCATTTCCGGGTTGCTGGTCGCCTCGGCCATGTCCTGGGAGAGACCGAGCAGCTGCTCGATGAGCCGGTGGTACGCCTCGACCGACTGGGAGGAGTTCTCCTTCTCCTGGAAGGCGCTGTTGCGGACGTCGCTGAGACCGGTCAGCTGGGTGGCGATGGCCACCACGTTGTCCCGGACGCCGTCGAGGTTCTCGTTGTCGCCCTGGTCGTCGAGCTCGTGGGTGCCTTCCAGGAAGGCGGCACGCTCACGGTCCGTCTTGTCGCGCAGGCCCTTGATGGCGACGTCGCTGGCCTTGCCGCCGTTGGCGAGCGGACCGGCGGACTTGTCGCGCTCCTCCTGGAGCGCGGAGGCGAGCTCGGTCGCCTGCTTGGTCATGTCGGTCAGCAGCTTCATGTTCTCGAGCTGCTGGATCTCGTCCATGGTGTCGCTGATGCGCAGGGCGCCCAGCGAGGTGGCCGCGACCACGGGCAGCGCGAGCAGCGAGACCAGGCGCGTGGAGATGCGCCAGTTCCGCAGGGCTATGCGCGGGCCGGGGCCGGTGGGGCCCTTCGCCTTCGGGGGAGCGACGGGCGGGGTGCCGGGAGCACCGTTCGCCGCGTCGGGACCGTTCTTGCCCTGGGCGCCCTTGGGCGCGCCGGGGCGTGCTGAACGGTCGGCACTGTTGCCGGCCTGCGCCGGTCCCGGGTTCTGGGCGTGCTGGGGCGAGGAGCCGACTGCCCGGGGGCCAGTCCCGCCTTGCGGCTCCGGCTCCGCCGAAGCGCTGCCATCCCTCTTGAAACGTCCCTGCACTAGCGTCGCAACCTCTGGACCAGGCGCCCCTCCGCGTGAACGGCGGGACGGTGTCGGCGTCTTGGGAACGCCCTGAACGCGCTCCCATGGTGGTCGTGAGTGACCGGCGCAGGTTCCCCCTTGTCCCGCCGCCACTCGGCGCTGAGTTGCGCCCCTGCGCGCCGGGTCGTTCCTGCGGCGGTCCGAGGAATTTCAGCACAGTGCCGGATCTCCAACAAGGGCCATGGGCCATGCTGTGACCTCCGTGACAGCTTGTGAGGGGAGCGTCACGAGGCGTGGGAAGTCACCTCATCAATAACGGACACATGGGGACGAGACCTTCATGGGCAAGCGGTGTCCCAGTCGCCATGATCAGGAGCGGAATGATGCCTTCCGTAAGGTAATGCCCGTTTTGACCCCCGACATCAAGGGCCTGAATTGACCGGTTTGCCTGGCAGTAAGTGAGGAAACTCACATGACGATCACGTCGTCTTCACAGCTTCGACGGGGAATCCCATGTTTAGCCTGACGCTTTACAGGGATGGCAAATCCGACAACCCGCGCCTGCGGGGCGGTTCCCGCGACCGCCGGCGCCACGATCGAACAGGGCCTGTAACCCCAGATGAAGACGACGATGATGTTCCGCGACATAGCCAACCCGCGACGCACCACGCTGGCGCACCTCGAGGACGCCGAGGAACTGGGCGCTCCGGAGCAGCGGGAGCACGTCGTCGAGCTCCCCGCCCAGACGGCCAACCCCCGGCGCACGATCCTGATGGACGTCCCCGTCACCGCGACGATCACCGACTAACCCTCCCACGGACTCCTCCGTCCCCTCCCCGCGGCCTCGAAGTGCGCGAGGCGGCCGCCCCTCGCCGCGTTAGCCTGGAGCATCAGACTCCGGCCAGCTCAGTGAGGGGCGCAAGGACACCGTGCGCATCGCCAGGTTCTCCATCGACGGCAACGTCGCGTTCGGTGCGGTCGAGGGCGAGAGCCCTCCTGGATCGACCGACGGCCTCGTGCTCGACATCATCAAGGGCATCCCGTTCGCGGACTTCGAGCTCTCCGGGACCAAGGTCCCGCTGAGCAAGGTCCGCCTCCTGCCGCCCGTGCTCCCCAACAAGGTCGTGGCCTTCGGCCGCAACTACGCGGAGCACGCCAGGGAGCTGGGCAACGAGGTGCCCGACGCGCCGTTCGCCTTCTTCAAGCCGTCCACCTCCGTGATCGGCTCCGGCGACGACATCGCGTACCCCTCCTTCTCCGAGGAGCTGCACCACGAGGCCGAGCTGGCCGTGGTCATCGGCCGCATGTGCCGCGAGGTCCCGCGCGAGCGCGTCAAGGACGTCATCCTCGGCTACACCTGCGCCAACGACGTCACCGCGCGCGACGTCCAGCGGCGCGAGAAGCAGTGGGCCCGGGCCAAGGGCTTCGACACCTCCTGCCCGCTGGGCCCCTGGGTGGAGACGGACCTCGACCCGTCCGACCTCACCATCCAGTGCACGGTCAACGGACAGCAGCGCCAGCTGGGCCGCACCAGCGAGATGATCCACTCCATCGAGGACCTGATCGTCAACATCACCGAGGCCATGACGCTGCTCCCCGGCGACGTCATCCTCACGGGCACCCCGGCAGGGGTGGGCCCGCTCAGTGCCGGCGACGAGGTCGCCGTCACCATCGAAGGCATCGGCACTCTCACCAACAAGGTGATCAAGCGTGGCTAACGGCTCCTCCCCCAAATCCTCGGCTCCGCTCGGACAGGGGGTGCCCCCACGCGTACGTTTCTGTCCGTCCCCGACCGGCAACCCCCACGTGGGCCTGGTCCGCACGGCCCTGTTCAACTGGGCGTACGCCCGCCACACCGGCGGCACGTTCGTCTTCCGCATCGAGGACACCGACGCGGCCCGCGACTCCGAGGAGTCGTACGAGCAGCTCCTGGACTCGCTGCGCTGGCTGGGCTTCGACTGGGACGAGGGCCCCGAGATCGGCGGCCCCCACGCGCCGTACCGCCAGTCGCAGCGCATGGACCTCTACAAGGACGTCGCCCGGAAGCTCCTGGACGCCGGCCGCGCGTACCACTGCTACTGCTCGGCGCCGGAGCTCGACGCCCGCCGCGACGCCGCCCGCGCGGCCGGCCGGCCGTCCGGCTACGACGGCCACTGCCGCGAGCTGACCGCCGAGCAGCGGAGCGCGTACGAGGCGGAGGGCCGCGCGCCCATCGTCCGGTTCCGCATGCCCGACGAGCCGGTCACCTTCACGGACCTGGTCCGCGGCGAGATCACCTACCTCCCGGAGAACGTGCCGGACTACGGCATCGTCCGCGCCAACGGCGCCCCGCTCTACACGCTGGTCAACCCGGTCGACGACGCCCTGATGGAGATCACCCACGTCCTGCGCGGCGAGGACCTGCTCTCCTCCACACCCCGCCAGATCGCCCTCTACAAGGCGCTGACCGAGCTGGGCATCGCCAAGGAGACCCCGGCCTTCGGCCACCTCCCGTACGTGATGGGCGAGGGCAACAAGAAGCTCTCCAAGCGCGACCCCGAGTCCTCGCTGAACCTCTACCGGGAGCGCGGCTTCCTCCCGGAGGGCCTGCTGAACTACCTGTCGCTCCTCGGCTGGTCGCTCTCGGCGGACCGCGACATCTTCACCGTCGAGGAGATGGTCGCCGCCTTCGACGTCTCGGACGTCAACCCCAACCCGGCCCGCTTCGACCTCAAGAAGGCCGAGGCCATCAACGCCGACCACATCCGGCTGCTCGACGTGAAGGAGTTCGCCGAGCGCTGCGCCCCCTGGCTGAAGGCCCCCTTCGCCCCCTGGGCGCCGGAGGACTTCGATGCGGCCAAGTGGGACGCGATCGCCCCGCACGCCCAGACCCGTCTGAAGGTGCTCTCCGAGATCACCGACAACGTCGACTTCCTGTTCCTGCCGGAGCCGGCCGTCGACGAGGCGTCCTGGGCGAAGGCGATGAAGGAGGGCTCCGACGCCCTGCTCGCGACGGCCCGCGAGAAGCTGGAGTCCGCCGACTGGACCTCCGCCGAGTCCCTCAAGGAGGCCGTGCTGGCCGCCGGCGAGGCGCACGGTCTCAAGCTGGGCAAGGCGCAGGCCCCGGTCCGCGTCGCCGTCACCGGCCGCACGGTCGGCCTGCCGCTCTTCGAGTCCCTGGAGATCCTGGGCAGGGAGAAGGCGCTGGCGCGCATCGACGCGGCCCTGGCGCGGCTGACCGCGTAGGCGATACGCACGGGGCACGGCGGGGGCGGCGTCCGGACCGGGCGCCGCCCCCGCCGCGTACCCGTACCCGGCACCACGGTCCGCACCCGTACCCGTACCCGTGCCGGAGGTACCGTCGGGCCATGACGATCCGAGCCGTCGTGTGGGACGTGGACGACACGATCTTCGACTACACCACCGCCGACCGTGCCGGTATGAGCGGGCACCTGGCGGCCGAGGGCCTGCTCGACGGGTACGCCTCCGTGGGACAGGCCCTCGACCGGTGGCGCGAGCTCACGGACCAGCAGTGGGCCAGGTTCGCGGCCGGGGAGGTCGACTGGGCGGCCGGCCGGCGGGACCGGGTGCGGGCCTTCCTGGGGCAGCCCCTGACCGACACCGACGCGGAGGCCTGGTTCGTCCGGTACCTGAGCCACTACGAGACGGCCTGGGCGCTCTTCCCGGACGTGCTGCCCGTCCTCGACCTCCTGGCGGGCAGCCACCGCCACGCCGTGCTCTCCAACTCCAGCCTGCGCGTCCAGGACCACAAACTGCGCGTCCTCGGCGTACGGGAACGCTTCGAAACGGTGCTGTGCGCGGCCGAGCTGGGCGTCTCCAAGCCGGCCGCGGAGGCCTTCCACGCGGCCTGCGACGCCCTGGAGCTGCCACCGCACCAGGTCGCGTACGTCGGGGACCACCCGGAGATCGACGGGCGGGGCGCCGCCGAGGCCGGACTCCTCTCGGTCTGGATCGACCGCACGGGCGCGGGCACCGCGGCGGCCCCGGACCCGGACGCCGCACCGGACCGGCGGGCGGACCAGCGGGTGGACCGGCCGCGCCGGATCGTCTCGCTGGCCGAACTCCCCGCGATCCTCCGGCCCGATACCCGTTTTGGAGCGCCGTCCACCTTCGGGTAATGTTCTTCCTGCGCCGCCGGAGTGCGGGCCGAAAGGCCACAGACCGGGGACGCAAGCTAAAACAAAACTCCCTCGGGGGTTGAGTTTCAGTGGCCTATGGTGTAATTGGCAGCACGACGGTTTCTGGTTCCGTTAGTCTAGGTTCGAGTCCTGGTAGGCCAGCTCGCAGAGCTTATCTGCATCGCAGACACCAGTTCTGCAAGGCCCCCGTTGTGTAGCGGCCTAGCACGCCGCCCTCTCAAGGCGGTAGCGCCGGTTCGAATCCGGTCGGGGGTACAGATCCTTCCCAGGGAAGCAGTCCGGGTCGCACCCGCTGTCTCTCATGCAGGATCGCTAGGGCCCCCGTTGTGTAGCGGCCTAGCACGCTGCCCTCTCACGGCAGTAGCGCCGGTTCGAATCCGGTCGGGGGTACAGGTGGTCCGAACCACCGATGGGCTATGGTGTAATTGGCAACACGACGGTTTCTGGTTCCGTTGTTCTAGGTTCGAGTCCTGGTAGCCCAGCTGGATCACTTGTGATCCTCGCCCCCGTTGTGTAGCGGCCTAGCACGCTGCCCTCTCACGGCAGTAGCGCCGGTTCGAATCCGGTCGGGGGTACAGACAGAAGAAGCCCTTCCCACGCGGGAAGGGCTTCTTTCGTGCTCCGGCGCCGTACAGGACAACTCCGGCCGTTCGCTGCGGCGTTGAAGCGATCGGCCGGGGGGTCCGGACGGGGTCGGTCGGGGGAGTCGGTGACGGTCCTCGGCGGCCCGTGGTGATCGGTGGTGATCGGTGGACGCGCGGTCAGCCGGTGCGGCGCAGCGCCTCGGACAGCCGGCCGGCCGCGTCGATGACCGCCTGGGCGTGCATCCGCCCCGGATGGCGCGTCAGACGCTCGATCGGGCCCGACACCGAGACGGCGGCGACCACGCGGTTCGAGGGACCGCGCACCGGCGCGGAGACGGACGCGACGCCCGGCTCGCGCTCGCCGATCGACTGCGCCCACCCCCGCCGCCGTACCCCCGACAGGGCCGTCGCCGTGAAGCGGGCGCCCTGGAGGCCGCGGTGCAGACGCTCCGGCTCCTCCCAGGCCATCAGGATCTGGGCCGAGGAGCCCGCCTTCATCGTGAGGGTCGAGCCGACCGGGACCGTGTCCCTGAGCCCCGAGAGGCGCTCCGCCGCGGCGACGCAGATGCGCATGTCGCCCTGGCGGCGGTAGAGCTGCGCGCTCTCGCCCGTCAGGTCGCGTACATGGGTCAGCACCGGGCCCGCGGTCGCGAGGAGACGGTCCTCACCCGCGGCCGCCGCCAGCTCGGCGAGCCTCGGGCCGAGAATGAAACGTCCCTGCATGTCACGCGCCACCAGCCGGTGGTGTTCGAGTGCCACGGCGAGGCGATGTGCCGTGGGCCGTGCCAGTCCGGTCGCCGCGACCAGGCCCGCGAGGGTGGCCGGACCGGACTCCAGTGCGCTCAGGACAAGGGCTGCCTTGTCCAGAACGCCGACGCCGCTACTGTTGTCCATGAAACGATACTCGCGTCTCACTCTGTGAAACGCAAGTTCAATTTTCCGTGGAACGCGCCACCCTGATACCTACACGGCCCGCGGACCGACGGGCTCGGCGGAAGACGTCCGGTACCCGGGGGGCACGGGCGCGGCCGCACCGGAAATCTCTAGTTGGGCCGGCGCCGACACGGGCCGGCCGGAGGGAAAGCGATGGGTAGGACACTCGCGGAGAAGGTCTGGGACGACCACGTCGTCCGGCGCGCGGAGGGCGAGCCCGACCTCCTCTTCATCGATCTGCACCTGCTGCACGAGGTGACCAGCCCCCAGGCCTTCGACGGCCTCCGTCAGGCGGGGCGCCCCGTGCGCCGGCTCGACCTCACCATCGCGACCGAGGACCACAACACCCCGACCCTCGACATCGACAAGCCCATCGCGGACCCGGTCTCCCGCGCCCAGCTGGAGACGCTGCGCAAGAACTGCGCCGACTTCGGCGTGCGCCTGCACTCGCTGGGCGACGTCGAGCAGGGTGTCGTCCACGTCGTCGGCCCGCAGCTGGGCCTGACCCAGCCCGGCACCACGGTCGTGTGCGGTGACTCCCACACCTCCACGCACGGCGCGTTCGGCGCGCTGGCGTTCGGTATCGGCACCTCCCAGGTCGAGCACGTGCTGGCCACCCAGACGCTGCCGCTGGCCCGCCCCAGGACCATGGCCATCACGGTCGAGGGCGAACTGCCCGAGGACGTCACGGCCAAGGACCTGATCCTGGCGATCATCACCAGGATCGGCACGGGCGGCGGTCAGGGCTACATCCTGGAGTACCGGGGCTCCGCCATCGAGAAACTCTCGATGGAGGCCCGGATGACCATCTGCAACATGTCGATCGAGGCCGGCGCCCGCGCGGGCATGATCGCCCCCGACGAGACCACCTTCGCGTACATCCAGGGCCGCGACCACGCCCCCGTGGGCGAGGACTGGGACGCCGCCGTCGCGTACTGGAAGACCCTGAAGTCGGACGAGGACGCGGAATTCGACGCGGAGGTCGTCATCGACGCGACCTCCCTCGCGCCGTTCGTCACCTGGGGCACCAATCCCGGCCAGGGCGCCCCGCTTTCGGCGGCCGTCCCCGACCCGGCTTCGTACGAGGACGCCTCGGAGCGCTTCGCCGCCGAAAAGGCCCTGGAGTACATGGGGTTGACCGCCGGACAGCCGCTGCGGGACATCAGGGTCGACACCGTCTTCGTGGGTTCGTGCACCAATGGCCGTATCGAGGACCTGCGCGCCGCCGCGTCGATCGTCGAGGGCCGCAAAGTCGCCGACGGCGTACGGATGCTGGTGGTGCCCGGCTCCGCGCGGGTCGGTCTGCAGGCCGTCTCCGAGGGCCTGGACCTGGTCTTCAAGGAGGCCGGGGCCGAATGGCGGCACGCGGGCTGCTCGATGTGTCTGGGCATGAACCCCGACCAGCTGGCGCCCGGTGAGCGCTCCGCGTCCACCTCCAACCGCAACTTCGAGGGCAGGCAGGGCAAGGGCGGCCGTACGCACCTGGTGTCTCCGCAGGTCGCCGCCGCGACGGCGGTACTGGGCCATCTGGCGTCGCCCGCCGACCTGTCCGACGCCGACGTCCGTACGCCCGCTGGAGTCTGAGAACCATGGAAGCATTCACCACGCACACCGGCCGGGCCGTCCCGCTGCGCCGCAGCAACGTCGACACCGACCAGATCATCCCCGCCCACTGGCTCAAGAAGGTGACCAGGGACGGCTTCGAGGACGGGCTCTTCGAGGCCTGGCGCAAGGACCCGTCCTTCATCCTCAACCAGCCCGAGCGCACGGGCGCCACGGTCCTGGTCGCCGGCCCCGACTTCGGCACCGGCTCCTCGCGCGAGCACGCCGTGTGGGCACTGCAGAACTACGGCTTCAAGGCCGTGATCTCGTCCCGCTTCGCCGACATCTTCCGCGGCAACTCTCTGAAGAACGGCCTGCTCACGGTGGTTCTGGAGCAGACGGTCGTGGACAGGCTGTGGGAGCTCACCGAGCAGGACCCGCAGGCCGGCGTCACGGTCGACCTGGAGGCCCGCGAGGTGCGCGCCGAGGGCATCACGGCCCCCTTCGAGCTCGACGAGAACGCCCGCTGGCGGCTGCTGAACGGGCTGGACGACATCTCCCTCACCCTCCAGCACGAGGCGGACATCTCCGCGTACGAGTCCGGACGGCCCTCCCACAAGCCGCGGACCGTTCAGGTCTGACCGGACCCCGGCCCGCACCGCCGGTTCCAGCCAGGGCGACACACCTCTGTACCCCCAATCGTGGACGGTTGGGGGTACAGCCGTGTCCAGGGCCGGAAGGGCCGTTCCGGCCTTTGTGATTGGCTTCAACTACCCTTGTTTCGGTGCGCCTTGATGGGGTAGCCGAGATGCGGCAGAGCCTTGTGGTGAGGTGCGCGGGAGGCCCTCGGGAGGCGGTAGTTACCCCCTGCGCAGGCGACAACTCGCCCCAGATGGCACAATCTGTGCATGGAACACGACGGCCAACTCGAGCTCTATGCGGCGGTCGCGTCCCAACTCAAGGAAGCGCACACCAGGGTGCGCGCACTGCAAGTCCCGGAGGGCGTACGGATGGCGCTGACCCGGAAGCTGCTGGTCATTACGGCCGTGGCCAAACACGATCTCGCCGATGCGACCAGGCGTCTGGAGCGGTTCACGACGGACCTCGACGAGGGCCGAATCCCCGAAGAGGAACGCTGAGGAACTTGGCGACAGGCCCAGTTCGTTGCGGCACAAGGGTGATTAGGCCGTTTCGTGTTTGATTTGCGGTATATATCTGCCTAACGTGCGAAAAAGCTTGAACAGTTTCGTTCTGGCAATGTCTCCGAAGGGGAAGACGTGAACAAGGCGCAGCTCGTAGAAGCGATTGCCGACAAGGTCGGCGGGCGTCAGCAGGCCGCCGACGCGGTCGACGCCGTACTGGACGCCGTGGTCCGGGCGGTCGTCGGCGGGGACCGGGTCTCGGTCACCGGCTTCGGTTCCTTCGAGAAGGTGGACCGTCCGGCCCGTTACGCCCGCAACCCGCAGACCGGAGAGCGCGTGCGGGTTAAGAAGACCTCGGTGCCGCGCTTCCGTGCCGGCCAGGGCTTCAAGGACCTGGTCAGCGGGTCGAAGAAGCTCCCGAAGAACGACGTCGCGGTCAAGAAGGCCCCCAAGGGCAGCCTGACCGGCGGCGCCTCCGCCACGGTCAAGAAGGCCGCGGCCAAGAAGGCCACCACCGCCAAGAAGGCGACGGGGGCCGCGAAGAAGACCACGTCCGCGGCGACGACCAGGAAGGCGACCGCGGCGAAGAAGACCACCGCCACGGCCGCCAAGAAGACCACCGCCACGGCGAAGAAGGCCCCCGCGAAGAAGACCTCCGCGACGGCGAAGAAGACCTCGTCCTCGGCGGCGAAGAAGACCACCGCCAAGAAGGCGGCGGCGAAGAAGGCCCCCGCGAAGAAGGCGGCCGCCAAGAAGGCCCCGGCCAAGAAGTCCGCGGCCCGCAGCACCACCACCGCCAAGAAGGCCACCGCCCGCAGGTAGATCAGGGGCGTCGGGAAAACGCGCCGGGCCGGGCTCCCCCGGGGGAGCCCGGCCCGCGGCGTTCTCCGAAGACCCGCCGCCGGAAGACCCGCCGCCGGAACACCTGCCGTCAGAAGGTCTGCAGCGTCACCAGGGTGATGCGGCGGTCGTCCCGCTCGCCCTCGGTCTCGATCCGTACGCGCTGGCCCGGACGGAGCAGTCGCAGGCCGCCCCTGTCGAACGCCTCGGCGTCGAAGGGCACGGGAGTCCCGTCGTCCAGCAGCACTTGGCCGGTGCGGGTGTCGTGGTCGTATGTGTACGCGGTCGCCTGCATGGGGGAAGGGTATGGGGTCGGCCGGGGGAAAACGCTTCGGGGGCGCGAAGATCCGCGCGGCCGGCCGGCGGCGACCCGCACTTCACCCGCCGGCCGCAAAGCTCACGCCGCTCGCAGGCGTTCCACGGCCGAAGTCGTGTACGGGCCCACACCCAGCGCCAATGCCGCGCGCAGGTCCGCACCGGTGTCCACGTCCTGGCGTACGGAATCCACCGCTGTCGGCAGGAGTTCCGCGGCGCCCGAGGCGCGGTGACGCGCGCGGGAATCCGTTCCGAAAGCGGGCAGCAATTCACGCCCCGGCGACACGGCCAGGAGAGTGGTGCCGAATCCCGCGGCGTCCGGCAGGAAAGCACGTGGGAATTCCGCGGCCGCGGTGAGCACACGGGCCAATTCCGGCGGACGCAGTGCGGGCAGGTCGGCGTTCAGTGCCGCCAGCGGAGTTCGGGGGTTTTGCATACGTACGGCCCCCGCCCCGTGCCGCAGGGCGGCGTTCAGACCACCGCCCGGCTCGTCCGGGACGATCCGGGCACCCAGGGCGGCCAGCTCCCGTCCGGCCAGCGCATCGCCAGTGACTACTGCCACATCGGCGACTTCCGCGCAGGCCAGTGCGGCGGCCACCGTGTCCTGTGCGAAGGCGAGGGCGAGCCCCGGGCGCAGCCCGTCGGCGGCCGTGTCCGAGAGCCTGCTCTTCGCGAGCGCCAAGGTTTTGAGCGGTACGACCAAGATCCACTGCACGGGTGCTCCGTCCCTCCTCCGTCGCGCCCATTGTCACCCGGAGACCGGGCCGGGCCCGAAGCCGGGGCGTACGGTGTTCTCGACAGACAGGCGGCCCGGGGCGACACTTGTGCGGCCCCCAGGCTCAAGAGGAAGGTGCGCGCGTGTCCCGCCGCAGAATCAGCTTCTGGTACCGCTTCGCGGCGGCCCTCTGCAAACCGCCGCTGATGGTTCTGATCAAGCGGGACTGGCGCGGAATGGAGAACATTCCTGCCGAGGGCGGTTTTATCACCGCGGTGAACCACAATTCACACGCGGATCCGTTCGCGTACGGGCACTTCCAGTACAACACCGGCCGCGTTCCGCGGTTCCTGGCCAAGAGCGCTCTTTTCAAGAGCGGTTTCGTGGGGGCGGCCATGCGGGGGACCGGGCAGATCCCGGTGTACCGCGAGAGCACCGACGCGCTGAGCGCCTACCGTGCCGCGATCGAGGCCGTGGAGCGCGGCGAGTGCGTCGCCTTCTATCCGGAGGCCACCCTCACCCGCGACCCCGACCTGTGGCCGATGACCGGCAAGACCGGGGCCGCACGGGTCGCCCTGCGGACCAGGTGCCCGGTCGTCCCGGTGGCCCAGTGGGGCGCCAACCACCTGCTGGCCCCGTACGCCAAGAAGCCCGACCTGTGGCCGCGCAAGACGCACCACGTGCTCGCGGGCCCGCCCGTGGACCTCTCGCGCTTCTACGACAAGGAGATGACCCCGGACCTCCTGAAGGAAGCGACCGAGGCCATCATGGCCGCGATCACCGCGCAGCTGGAGCTGATCCGCGGCGAGAAGGCCCCCGCCACGCGCTACGACCCGCGCCAGGTGCGCGTCGAGCAGCGCCGCCGCACGCGGGAACAGGAAGAGCGGGCGCACCGGGACGGGCGGGACGGGCATGATGAGGCCGCGGGGGGAAAGACCCTGCGGGACATCACCGAGGCAGAGCACGAAAAGGGGCACGGCAAGTGACGACATCCGGCACACCCGTCAGGGCGGCCGTCTTCGGGGCCGGATCGTGGGGCACGGCCTTCGGCATGGTGCTCGCCGACGCCGGGTGCGACGTGACGCTGTGGGGACGGCGGCCCGAAGTCGCCGAAGCGGTCAACTCCACCCGGACGAACCCCGACTACCTGCCCGGCATCGAGCTGCCCGGGAACCTGCGGGCCACCACCGATGCCGCCGAAGCGGCCCGCGACGCCGACTTCACCGTGCTCACCGTGCCCTCGCAGACCCTGCGCGAGAACCTGGCGGACTGGACGCCGCTGCTCGCGCCCGGCACCGTGCTCGTCTCCCTCATGAAGGGCGTCGAGCTCGGCTCCGCGATGCGGATGAGCGAGGTGATCGGGGACGTCGCGAAGGTCGGCGCCGACCGGATCGCCGTGGTCACCGGGCCCAACCTGGCCCGCGAGATCGCCGCCCGGATGCCGGCCGCCGCCGTGGTCGCCTGCAGTGACGAAGGAGTGGCCAAGAGGCTCCAGGCCGCCTGCCACACGCCGTACTTCCGCCCGTACACCAACACCGACGTGGTCGGCTGCGAGCTGGGCGGCGCGGTCAAGAACGTCATCGGCCTCGCCGTCGGCATCGCGGACGGCATGGGACTCGGCGACAACGCCAAGGGGTCCCTCATCACCCGGGGACTGGCGGAGACCACCCGGCTGGGCCTGGCGATGGGCGCCGACCCGCTGACGTTCTCCGGACTCGCGGGCCTGGGCGACCTGGTGGCGACCTGCTCCTCGCCGCTGTCGCGCAACCACACCTTCGGCACGAACCTCGGCAGGGGCATGACCCTCCAGGAGACCGTCGCGGTCACCCGGCAGACCGCCGAGGGCGTCAAGTCCTGTGAGTCCGTACTGGACTTGGCGCGCCGGCACGGAGTCGACATGCCCATCACGGAGACCGTCGTCGGCATCGTCCACGAGGGCAAGGCACCGGTCGTCGCCCTCAAGGAACTGATGTCGCGCAGCGCCAAGCCCGAACGGCGCTGAACGACCCCGCCACCGGCCGCTGACTCCGTGTCCTGCCACCGGGTACTCTCAACCCGATATGAGCACCGAGAACCTTCCCCAGAACCCTGAGCAGCCGCCTCGCAAGCCGCGCGTGGCCGTCGTCTTCGGCGGGCGCAGCTCCGAACACGGGATCTCCATGGTCACCGCCGGAGCCGTCCTGCGGGCCATCGACCGGACCGCGTACGACGTCCTGCCGATCGGGATCACCCCGGGAGGGCCGCTGGGTGCTCACCGCCGACGACCCCGAGCGCATGACGATCACCGAGCGTCGTACGCCGGACGTCGAGCAGCTCGCCGAGTCGGGCGAGGGCGGCGTGATCCTGCCCGTCGACCCCGCCAGCCGCGAGGTGGTCTACAGCGAGCCCGGCTCGGTCCCGAAGGCGCTCGGCGAGGTCGACGTCGTCTTCCCGGTGCTGCACGGTCCGTACGGTGAGGACGGCACCCTGCAGGGTCTGCTGGAACTCTCCGGTGTCCCGTACGTCGGTTCGGGTGTGCTCGCCTCGGCCGTCGGCCAGGACAAGGAGTACATGAAGCGGGTGTTCACCTCCTTCGGACTGTCGGTCGGCCCGTACGTGGTGATCCGTCCCCGTGAGTGGGAGCAGGACGAGCCGGCCGCCCGCAAGAAGATCATCGATTTGGCGGGGGAGCACGGCTGGCCGCTCTTCGTGAAGCCCGCGCGCGCGGGCTCGTCGATCGGCATCACCAAGGTCGACGACCTGTCCGGCCTCGACGAGGCGATCGCCGAGGCCCGGCGCCACGACCCGAAGTTCCTCGTGGAGGCGCTGCTGCGCGGGCGCGAGATCGAGTGCGGCGTCCTGGAGTTCGAGGACGGGCCCCGGGCGTCCGTGCCGGCCGAGATCCCGCCGGTGCAGTCGCACGCGTACTACGACTTCGAGGCGAAGTACATCGACTCGACCCCCGGCGTCGTGCCCGCGCCGCTGACCCCCGAGCAGACCGCCGAGGTCCGGCGCCTGGCCGTCGAGGCCTTCGAGGCCGCGTCCTGCGAGGGCCTGGTCCGCGCGGACTTCTTCCTCACGGAGGACGGCGGGTTCGTGATCAACGAGATCAACACGATGCCCGGCTTCACCCCCATCTCCATGTACCCCAAGATGTGGGAGGCGACGGGAGTCCCGTACCCGGAACTGGTGAACACCCTGATCCGGGCGGCGCTGCGCAGGCGCACGGGCCTGCGGTAGGCAGTGGCCCCGCGGGGGCGCGGGGAACCACGACGTACCCGCGCCCGCCCCCGGCGGACGGCCGGTCCCGGGGCCTCAGTCCGCGATCCCCTCGGGGACCGCCTTCTTGATGGCGCCGGCCAGATCGACCAGGACGGAAGAGGTGTCCCGCCCCGGCTCCACCGTCACCTCGACGTACACGAGCCGCTGTGCGGAGGTGAAGCGGGTCGATCCGTCGTCCCGCTCCTCCATCAGCCACCCGACCCCGTTCACGCCGCCCCCGATCGCGTCGGGATCACTCCCGTCGGCCACCTTGGGATCGACCATCTTCGCGGGCCGCGACACCCCGCAGCGCAGTATGATCGCCGGGCTTCCCCAGCCCGCGGTCAGCGCCGACCGGGGCTCGGGATCCTCCCGGTCGAGGCCGTCCACCTCGCGTGGCAGCGACTTGTCCAGGTTCCGGCACAGTTTCGTGGCCTTCGCGCCCGGACGGGGAACCGAGGTCGGGGTGTTGTCGTCTGCCGGGGAGCAGCCTGTGGCAGCGATCAGCAGAACGAGGGCTGGCAGCCCGACCGAAGAAGCACGCCGGTGACGGAAGAGGTCCACCGGCCCAGCGTAGACGGGGGCTACAGGTGCACGACCGGGCAGGTCAGGGTACGCGTGATGCCGTCCACTTGCTGGACCTTCGCGACCACCATGCGGCCGAGCGCGTCCACCGTGTCGGCCTGGGCCCGCACGATCACGTCGTACGGTCCTGTCACGTCCTCGGCCTGGATCACCCCCGAAATCTTGCTGATCGTGTCGGCGACGGTCGACGCCTTGCCGACCTCCGTCTGGATCAGGATGTACGCCTGTACCACGGAACCTCCAGGGCGGCCACGAGGATCATGTGGGGAAAAGGAACGCCACGGTATCGCGTCGCCGCGCGTCACGGGGAGACCCGCGGGGGCGGTGGCTTGCGCGTCGGGGTGCACGGCCCGCACGGGTTGACGGCAGTCTCGACCGTACCGGGGTGCGGGACGGCCCGCGACCGGGCACACGCACGAACCGTCCGGCCGCACGCGCGCGTGCACGAACCGGTCGGCCGCACGCACGGACAGAAGGAAACTCGCCTCATGGGCACGAAGGGAACAGGTGAGACTCGGTGAAGGGAACCGTGGGCGAGTTGGGGGAGTTCGGGCTCATCAGGGAGCTCACCTCCCGGCTCACCACCACCCCGGCGGTGCGCGTCGGGCCGGGTGACGACGCGGCCGTGGTGGCCGCCCCCGACCGCAGGGTCGTGGCGAGCACCGACATCCTCCTGGAGGGGCGGCACTTCCGGCGCGACTGGTCCACGGCGTACGACGTCGGGCGCAAGGCGGCCGCGCAGAACCTGGCGGACATCGCCGCCATGGGCGCCGTGCCGACCGCGCTGCTGCTCGGCCTGGTCGTACCGGCCGAACTGCCCGCCACCTGGCCCTCCGAGCTGATGGACGGCCTGCGCGACGAGTGCCAGGTCGCCGGCGCGGCCGTCGTCGGCGGGGACGTCGTACGCGGCGACACGATCACCGTGGCGATCACCGCGCTCGGTGACCTGCGCAACCACGAGCCGGTCACCCGGGCCGGCGCCCGGCCCGGCGACGTGGTGGCCGTGACGGGCTGGCTGGGCTGGTCCGCGGCCGGGCACGCCGTGCTGTCCCGCGGTTTCCGCTCGCCGCGCGCCTTCGTCGAGGCGCACCGGCGCCCGGAACCGCCGTACCACGCGGGCCCCGCGGCCGCCGGGCTCGGCGCGACCTCCATGACGGACGTCAGCGACGGGCTGATCGCCGATCTCGGGCACATCGCCGAGGCCAGCAAGGTACGCATCGACGTCCGCTCCGGCGACGTCGACATCCCCACGCAGATGAACGACATCGGTCAGGCCGTCGGCGTCGACCCGATCCAGTGGGTGCTCACCGGCGGCGAGGACCACGCGATCGTCGCGACGTTCCCGCCGGACGTGAAACTGCCCGCGCGCTGGAAGGTGATCGGCGAGGTCCTCAACCCGTCGGCGCTGCCCCAGGTGACGGTCGACGGGGCGCCCTGGACGAGCAAGGGCGGCTGGGACCACTTCGGGGACATCGAGTCATGAGCACACCGCCTCGGGCGTCCGCGCCGCCCCGTGTGCTGACGGTCGCGGGCTCCGACTCCGGGGGCGGGGCCGGGATCCAGGCCGACCTGAAGACCATGCTCGCGCTCGGGGTGCACGGCATGAGCGTGCTCACCGCCGTCACCGCGCAGAACTCCCTCGGCGTGCAGGGCGTCTGGGAGCTGCCGGTGGAGGCCGTGCGCGCCCAGTACCGCAGTGTGGTCGACGACATCGGGGTCCAGGCGGTCAAGACCGGCATGCTCTCCTCGGCCGAACTCGTCGAGGCCGTCGCCGAGTTGATCGGCGGCACCGACGCGCCCGCCGTCGTCGACCCGGTGGGCGTCTCCAAGCACGGTGACTCCCTGCTCGCCGCGTCCGCGCTGGACTGCGTACGGACGAAGCTGCTGCCGGTGGCCACGGTGGCGACCCCGAACCTCGACGAGGTGGCGCAGCTCACGGGCGTGACGGTCGGGTCGCAGGACGGGATGCGGCGGGCGGCGGCGGCCGTGCTGTCGTACGGGCCGGCCTGGGCGCTGATCAAGGGCGGTCACCTGAGCGGCGACGCCGTGGACTTCCTCACCGACGGCTCCGAGGAGCTGTGGCTGCGCGCGCCCCGGCTCGACAACCGGCACACCCACGGCACGGGGTGCACGCTGGCGAGCGCGATCGCCTCGGAGCTGGCGAAGGGACGGTCGGTGCCGGACGCGGCGGTGGCGGCGAAGGAGTACGTCACCGGGGCGATCGGCGCCGGGTTCGCGCTCGGGGCCGGTATCGGACCGGTGCACCACGGGTGGCGGTCCGTGCGGGGAACGTCCGCCTGAGGAACGTCCGGCCTGAGGAACGTCCGGCCGGAGAACGTCCGCCCGTGAGATGTCTGCCGGTGGAATGCCCGCCCCAGGAACAGCAGAAAGCCGGTCCTCCGTGAGGGGGACCGGCTTCGAGCGGTGGACCAGCAGTGGCTGCGCGCTGTGCAGAGCGTCAGCGTGAGACCTTGCCGGCCTTGATGCACGAGGTGCAAGCGTTGACGCGCTTCGGCGTCCCGCCGACCACGGTACGGACGCGCTGGATGTTCGGGTTCCAGCGACGGGACGTACGGCGGTGCGAGTGCGAGATGCTGTTGCCGAAGCTCGGCCCCTTGCCACAGACGTCGCAGTTGGCAGCCACGGGTCACTCCAAAGACTTCAGATGCTCTTACGGTGGATCCCGGCATGCCGAGATCAGGATCGTAGGATCTGAGTGGCGCTGCCAGGGGGAAGGCCCGATCGGATCGGGCAACCGGAGCAGCATACAACGACTGCGTCCGTACAACGAAACTACCATGTCCCGCGCGGAGTCCGTCCCGGCCCTCTTCCCCGCTCTCCTCCCGCCCTCTTCCGGCACGGACCCCACCTGGGTCTACGCTGCGTCGGACGTCGGGCTGCTCAAGGAGGCGCAGGTGCCGCAGGTGCCGCAGACATTGGACGCATCCGCGGTACGCGCCTGGTGCGCACTCGCGCTGGAGACCCTCGGCCGGGCGCGCGAGGAGATCGACGCGATCAATGTCTATCCCGTCGCGGACGGCGACACCGGCACCAATCTGTATCTGACCGTCGAATCGGCGGCGGCGGCCGTCGAGGCGGTCTTCGCGGCGCACGCCGCCATGTCCGTCGTCGGCGACGGCGCCGGATCCGGCACTCCGCCCGGCGGGCGGGTGATCGAGCCGCCCACGCTCGCGGACGCGGTACGGGCCATGGCGCACGGCGCGCTCATCGGGGCGCGCGGGAACTCCGGGACGATCCTCGCGCAGCTCCTGCGGGGCATGGCCCAGGTGCTCGCCGCGGACACCGGCACCGGGCGGACCGACGGCGAGAGTCTGCGGCTCGCCCTGCGGCACGCGTCCGACGCGGCCCGGCAGGCCGTCGCGCACCCGGTCGAGGGCACGGTCCTCACCGTCGCCTCGGCCGCCGCCGACGCGGCCTCGGGCGCGGAGGGGGACTGCGCGGCGGTCGCGCGGGCCGCGTACGAAGGCGCGCGGGCCGCCCTCGCGGCGACCCCCGGGCAGCTGGCCGTCCTGGAACGGGCCGGGGTGGTCGACGCGGGCGGCCGCGGACTCGTGGCCGTGCTGGCGGCGCTGGTGGAGACGTTCACGGGGCGGACCCCGGCCAGGGCGGCGGTACCGGTCCTCGCCTCCCATGCGCGCGTGGTGGCGGCCGACGCCGGCGCGACGGCCCTGGAGTGCGCGGACGGCGGCGGTCCCGTCGAGACGGAGAACGGCCCCGCGTTCGAGGTGATCTACCTCCTGGAGGCGGAGGACGCGGCCGTGGCCCGGCTGCGCGACCGGCTCGACGCGCTCGGGGACTCGCTCGTCGTGGTCGGCGGGGACGGCCTGTGGAACGTCCACGTGCACGTGGACGACGCCGGCGCGGCCGTCGAGGCGGGCGTCGAGGCCGGTCGGCCGCACCGGATCCGGATCACGCACTTCGGGCCCGCCGACGCGCACACGACGGGCTCGACCGCCCGGCCGGTCCGGGAGCGGGCCCAGCGCGCGGTCGTGGCCGTGGTCCCCGGCGAGGGGCTCGCGCACCTCTACGCCGAGGCCGGGGCCACCACCGTCCTGGCCCGCCCCGGGGAGCCGCCGGCCAGCGGGGAGCTCGTCGAGGCGGTACGGCGGGCGCACGCCCTGGAGGTCGTCCTGCTGCCGAACGACGCCGAGCTGCGCCACACCGCGGCCGCGGCGGCCGAGCAGGCCCGCACCGAGGGCGTACGGGTGGCGCTGATCCCCACCCGCTCGGCGGTGCAGGGGATCGCCGCGCTCGCCGTGCACGAGCCCGAGCGGCGCTTCGACGAGGACGTGGTCGCGATGACCTCGGCCGCGGGCGCGACCCGGTACGCCGAGGTGGAGGTCGCGGAACGCCAGTCCTGGACCATGGCGGGCATCTGCCAGGCCGGCGACATCCTCGGCCTCATCGAGGGCGACGTGGCCGTGATCGGCTCGGACGTCACGGCCACCGCCGAGGCGGTCCTGGACCGCATGCTCGCGGCGGGCGGCGAGATGGTCACCCTGGTCCTCGGCGACGAGGCCCCCGCCACGATCGCGCCCCACCTGGAGACCCGGGTCCGGGAGTCCTACCTGGCGGTGGACACGGTGGTCTACCGAGGCGGCCGCCAGGGATCACTCCTCCTGATCGGCGTCGAATAACCCCCGACGCCCCCGCCCCTCCAGGACCACGCAAAACCCCGGACCCATCCCCGAGACCCCACCCCTCCAGGGGCGTGGGAAACTCCGGTCCGATCCTCGACGACCCCGCCCCTTGAGGGGCGCGGGGAACTGCGCGCCCGACCACGGCGCACCCGCGCTTTCATGACTGCGGGAAACTCCGGTCCGATCCCCGACGGCCCCGCCCCTTGAGGGGCGCGGGGAACTCCGGGCCGATCCCCGATGACCCCGCCCCTTGAGGGGCGCGGGGAACTGCGCGACCAGCCACAGCGGACCCGCGCTTTCATGACCGCGGGAAACTCCGGGCTCATCTGCGACGGCCCCACCCCTTGAGGGGCGCGGGGAACTGCGCGCCCAGCCACAGCGGACCCGCACCCGAGACCCGACGCTCAGCCCCCTCCCACGGCCCGCAACAACCGCTCCGCCTCGGCGACCGCGGCCCACGCCGCGACCGAGTCCGGATGCAGCGACCGCGCGAGCCGGCGGGCCTCGGCGAGGAGCCCGGGCAGATCCGGTCCCGCGTCGGGGGCCGACACGGACCGCACGGAAATGGGGGCAGAAGCGGAGGCGGGGGCGGAGGCGGTGACGGTCCGCGCGGCGTGTATCCCCAGGGGCAGCCGCTCCACCAGCGGCCGCTGGTCCATGCGCCCGCGGACGCGCCCGCTCACCCGCGCCGTCCCGTTGCGCTCGTCGAAGCGCCCGGCCGGCGAAAGGGCCTCCACGCGTGCGTGGACGGCCAGTTCGCCCGCGGTCCAGGCGCGGCAGGCCGGACCCCGCCCGATCCCGGAGTCCTCCCCGCGCAGGGTGCCGTCCCCGGCGTACAGCCGCACCCGGGCGGGCGCGTCCGGCTGCTCGGCGCGCCGGGCGGTGACCGCGTCCACGGCGTTCTGCAGCAGTTCGCGCAGATGGACCCGGGGACTGGAGCAGAGGTGGTGGGAGAGGAGGTCCACCAGGCCGCGCAGGTCGACCTGGAACGAATGAGATGACGGGGAGGCCTGAGAAGGCTGTGAGGTCTGGGAGTCCAGCGTCGCTGCGCCGGTGAGGGACGTGCGACGGCGCGGGGTCGGGCGGTCCCGGATCGAGGCGACCGCGAACAGGGCCGGAGTCCGTCGTCGCCGGAGTCCGTCGTCCTGGAACCCGGACGAGCCGTCCGACCAGCGGATTCCCGGGACGTATACGGCATTGTCAGTGCGGTGGTGTGCAATGGATCCCGTGCCCGCGCTCGAAGAACCACTGAAGAAGGTGCTCGGACCCGCCACCGCGAAGGTGATGGCCGAGCACCTGGGACTGCACACCGTCGGCGACCTGCTGCACCACTATCCCCGCAGGTACGAGGAGCGCGGGCAGCTCACCCACCTCGCCGACCTGCCCCTGGACGAGCACGCGACGGTGGTCGCCCAGGTCGCCGACGCCCGCCTGCACACCTTCGCCTCCTCCAAGGCACCCCGCGGCAAGGGCCAGCGCCTCGAAGTGACCATCACGGACGGCAGCGGCCAGCTCAAGCTGGTCTTCTTCGGCAACGGCGTGCACAAGCCCCACAAGGAGCTCCTGCCCGGCACGCGCGCGCTGTTCGCGGGCAAGGTCTCCGTGTTCAACCGCCGCCTCCAGCTGGCCCACCCGGCGTACGAACTGCTGCGCGGCGAGGACGCGTCCGAGACGGTGGACACCTGGGCCGGAGCGCTGATCCCGCTCTACCCCGCCACCGCCAAGCTGGAGTCCTGGAAGATCGCCAAGGCCGTGCAGACGGTGCTGCCCAGCGCCCAGGAGGCGGTCGACCCGCTGCCCGAGGCGCTCCGGGCCGGCCGGGGCCTGGTCCCCCTGCCGGAAGCCCTGCTGAAGATCCACCGCCCGCACACCAAGGCGGACATCGAGGACGCCCGCGCCCGCCTCAAGTGGGACGAGGCCTTCGTCCTCCAAGTGGCCCTGGCCCGCCGCCGCCACGCGGACTCCCAACTGCCCGCCGTGGCGAGGAAGCCCAAGCAGGACGGCCTGCTGTCCGCCTTCGACGCCAAGCTTCCCTTCACCCTCACCGAGGGGCAGCGGAAGGTCTCCGCGGAGATCTTCGACGACCTCGCCACGGAACATCCGATGCACCGGCTGCTGCAGGGAGAGGTCGGTTCGGGAAAGACGATGGTCGCCCTGCGCGCCATGCTCGCCGTCGTCGACGCGGGCGGGCAGGCCGCGATGCTCGCGCCCACCGAAGTGCTCGCCCAGCAGCACCACCGGTCGATCACCGAGATGATGGGGGAGCTGGCCGAGGGCGGCATGCTCGGCGGGGCCGAGGACTCCACGAAGGTGGTGCTGCTCACCGGCTCCATGGGCGCGGCCGGCCGCCGGCAGGCGCTGCTCGACCTCGTCACCGGCGAGGCGGGGCTCGTCATCGGCACGCATGCGCTGATCGAGGACAAGGTGCAGTTCCACGACCTGGGCCTGGTCGTGGTGGACGAACAGCACCGGTTCGGCGTCGAGCAGCGCGACGCCCTGCGCGGCAAGGGCAAACAGCCGCCGCACCTGCTGGTGATGACTGCCACGCCCATCCCGCGCACGGTCGCCATGACCGTCTTCGGCGACCTCGACACCTCGGTCCTGGACCAGCTGCCCGCCGGGCGCTCGCCCATCGCCAGCCATGTCGTCCCGGCCGCGGACAAGCCCCACTTCCTCGCGCGCGCGTGGGAGCGCGTGCGGGAGGAGGTGTCGAACGGCCATCAGGCGTACGTGGTCTGCCCCCGCATCGGCGACGAGGACGAAGACCCGAAGAAGTCGAAGAAGAAGCCGTCGTCCGAGGACGAGGCCGAGAAGCGCCCGCCCCTCGCCGTCCTGGAGGTCGCCGACCAGCTGGCCAGGGGCCCGCTCCAGGGCCTCGAGGTCGAAGTGCTGCACGGCCGGATGCCCCCGGACGACAAGGACGCGGTGATGCGCCGCTTCACCGCCGGGGAGACGCACGTCCTGGTCGCCACGACGGTCATCGAGGTCGGGGTGAACGTGCCGAACGCGACCGCGATGGTGATCATGGACGCCGACCGCTTCGGGGTCTCCCAGCTCCACCAGCTGCGCGGTCGCGTCGGCCGTGGTTCCGCCGCGGGCCTGTGCCTCTTCGTCACCGAGATGCCGGAGGCGAGCCCGGCCCGGCAGCGGCTGACCTCGGTGGCGTCCACGCTCGACGGCTTCGAGCTCTCCCGCATCGACCTGGAACAGCGCCGCGAGGGCGATGTCCTGGGCCAGGCCCAGTCCGGCGCCCGCACCTCACTGCGGATGCTCACCGTCATCGACGACGAGGAGATCATCGCCGAGGCCCGCGAGGAGGCGACCGCGGTGGTCGCCGCCGACCCGGACCTCGACCGCCTCCCCGGCCTGCGTACGGCCCTGCAGGCTTTGCTGGACGAGGAGAGGGAGCAGTACCTGGACAAGGGCTGAGCACCCCTGACAGGGCGCTTCGCGCGAAGCGGCGCTCCGTCGGGGGCGCCCCCGACGGAGCGCGGGGCCGTGTCGTCGAGCGGCCGCGCCGCGGGGTGCGACCAGCCCCCACCGGACCCGCACCCCCCACGCAAACCGTCCCCCACCTGCCAGACTGGCCCGGTGACCATCCTCACCAGCAAGGACCCGCGATGACCCGTGTGATCGCCGGCACCGCAGGCGGACGACGCCTGGCCGTCCCGCCGGGCACCGGCACGAGACCCACCTCCGGCCGCGCCCGCGAGGGCCTCTTCTCCACCTGGGAGTCCCTGCTCGGCGGCCCCCTGGAGGGCGACCGCGTCCTCGACCTGTACGCCGGCTCGGGCGCCGTGGGCCTGGAGGCGCTGAGCCGCGGCGCGGGACACACCCTCCTCGTGGAGGCCGACGCCCGCGCGGCCCGCACGATCCGCGAGAACGTCAGGACACTGGGCCTGCCCGGCGCCGAGGTCAGGTCCGGCAAAGCGGAACAGATCATCCGTACCGGCGCCCCCGAAGCCCCGTACGACCTGGTGTTCCTGGACCCGCCGTACGCGGTCACGGACGACGATCTTCGCGAGACACTGCTCACACTCCGCTCCGGGGGGTGGCTCGCGGGCGAAGCGCTCGTCACCGTTGAACGCAGCACCAGAGGCGGCGAATTCAGATGGCCGGACGGTTTCGAAGCACTGCGCTCCCGTCGTTACGGCGAGGGAACGTTTTGGTACGGTCGCGCCGCCTCTACGTGCGAAGACGCACGATGACCGGACTGGAGAGCGAGGGATCTGAAGTGCGCCGCGCCGTCTGTCCCGGGTCGTTCGACCCGATCACCAACGGACATCTAGACATCATCGCCAGAGCGTCCAGGCTGTACGACGTGGTGCACGTCGCGGTGATGATCAATCAGTCCAAGAAGGGTCTCTTCGAGATCGAGGAGCGGATCGACCTGATCCGCCAGGTCACCGCCGAGTTCGGGAACGTCGAGGTGGAGTCCTTCCACGGCCTCCTCGTGGACTTCTGCAAGGAGCGCGACATCCCGGCCATCGTCAAGGGCCTGCGCGCGGTCAGCGACTTCGACTACGAGCTGCAGATGGCCCAGATGAACAACGGCCTCTCCGGCGTCGAGACGCTCTTCGTCCCGACCAACCCCACCTACAGCTTCCTCTCCTCCTCCCTGGTCAAGGAAGTCGCGACCTGGGGCGGAGACGTCTCCCACCTGGTCCCGCCGGTGGTCCTCGAAGCGCTCGCCGAACGGCTGAGGAAGGACTGAACGGCCCGGGCACGTCAGGGAGTGCGCCATCCGGTGTCGGGCGGGGCAGGAGTGGTCGTACAGTCGAACCGTCCGTCTCCAACACAGCTGTAGAGAGTGGCGAGCACACGGTGGACGTGCAGAAGAAGCTCGATGAGATCGTCTCGGCGGTCGGCAGCGCCCGCTCCATGCCCATGTCGGCCTCGTGCGTGGTCAACCGCGCCGAGCTCCTCTCGATGCTCGAAGAGGTGCGCCAGGCGCTGCCCGGCTCCCTCGCCCAGGCCCAGGAGCTGATCGGCGGCCGCGAGCAGATGGTGGAGCAGGCCCGTCTGGAGGCCGAGCGGATCATCGAGTCCGCGCACACCGAGCGCGGCTCGCTGATCTCCGACACCGAGGTCGCCCGCCGCTCGCAGAACGAGGCCGACCGGATCCTGGCCGAGGCCCGCAAGGAGGCCGAGGAGGTCCGCGCCGAGGCCGACGAGTACGTCGACTCCAAGCTCGCCAACTTCGAGGTCGTCCTCACCAAGACCCTCGGTTCGGTCGGCCGGGGCCGCGAGAAGCTCCTCGGCACCGGGCCCGGCACCGACGAGCAGGGGTACGAGGACGAGGACGCCCCCGAGCGCAGCCACGACCCGCAGACCCTGCGCCGCAACGCCGACGAATACGTCGACGTCAAGCTCGGCGCCTTCGAGGCCGTCCTCGCCAAGACCCTGGACGCGGTCGGCCGCGGCCGCCAGAAGCTGCACGGCCGGATCGCCAGCGACGACCTGGGTGACCTGGCCGCCTTCGGGGAGGACGGGACGCCGGGGCAGCACACCACCGACGCCGAGTACCTGGACGGCCTGGCGGAGGTCCCCGAGCAGTCCGCCCGGCCCCTCTCCGAGAGGCCCCGGCCCCAGGTGGACCTGCCCCATCAGCAGCAGTACGGACAGCAGGACGCCTACGCCTACCAGCAGCAGGGCGCCGACCCGTACGCCTACCAGCAGCAGTACGGACAGCAGGACGGGTACGGCTACCAGCAGAACGCCGACCCGTACGCCGCGTACCCGCAGCAGGGTTACGACCAGCAGGCCGCGTACGACCAGGGCGGGCAGCAGGCGTACGCCCCGTCCGACCAGCAGTCGCAGCAGTCGCAGCAGTCGCAGCCGTCCCAGCCGCACGAGAACGCGCTCGACGAGACCAGCCTCTTCGACACCGGCATGATCAGCGCGGAGCAGCTGAGGGCGTACGAACAGGGGCGCTGACGGCGTCGCCGACCGGGGCGCCGGCGCCGGATTGGGCCGAGAGCGAAAGGTCCAGTATCCTGGCTCTTCGGTCGTGTGCACGTCCGCGATCCACGCTGCCCGGTGAACGCCGAGGGCAGTGCTCCGAAAGTCAGTACAAGATCGAAAGCAGGAACGGCTCTGAACGCCCGCCTCGACCACCGCAACCCTCTCGTGTTCGACACGCACGAGCTGGGACGGCGTCCCGGTGCGCTGCAGCGCCTGACCCGCGAGATCGACGCTCCCGCGGATTTCGGTATCCAGGGAGTCATCGGAGTGCCGGAAGGCGCGCCGGTGAAGCTCGACCTCCGTCTTGAGTCGGTCATGGAAGGGGTGCTTGTCACAGGCACCGCCCGTGCACTGGCCAAGGGGGAGTGCGTAAGGTGTCTGGAGCCGGTCGAGCAGCAGCTCGAAGCGGATTTCCAGGAGATGTTCTCGTACCCTGACGCCGACGACCGGGGCCGCACCGCGGAGCCGGCCGACGACGCCGAGGACGACGAGGACACGCTCTTCATCGAGGACGGCCTGTTCGACCTCGAACCCGTGCTGCGTGATGCGGTGGTGCTCGCACTTCCGATGCAGCCGGTGTGCCAGGACGACTGCCCCGGCCTGTGCTCCCAGTGCGGAGCCCGGCTCGCGGACGACCCGGACCACCACCATGACGCCGTCGACATCCGTTGGGCGGCACTGCAAGGACTCGCCGGTTCACTCGAAGATGGCGAGAAGGACGAGTTGGCCGGCGGCGCGCTTCCATCAGCGCCCGTCGACGAGAAGCAGGAGAAGTAGCCGTGGCTGTTCCGAAGCGGAAGATGTCGCGCAGCAACACGCGCCACCGCCGGTCGCAGTGGAAGGCTGCGGTCCCCACCCTGGTTGCGTGTGAGCGTTGCCACGAGCCCAAGCTGCAGCACATCGCGTGCCCCGCTTGCGGCACCTACAACAAGCGCCAGGTCCTCGAGGTCTGAGCGGCTGGTGAGAGGCACTGTGTCTAGCCCCGAGAAGGCGGACGACGCCAAGGCGGAAGTCAGCGCCAAGGAAGTCGGCGCCAAGAAAAAGGCGGAGAACACAGCCTCGTCCCACACCCTTCTGGAAGGGCGGCTCGGGTACAAGCTCGAGTCCGCCCTTCTGGTGCGTGCACTGACCCACCGTTCGTATGCGTACGAGAACGGCGGTCTGCCGACCAACGAACGCCTGGAGTTCCTCGGGGACTCCGTGCTCGGCCTCGTGGTCACGGACACGCTGTACACCACCCACCCCGACCTGCCTGAAGGCCAGCTGGCCAAATTGCGGGCCGCGGTGGTCAACTCGCGTGCGCTTGCGGAGGTGAGCCGGGGGCTCGACCTCGGCTCCTTCATCCGGCTCGGCCGGGGCGAAGAGGGCACGGGCGGCCGGGACAAGGCGTCCATCCTCGCCGACACCCTCGAAGCGGTGATCGGCGCTGTCTATCTCGACCAGGGTCTGGATGCGGCGGGCGAGCTCGTCCACCGGCTCTTCGACCCGCTGATCGAGAAATCCTCGAATCTGGGCGCGGGCCTGGACTGGAAGACCAGTCTCCAGGAACTCACGGCGACCGAAGGGCTCGGCGTTCCCGAGTACCTGGTCACCGAGACCGGCCCAGACCACGAGAAGACCTTCACAGCTGCTGCCCGCGTCGGAGGCGTCTCGTACGGCACCGGCACCGGCCGCAGCAAGAAGGAAGCGGAGCAGCAGGCCGCGGAGTCCGCCTGGCGGGCCATCCGCTCCGCCGCGGACGAACGCGCCGAGGCGGCCGCGACCGCCGAGGCACAGGCCCCGGCGGTAGCCGAAGCAGTCGAGGAGGAGACGCCTGACGTCCCCTCACCGGCGGCGTCCGACCCGGCGTCGGCCTGAGCACCAGGTTGTAAGCGATCGCCCGCCCCCGCCCCCTGTGGCCGGGGGCGGGCGAAGCCGTTCGTCCGCGCGGAGAGCGCCCCCTCAGGGGCGCGGGGAACCGCGCGCCCGGCCCCCGCGGACCCGCACCCGACACCAGAGGTACGCTGCGGGCCCGCCCGACACGCCCCACGCCTCCGGAGGAGACACCGTGCCCGAACTGCCCGAGGTCGAGGTCGTACGGCGAGGCCTCGAACGCTGGGTCAGCGGCCGGGTCGTCGCGGACGTCCAGGTGCTGCACCCGCGCGCGGTACGCCGCCACATCGCGGGCGGCGAGGACTTCGGGGCCCGGCTGAAGGGCCACCGCGTCGGACTGGTCCAGCGCCGCGGCAAGTACCTGTGGCTGCCGCTCGCGGACGCGTCCGTCGCCGTGCTCGCGCACCTCGGGATGAGCGGACAGCTCCTCGTCCAGCCGCAGGACGCGGCCGACGAGAAGCACCTGCGCATCCGCGTCCGGTTCGACGACGGCCTCGGCACCGAACTGCGCTTCGTCGACCAGCGCACCTTCGGCGGTCTCTCCCTGCACGAGACGTCCGCAGACGGGCTGCCCGACGTCATCGCGCACATCGCCCGCGACCCCCTGGACCCGCTGTTCGACGACGCCGCGTTCCACGACGCGCTGCGCCGCCGGCGCACGACGATCAAACGCGCCCTGCTGGACCAGTCGTTGATCAGCGGCGTCGGCAACATCTACGCGGACGAGGCCCTTTGGCGCGCGCGGCTCCACTACGAGCGCCCCACGACCGGGTTCACGCGCCCGCGCACGGCCGAACTCCTGGGCCACGTACGGGACGTGATGAACGCGGCCCTCGCCGTCGGCGGAACCAGTTTCGACAGCCTCTACGTCAACGTGAACGGCGAGTCGGGCTACTTCGACCGCTCGCTCGACGCGTACGGCCGCGAGGGTGAGCCGTGCCGGCGCTGCGGCACCGCGATGCGGCGCCGGCCCTGGATGAACCGGTCCAGCTACTTCTGCCCGCGCTGTCAGCGTCCGCCGCGCGTGCTGTCGTAGCGCTCGCGCGCTGCCAGCACGTCGTCCATGCGCCCCTGCACGGCATGGATGAGGGCCAGCAGCCGCTCGGTCACCTCGTGACCCAGCGGCGTCAGTTCGTAGTCCACCCGCGGCGGGTTCGTCGGCTGCGCCTCCCGGTGCACCAGCCCGTCGCGCTCCAGCGCGTGCAGCGTCTGGGAGAGCATCTTCTCGCTCACGCCGTCCACGCGCCGGCGCAGTTCGTTGAAGCGCAGCGAGCTCTCGGACAGCGCTCCCAGCGTGAGCGCGCCCCAGCGACCCGTGACGTGCTCCAGGGTGCCCCGGGACGGGCACGCCCTGGAGAACACGTCGTACGCGAGACCGGACCGATCCGTTACGTCCATGCCCCGAGCGTACTCCTGCACCGCGCCCACTCCCAGGTCGCGCTAACCGGCAGTTAGGGCCGCCGTGCGCTTGCCGGGCACTCACGGCGCACGCGCTCACGGCGCACGCGCCGGTCCGGACACGGCTGTGCCCCGGACCGGAAGCCCGGTCCGGGGCACAGCCGTACGGCGGGGTCAGTAGCCGAAGTCCTGCGTCCACCAGGGGCCGCCCGACGCGAAGTGCGCGCCGACGCCCAGGGTCTTGAAGTCGCAGTTCAGGATGTTCGCGCGGTGGCCGGGGCTGTTCATCCAGGCCTCCATCACCGCGGCGGCGTCGGCCTGGCCGCGGGCGATGTTCTCCCCGCCGAGGTCCGCTATGCCGACCTCCTCCGCCCGGTCCCAGGGAGAGGCCCCGTCCGGGTCCGTGTGGTCGAAGAAGTCCCGCGCGGCCATGTCCTTGCTGAAGGACTCGGCCAGCGTCGCCAGCGGGCCGGACGCGGTCACCGGGCTGCAGCCGGCCTTCGCCCGCTCCTCGTTGACCAGCGTGAGCACCGCGGCCTCGGCCGTGGACGGCGTCGACGCGGCCTCGGACGGCGTGGTCTCGGGCGCCTTCGTGACCGGCGCCTTCGCGACCGGCGGCTCCTCGGTCTTCGACTCCTCGACCGGAGCCTCGGCCGACGGCGTGGCGGAGGGCTTCTTCTCGGCCTTCTTCTCCGGAGCCTTCGTCGGGGAGACGGACGGCGACGGAGAGCGTTCCAGGTCGCGGCTGGTGCCCGGGTCCACGCGGTCGTCCGCGGAGCCGTTCGTGCCGCCCTGGGTCTCCACGTCGCTCGGGGCGTCCTGGGCGCGCACGTTGTCCGCGCCCCCGCCGCCGATGGAGAGACTGTCGCTGCCGGGTATCAGCCCGGAGGCGACGGCGACGGCGCCCATCGCCACCGCGGCGGAGACACCGAGCAGACCGGTGCGTACGGGGGTGACGGCCTTCTTGCGGCGCCGCTGGCCCCGGGCGCCGCGGTCGGGGGCGTAGTCGCCCGACGGGCGGCCGGCGGTCGCGTCCCCCTCGAAGAGGTAGGCGTCGCTCTTCGAGTAGAGGTCGCCCGTCTCATGGATACCGCCCGGCGAGTCGTACAGACCCGCGGTCGAGTAGGGACCACCGGTCAGGTAGTCCCCGGCGGTGCGGTGGTCACCCGCGATGGCGTGGTCACCCAGGTTCGCGTACCCGTTCGCATCGTCCGTCGCGTGGCCGCCCGTGTACGTCTCGTACGTCTGCGTTCCCCCGGGGGCGCGGCCTGTGGCGGCGCGGCCGGCGGCGGAGCGTCGGTGGCGTCCCATCTTTTGGCCTTCCTCATGCTTGCGGTCAACGTTCCTCACCCGAACGAGTGAGGCTCATTGGGTCGGGACGGTACCCCATGGCGCAAGGGGAGGAAGTGCTCCGAGAGCAATTGGCCCGTTAGCGTGCAGCCATGAGTGAGCATAAAAGGCTGGTCGCCTGGGTACGCGGGCGCGTCCAGGGCGTGGGTTTCCGCTGGTACACGCGAGCCAGGGCCCTGGAGATCGGCGGCCTGAGTGGTTTTGCTCTCAATCTGGAGGACGGACGCGTCCAGGTGGTCGCGGAGGGCCCCGCGGACGGGTGCCAGAAGTTGCTGGAGTGGCTCGTGGGAGACGACACGCCGGGCCGGGTCGACGGAGTCACTGAGATCTGGGACACGCCCCGGGGCGGCTACGAGGGCTTCGCCATCCGGTGAGATCCACCGCGCCGTGCCGGTTCCGGCGCCCGCGGCAGGGGGTGCGGGACGTGCGCCCGGACCCTGTCGCGGGGGAGAATCACCAGGTGGTTGCCAAGAAACGCCTCGCCGTGGCAGGCTCCGCCGACAAGGATGATCTCCACGCCCTCGGGGCCCCTGCAGAGAAGCCGCGCCGCCCGTCCGGGCCCGTGCGCCCAGGGTCGCCGCCCAATACGGGGCGTGATCGTGTTGACCGTCAAACTTTTTGGTGAGACGCTGAAAACCCCGCGCACCTTAGCTGTTTGGCATGTGAGAGCGGTAGTGAAACTCAAGATTGCCAAACATCGCGGGTGCGATTCCCTCACGACCCACACCGCTTCGGTCGGTCACTCAGTGTGGAGGACCATCCATCATGGCAAAGGCGCTTCTCGGTTACGTCGGCGGTTCCGACCCGCGACTCATTGCCGAGATGCGACGGCTCCAGCAGCGCGTCCAGGACCTGGAATCAGAGCTCGGACGAATCCAGGCCGAGAACGACGCGCTCGCGGCTGCCGCTTCTCACGACTCGCTTCTCGAGAGCATCGACGTACCCCAGGCGGAGCCTGCGCTCACCTGATCATCGAACATGTCTGATCATCGAACGCAACTGATCACTGAACAGCTCGCTCACCACCGGCGGTGAACACCCACCGGCACCGGTGAACAGGCTGTCGGTGTCAGCCGCTCACAGAGTTGCAAGGGACGCTTCGGCGTCCCTTCTTTCTTGCCCCGCCGACCGCTCCCGCGCGCTGTTCGGCGTTCACCCTCTTCAACGTCTGATGTGCCCTGCGCGTTCATGGGTGAAACCGCGCGTTCATGGAGTGAGACCGCCCCGGCGTTCATGGAGCGTGTCCGACCCGGCAGGTAAAGTCCGGCTGTGTGCACCTCAAGGCCCTGACCCTGCGCGGGTTCAAATCGTTCGCCTCGGCGACCACGCTGCGGTTCGAACCGGGCATCACCTGTGTCGTGGGCCCGAACGGCTCGGGCAAGTCCAACGTCGTGGACGCCCTCAGCTGGGTCATGGGGGAGCAGGGTGCCAAGTCGCTGCGCGGCGGCAAGATGGAGGACGTCATCTTCGCCGGCACCACCGGGCGGCCCCCGCTGGGCCGCGCCGAGGTCTCGCTGACGATCGACAACTCCGACGGCGCGCTGCCCATCGAGTACGCCGAGGTCACCATCACGCGGATCATGTTCCGCAACGGCGGAAGCGAGTACCAGATCAACGGCGACACCTGCCGGCTGCTGGACATCCAGGAGCTGTTGTCCGACTCCGGCATCGGCCGTGAGATGCACGTCATCGTCGGGCAGGGGCAGCTCGACTCCGTCCTGCACGCCGATCCGATGGGCCGCCGCGCCTTCATCGAGGAGGCCGCGGGCGTCCTCAAGCACCGCAAGCGCAAGGAGAAGGCGCTGCGGAAGCTGGACGCGATGCAGGTCAACCTCGCGCGCGTGCAGGACCTCACGGACGAGCTGCGGCGGCAGTTGAAGCCGCTCGGCCGGCAGGCCGCCGTCGCGCGCCGCGCCGCCGTCATCCAGGCCGACCTGCGGGACGCCCGCCTGCGGCTGCTCGCCGACGATCTCGTACGGCTGCGGGGAGCGCTGCGGGCCGAGGTGGCCGACGAGGCCGCGCTCAAGGAGCGCAAGGACGCCACCGAGGCCGAGCTGAAGGGGGCCCTGCGGCGGGAGGCGGCGCTCGAGGACGAGGTCCGGCGGCTCGCCCCGCGCCTGCAGCGGGCCCAGCAGACCTGGTACGAGCTCTCGCAGCTGGCCGAGCGGGTGCGCGGCACGGTCTCACTGGCGGACGCCCGGGTGAAGAGCGCCACCGACCGGCCACCGGAGGAGCGGCGCGGACGCGACCCCGAGGACATGGAGCGCGAGGCCGCCCGGGTGCGCGAGCAGGAGGCCGAACTGGAGGCGGCCCTGGAGTCCGCCGAGCACGCCCTGGAGGACACGGTCGCGCACCGGGCCGACCTGGAGCGGGAACTGGCAGGGGAGGAACGGCGCCTGAAGGACGTGGCGCGGGCCATCGCCGACCGCCGTGAGGGCCTGGCCCGGCTGAACGGCCAGGTCAACGCGGCCCGTTCGCGGGCCGCCGCCGCGCAGTCCGAGATCGACCGGCTGGCCGCCGCCCGTGACGGGGCACAGGACCGCGCGGTCGCCGCCCAGGAGGAGTACGAGCAGCTCAGGGCGGAGGTCGACGGCCTGGACGCGGGCGACGAGGAACTCGCCGCGCGGCACGAGGCGGCCAGGAGCGCCCTCGCCGACGCCGAGTCGGCGCTGACCGAGGCCCGGGAGGCGGCCACCTCCGCCGAGCGCAGGCGCGCGGCCACCCAGGCCCGCCACGAGGCCCTGGCCCTGGGGCTGCGCCGCAAGGACGGCAGCGGGGCGCTGCTCGCGGCGAAGGACCGGCTGTCGGGCCTGCTCGGCCCCGCGGCCGAACTGCTCTCCGTCGCCCCGGGCCACGAGGTCGCGCTGGCCGCCGCCCTCGGCGCCGCGGCGGACGCGATCGCGGTGACCACGCCCGCCTCGGCGGCGGACGCCATCCGCCTCCTGCGCAAAGAGGACGCGGGCCGGGCGGCCCTGCTGCTGACGGGCGTCCCGGAACCTGCGGGCTCCGCCGAAGCCCTCGACGCCGGCGGGCGCACGGGCACGGCCGGCCCTGCCGGAGCCGCCCGCGCAGGGGCCGATGACGCGCACTTCCGGTCGCCGGACGGCGGACCGCCGGCCGCGGCCGAACTCGTACGGGCGCCGGCCGGGCTCGTGCCCGCCGTGCGGCGGCTGCTGCGGGACATCGTCGTGGTCGGGACGTTGGAGGACGCCGAGGACCTGGTCCGCGCGCGGCCGGAGCTGACCGCCGTGACCGCCGAGGGGGACCTGCTCGGGGCGCACTTCGCGCAGGGCGGTTCCGCCGGGGCGCCCAGCCTGCTCGAGGTGCGGGCGTCGGTCGACGAGGCGGCGGCGGAGCTGGAGGAGCTGGGCGTGCGGTGCGAGGAACTGGGCGCGGCCCAGCGGCGCGCCACCGGACTGCGCGAGGAACGGGCCGCCCTCGTCGAGGAACTGGGCGAGCGGCGGCGGACCGGTGAGCGGGAGAGGTCCCAGGTGGCCCAGCAGCTCGGACGGCTGGCCGGGCAGGCACGGGGCGCCGCGGGGGAGGCCGAGCGGAGCACCGCGGCCGCCGCCCGTGCGCAGGAAGCCCTCGACCGGGCCCTGGAGGAGGCGGAGGAGCTGGCCGAACGACTCCTCGTCGCCGAGGAGATGCCGGTCGAGGAGGAACCCGACACCTCCGTACGGGACCGGCTCGCGGCCGACGGGGCCAACGCGCGGCAGACCGAGATGGAGGCCCGTCTCCAGGTGCGTACGCACGAGGAGCGGGTCAAGGGCCTCGCCGGGCGGGCCGACTCGCTCGACCGGGCGGCACGCGCCGAACGCGAGGCCCGCGCCCGCGCCGAGCAGCGCCGGGCACGGCTGCGGCACGAGGCCGCGGTCGCCGGGGCCGTCGCTCTCGGCGCCCGGCAGCTGCTGGCCCATGCCGAGGTCTCGCTGGTCCGGGCGGACGAGGAGCGTACGGCCGCGGAGGGCGCCAGGGCGCGGCGGGAGCAGGACCTCGTGGTCGCCCGCAACCGGGGCCGCGACCTCAAGGCCGAGCTCGACAAGCTGACGGACTCGGTGCACCGCGGTGAGGTGCTGGGGGCCGAGAAGCGGATGCGCATCGAGCAGCTGGAGGCGAAGGCGCTGGAGGAGCTGGGCGTCGAGCCGGAGGGACTGATCGCGGAGTTCGGGCCCGGGCAGCCCGTCCCGCCGTCCCTGCCCGCGGAGGGCGAGGAGCTGCCGGAGGACCCGGAGCACCCGCGCAACCGGCCGCGCCCCTTCCACCGGGCCGAGCAGGAGAAGCGGCTCAGGACGGCCGAGCGGGCCTACCAGCAGCTCGGCAAGGTCAATCCGCTCGCGCTGGAGGAGTTCGCCGCGCTGGAGGAACGCCACAAGTTCCTCAGTGAGCAGCTGGAGGACCTCAAGAAGACCCGGGCGGATCTCCTCCAGGTGGTGAAGGAGGTCGACGAGCGGGTCGAGCAGGTGTTCACCGAGGCCTTCTGGGACACGGCACGGGAGTTCGAGGGCGTCTTCGGCCGGCTGTTCCCGGGCGGCGACGGACGTCTGATCCTGACCGATCCCGACAACATGCTCACCACGGGCGTCGATGTCGAGGCGCGGCCCCCGGGGAAGAAGGTCAAGCGGCTCTCGCTGCTCTCCGGCGGCGAGCGGTCGCTGACGGCCGTCGCGATGCTGGTGTCGATCTTCAAGGCGCGGCCCAGCCCGTTCTACGTGATGGACGAGGTCGAGGCGGCGCTCGACGACACCAACCTGCAGCGGCTGATCCGGATCATGGAGGAGCTGCAGGAGGCGTCGCAGCTGATCGTGATCACGCACCAGAAGCGCACGATGGAGGTCGCCGACGCGCTGTACGGCGTGTCCATGCAGGGCGACGGGGTGTCCAAGGTCATCAGCCAGCGGCTGCGCTGACTTCTCACCCGGACGGCGGTACCGCTCGTACGGGCTGTGCCGGATCGGCCGTGGGTGCGGGGTACCGGTTGCGGCGTTCCCCCGGCCACTTACGGGGTATCCGTAGCTATGCAGCCTCTATCTCTTCAAGACTTGAACACAGGTCCGCCACGTTGAGTGGTTTAGTGGGGTGGTGGTCAATCCATCCCCCCTCTTGACTTCGAAACTTGAAGGCATATTCTCTGCTTCGTTGCTTTTACCTTCAGGTGGTGGGTGGCGTAAACGTGTGCGCCACTGGAGACACCGTCCGGAAGGGCTCGCCCCCACCCCCGGCAGTGAGGCCGGTGGCCCGAGGAGTTACACGTGACCAGCACAGCGCAGCCACCCCCGTCCGGAGCCCAGGCGGCTCACCCCGAGCATCTCGGGCACGTCATCTTCATCGCCGCCGCGGCTGCGATGGGTGGCTTCCTCTTCGGTTACGACAGCGCTGTGATCAACGGCGCCGTCGAGGCCATCCGGGACCGGTACGACGTCGGCTCCGCGGCCCTGGCCCAGGTCATCGCCATCGCCCTGATCGGCTGTGCGATCGGCGCGGCCACCGCGGGCCGGATCGCCGACCGCATCGGCCGCATCCGCTGCATGCAGATCTCGGCCGCGCTCTTCACGGTCAGCGCGGTGGGCTCCGCGCTGCCCTTCGCCCTGTACGACCTGGCCTTCTGGCGGGTCATCGGCGGCTTCGCCATCGGCATGGCCTCGGTCATCGGCCCGGCCTACATCGCCGAGGTCGCCCCGGCCGCTTACCGCGGACGGCTCGGCTCCTTCCAGCAGGCCGCCATCGTCACCGGCATCGCCATCTCGCAGCTCGTCAACTGGGGCATCCTCAACGCCGCGGACGGCGACCAGCGCGGCAAGGTCATGGGGCTGGAGGCCTGGCAGGTCATGCTCGGCGTGATGGTCGTTCCGGCCGTCATCTACGGACTGCTCTCCTTCGCGATCCCCGAGTCGCCCCGCTTCCTGATCTCCGCCGGCCGTGACGGCCGGGCCCGCGAAGTGCTCCGCGAGGTCGAGGGCGACAAGATCGACCTGGACGCCCGCGTCGCCGAGATCGAGCTGGCGATGAGGAGGGAGCACAAGTCGGTCTTCAAGGACCTGCTCGGCGGGACCTTCTTCTTCAAGCCGATCGTCTGGATCGGTATCGGGCTCTCGGTCTTCCAGCAGTTCGTCGGCATCAACGTCGCCTTCTACTACTCCTCGACGCTGTGGCAGTCGGTGGGCGTCGACCCGACGGACTCGTTCCTCTACTCGTTCACCACGTCGATCATCAACATCATCGGCACCGTGATCGCCATGATCTTCGTCGACCGGATCGGCCGCCGGCCGCTCGCGCTCATCGGCTCCGTCGGCATGGTCATCGGGCTCGCGCTGGAGGCCTGGGCCTTCTCCTTCGACCTCGTCGACGGCAAGCTGCCCGCCACCCAGGGCTGGGTCGCCCTGATCGCCGCCCATGTGTTCGTGCTCTTCTTCGCCCTCTCCTGGGGTGTCGTCGTCTGGGTCTTCCTGGGCGAGATGTTCCCGAACCGGATCCGCGCCGCGGCGCTCGGCGTCGCCGCCGCCGCGCAGTGGATCGCCAACTGGGCCATCACCGCGAGCTTCCCGTCGCTGGCCGACTGGAACCTCTCGATGACCTACGTGATCTACACGGTCTTCGCCGCGCTCTCCATCCCGTTCGTGCTCAAGTTCGTGAAGGAGACGAAGGGCAAGACGCTGGAGGAGATGGGCTAGCCCCGCCGGACCCAGGACTCGGGGAGACGGGCCGAGTCCCCGCCGCCCGCCTCCTCGTGCTCGTGAGAAACGTGCTGCCCCGGCTCGACGGCCTACCGGCCCCTGAGCCGGGGCAGCACGTTCTCGCAGAACAGGTGCATGCCGCGCCACCCCTCGTCGACGGGCATCCCGCCGGACAGCGGATGCAGCACGTAGCTGTCGAGGCCCAGTGCCAGGCACTCGTCCGGCGTCACGATCCGGTAGACGCCCTCGGCGCGCAGCTCGTCCACGGTCGTGGCCCCGGACCTCACCGCCGAGCGGATGCCGGAGGACTGCCAGGAGGCGTACGTCCTGGCCTCGTGCAGGAAGTGGCCGCCGTGCTCGGCCCAGGCGCGGTCCGGGTCCTCGGCCAGGTGCAGCAGCGGGGTGACGGCCGCGGGCATCATGGTCCAGCCCCGGGTGCCGTACTCGACGAGCCGCTCCTTGTAGTACGCCTCCAGCTCCGGCAGGTGCGCGCTCGGGAAGAACGGCAGTCCGAGCCGTGCCGCGCGGCGGGCCGCGGCCTCGGAGGACCCGCCCACCAGCAGCAGGGGGTGCGGGTCGGAGAAGGGGCGCGGAGTGATCCGTACCGTACGGCCCCGGTACTCGAACTCCTCGCCGGTCCAGGCCTTCAGCAGGGTCTCCAGGAGCTCGTCCTGCAGCCGGCCGCGCCGTTTCCAGTCCACGTCGAAGAGGGCGTACTCCTCGGGCCGGTAGCCGATCCCCGCCACCGTGACCAGCCGCCCGCCGCTGAGGAGGTCGAGCACGGCGATGTCCTCGGCCAGCCGCAGCGGGTCGTGCAGCGGGCCGATGATCGCCGAGACCGTCACCGCGATCTTCCGGGTCGCGCCGAAGACCGCGCCCGCGAAGGCGAACGGTGAGGGCAGCCAGTTGTTGGCCGCGCCGTGGTGCTCCTCGGTCTGCACGGTGGTCATGCCGCGGTCGTCGGCGTAGGCGGCCATCTCCAGCGCGGCCTTGTAGCGGTCGCTGAGGGAGGCGGGTGTGGCGCCGGGTTCGACGAGATTGAAACGTACGACCGTCACGGGCGCGGACATGGGAAGGTCCCCCTTCGCCGGCGGGTGGGGTGGCGGTGGCTCCGGTGGGCTGACGGTAGCTGACGGTTCGTCAGACCGCCATAGGGGGGGGAGCGGGGTGCGGCGGGACGGGGTGGGTCGCGTCCGCGGCGTGGCTCGGCGGGAGTTTCCCGACCTCGGGGGCCAGCCCCCGAACCCCCGGTCCTCAAACGCCGGACGGGCTGATAATTCAGCCCGTCCGGCGTTTGAGGACGAGCGCGCCGGCGCGACAGGGGGGTCTGGGGGCGCAGCCCTCAGGGTCGGGACGGGAAAGGGCGGCGGGGGCGGAGAAAGGTTTGGGCAGGACCGGTGCAGGGTGGCCGGCCCGCAGGGCGACGGCCGTCGTGGGCAACGGACGACCGGCAGGACGGTCGCGCATACTGGACCCGTTATGGAAATCGTCATCCTTGCTGTAGTCATCGCCGTGGTCGTGATCGGCGCGCTCGGCGGGCTCGTCATCGGCAGCCGCAGGCGCAAACAGCTGCCCCCGCCGCCCCCCGCCGCCCCCGACATCACCGCCCCGCCGGCCGAGCCGCACGTCGGCGACGAGGCCGAGACGCCGCGCGACGAACCGCGCCGCACGATAGAGGAGGTGGATCTTCCGGACACCTCGGCGACCGCCCCGGTCGTCGTGGCCCCCCCGGCCGTCGAGATCCCGGAGCCGGCCGCCGGCCGCCTGGTGCGCCTGCGCGCCCGGCTGTCCCGCTCGCAGAACGCGCTCGGCCAGGGGCTCCTCACGCTCCTCGCGCGCGAGCACCTCGACGAGGACACCTGGGAGGAGATCGAGGACACGCTCCTCACCGCCGATGTCGGTGTGCAGCCCACCCAGGAGCTGGTCGGACGGCTGCGCGAGCGGGTGAAGGTGCTCGGCACCCGGACGCCCGAGGAACTGCGCGGCCTGCTGCGCGAGGAACTGCTCGCGCTGCTGGTGCCCGACTTCGACCGCACCGTGAACACCGAGTCCGGCCTGGACACGCCGGGCATCGTGATGGTCGTCGGCGTCAACGGCACCGGCAAGACCACCACCACCGGCAAGCTCGCGCGCGTCCTGGTCGCCGACGGCAAGCACGTACTGCTGGGCGCGGCCGACACCTTCCGGGCCGCCGCCGCCGACCAGCTGCAGACCTGGGGCGAGCGCGTCGGCGCCCGTACCGTACGCGGGCCCGAGGGCGGTGACCCCGCCTCCATCGCCTTCGACGCCGTGAAGGAGGGCATCCGGCAGGGCGCCGACGTCGTGCTCATCGACACGGCGGGCCGGCTGCACACCAAGACCGGCCTCATGGACGAGCTCGGCAAGGTCAAGCGCGTCGTGGAGAAGCACGCCCCGCTCGACGAGGTGCTGCTCGTCCTGGACGCCACCACCGGCCAGAACGGCCTGGTGCAGGCGCGCGTCTTCGCCGAGGTCGTCGACATCACCGGCATCGTCCTGACCAAGCTCGACGGCACGGCCAAGGGCGGCATCGTCATCGCCGTCCAGCGCGAACTGGGCGTCCCCGTCAAGCTCATCGGCCTGGGCGAGGGCGCGGACGACCTGGCGCCGTTCGAGCCGGAGGCGTTCGTGGATGCCCTTATCGGAGAGTGACGACCCGCGGGACGAGAGCCCGCACGGCACATATGTGCGCGAGGAAGGGCCCCACCCCATGGTGCAGATGGAGTGGGGCCCTTCCGTACGGGGCCCGTGTGCCGTACGGGCCCGTGACGGCGGGCCTACGCGCGGGACCGGTGCGCCACGTACGCCAGCGTGCCCAGCAGCAGCCGCGCGGCCGGCGGTTTCGTCGCCGAGTCGAGGGCGGGGGAGCGCAGCCAGCGGACCGGGCCGAGGCCACCGCGGTCGGACGGCGGAGCCGTGATGTGCGTGCCCGGACCCAGGCCGTGCAGGTCGAGCGCGGCGTCGTCCCAGCCCATGCGGTAGAGCAGTTCGGGCAGCGCGGCCGCCGCCCCGGGAGCCACCAGGAAGTGCGCGCGGCCCTCCGGCGTGACGGTCACGGGGCCCAGCGGCAGACCCATGCGTTCGAGCCGGACCAGCGCCCGGCGGCCGGCCGACTCGGCCACCTCGATGACGTCGAAGGCGCGGCCCACGGGGAGCATCACCGCGGCGCCGGGGAACGCGCTCCAGGCCTCCGTCACCGCGTCCAGGGTCGCGCCCGCCGGGACGACGGGCGCGAAGTCCAGGGGGTGCGCGCCGCGTTCGGTGCAGGCGGCCCGGCCGCACGAGCAGACCCCCGCGGCCGCCCGGGCGCCCGGCACCACGTCCCAGCCCCACAGTCCGGTGAACTCGGCCACGGTGGTGCACTCCGAGGAGCGGCCGCGGCGACGCGAGCCGGACCGGATGTCGCGGATACCGCCGATCGTGAAACCCATGCCCCCTCCAACGGGTCCGGTGCGCCCGTGGTTACGTCACGGATACGACTCGTGACTCTGGGTGCCCAGCGGTGCGCGGTCCATGCGGCGTCCGGTGGTGCGGTGGGTGGTGTGCCGGGCCGCATGCGCCCCGACGTGCATCTCTGCGCCCACTTCCGGCCGTCATGTGTCAAGTGAATCGCGCGGTGGCCGTCACGAGTTCATTCGAAGGGGTGGCGAATGGTGGCGTTTCCGCGATCGCCATGGCTGGGGCAGTGATCGAAGGATTACTGTGAGTGCACGAGTCCTGGGGATGCATGCGCCAGTGGGTATGCCGGAGGCAACCCGTCTTCCCGTTCGACGGGTGAGAACGGGCGGACGGGCGCCCCTGTTTACCGGCATTCTGGTAGGGCTTGGCGCACACAGCGCACAAGTGGGTTCAGGGATGGGGGCGTTCCAGTGGGCGGCAATGGCGGAAGCGCGGGGACCGCGACCGGCACGGACAAGCGCCCCAATGAGTTGTTGGGCTCGTGGTTCGTGCGCAGCGGCTGGTCCAAGGGCGAGCTGGCCCGGCAGGTGAACCGCAGAGCACGCCAGTTGGGCGCCGGCCACATCTCGACCGACACCTCGCGGGTACGCCGCTGGCTCGACGGGGAGAATCCGCGCGAGCCCATCCCGCGCATCCTCTCCGAGCTGTTCTCCGAGCGCTTCGGCTGCGCCGTCGCCGTCGAGGACCTCGGCCTGCGCGTCGCACACCAGGCACCGTCCGTGTCGGGCGTCGACCTGCCCTGGACCGGCCCCCAGACGGTCGCCCTGATCAGCGAGTTCTCGCGCAGCGACCTGATGCTGGCCCGGCGCGGCTTCCTCGGCGCGTCCCTGGTCCTGTCCGCGGGCCCCACGCTCATCGAGCCCATGCAGCGCTGGCTGGTGCCCAGCCCCGGCGCCCCACGCGAGGAGTCCCCGCTCTCCGCCGCCGCCTCCCGCCGGCCCGGCCGGCTCTCCCAGCCCGAGCTGGACCTCCTGGAGTCCACCACCGTCATGTTCCGCCAGTGGGACGCGCAGTGCGGCGGCGGCCTGCGCCGCAAGGCCGTCGTCGGCCAGCTGCACGAGGTGACCGACCTGCTCCAGGAGCCCCAGCCCGAGTCGACCACCAGGCGGCTGTTCAAGGTCGCCGCCGAACTGGCCGAGCTGGCGGGCTGGATGAGCTACGACGTGGGACTGCAGCCCACCGCCCAGAAGTACTTCGTCCTCGCCCTGCACGCCGCCAAGGAAGCCGCCGACCGGCCACTGGGCTCGTACATCCTCTCCAGCATGAGTCGCCAGATGATCCACCTGGGCCGGCCCGACGACGCGCTGGAACTGATCCACCTCGCACAGTACGGCAGCCGTGACTGCGCGAGCCCGCGCACCCAGTCCATGCTGTATGCGATGGAGGCCCGCGCCTACGCCAACATGGGGCAGCCCGGGAAGTGCAAGCGGGCCGTCCGGATGGCCGAGGACACCTTCGGGGACGCGGCGGAGTCCGGCGAGCCCGAGCCCGACTGGATCCGCTTCTTCTCCGAGGCCGAGCTGCACGGCGAGAACTCCCACTCCTACCGCGATCTCGCCTACGTGGCGGGCCGCAGCCCCACGTACGCCTCCCTGGCCGAACCGGTCATGCAGAAGGCCGTCGACCTCTTCGAGAAGGACCTCGAGCACCAGCGGTCGTACGCACTCAACCTCGTCGGCATGGGCACGGTCCACCTGCTCCGGCGCGAGCCCGAGCAGAGCACGGTCCTGGTGCGCAAGGCCCTCACGATCGCCAAGAAGGTGCGCTCCGAGCGGGTCAACACTCGTATCCGAAAAACCGTCGACACGGCCGTCCGCGACTTCGGCGACCTCGCCGCCGTCGTGGAACTGACCGACCAGCTCGCCGTCGACCTGCCCGAGACCGCCGAAGCGGTCTGACCCCCGGAACGCCGGCCGCGACCGCCGTCCATAACAGCCCGACTCGGCTCCCCCATGCCAGGTCATCGGACGGACGGCCGCGGCCGGTCTGCTTTTACGACTGAACCGGCGCCGCTCCCGCGGAGGTGGCTGAGCGCCGTCGGGGTTGCGCAATCGACGGCCTCGGGTCCACGGTCGTCCAGCGTCTCAAGGGCGTCCGGGGAAGGTTGCGCCACGATAACGATCGGAACCGGCGACATCCGGCGGTTCATCGACGCGTAACACGTACGTCCTCTTCGTCACCCGTGCGAAACATTCAGGGGCGCCGGTCGAAACGGCGCTGCGCCAATCTCTGGCACATAACCGGCCCACCCCTCACAACCGCTCATGGCTTCGCCCGCACGGGGCCGTACCAACGACGAGGAGACGCCGATGGCACCAGCCATCACGCTTGCCGCAGACGCTCCCACGCTGTCTGCCGCCAACACCGGGTTCATGCTCATCTGCTCCGCCCTGGTGCTGATCATGACTCCCGGCCTCGCCTTCTTCTACGGAGGCATGGTCCGGGTCAAGAGCACCTTGAACATGCTGATGATGAGCTTCATCAGCATGGGGATCATCACGATCCTGTGGGTGCTCTACGGCTTCTCCATGGCCTTCGGCACCGACTCGGGCAGCATCGTCGGCTGGTCCTCCGACTTCGTGGGTCTCAGCGGTATCGGCAAGGTGGAGCTCTGGGACGGTTACACCATCCCGATCTACGTCTTCGCCGTCTTCCAGCTGATGTTCGCGATCATCACACCCGCCCTGATCAGCGGCGCCCTCGCGGACCGCGTGAAGTTCACGGCCTGGTCGCTGTTCATCGCCCTGTGGGCCACGATCGTGTACTTCCCGGTCGCGCACTGGGTCTGGGGCACCGGCGGCTGGGCCTTCGAGCTCGGCGTCATCGACTTCGCCGGCGGTACGGCGGTCCACATCAACGCGGGTGCCGCGGCGCTCGGTGTGATCCTCGTGATCGGCAAGCGCGTCGGCTTCAAGAAGGACCCGATGCGCCCGCACAGCCTCCCGCTGGTGATGCTCGGCGCCGGTCTGCTGTGGTTCGGCTGGTTCGGGTTCAACGCCGGCTCCTGGCTCGGCAACGACGACGGCGTCGGCGCGCTGATGTTCGTCAACACCCAGGTCGCCACCGCCGCCGCCATGCTGGCCTGGCTCGCCTACGAGAAGATCCGCCACGGCGCGTTCACCACCCTCGGCGCGGCCTCCGGCGCGGTCGCCGGTCTGGTCGCCATCACCCCGTCCGGCGGCGCGGTCTCCCCGCTCGGCGCGATCGCGGTGGGCGCCATCGCCGGTGTGCTCTGCGCCATGGCCGTCGGCCTCAAGTACAAGTTCGGCTACGACGACTCCCTCGACGTCGTCGGGGTCCACCTCGTCGGCGGCATCGCCGGCTCCCTGCTGATCGGCTTCTTCGCCACCGGCGGCGGCCAGTCCGACGTCGCGGGCCTCTTCTACGGCGGCGGCCTCGACCAGTTCTGGAAGCAGTGCGCCGGTGTCTTCGGTGTCCTCGCCTACTCCCTCGTGGCCTCCGCGGTGCTCGCCCTCCTGATCGACAGGACGATAGGGATGCGCGTCCCCGAGGACGTCGAGGTCGCGGGCATCGACCAGGCCGAGCACGCCGAGACCGCATACGACTTCAGCGGCGCCGGCGGCGGCTCCGCACGCACCTCGGCCTCGGGCCCGGTCGCTGAATCCGCGAGCAAGAAGGTGGACGCATGAAGCTCATCACCGCCGTCGTCAAGCCCCACCGGCTCGACGAGATCAAGGAGGCCCTCCAGGCCTTCGGCGTCCACGGCCTCACGGTCACCGAGGCGAGCGGCTACGGTCGTCAGCGGGGCCACACCGAGGTCTACCGCGGTGCCGAGTACACCGTCGACCTCGTTCCCAAGATCCGTATCGAGGTACTGGTCGAGGACGACGACGCCGAGCAGCTGCTCGATGTCATCGTGAAGGCGGCCCGTACGGGCAAGATCGGGGACGGCAAGGTCTGGTCCGTCCCGGTCGAGACGGCGGTCCGGGTCCGGACCGGCGAGCGCGGACCCGACGCGCTGTAGTTCAGCAGACGAACAGGAGCCACTGGGTGACGAGTACGGGCATGCGTACGGAAGCAGAGGACTCGGGACCCAGCGGCTATGCGGCGGCCCGGCTGCGCCTCCTCCAGGAGGGGGCGCAGTCCGGGCCGCCGCGCCGTGCGGCCCTCGCCGGACTGACCGACGACTGGCTCTCCGGCCTGTTCGACGCGGGCGCCGAGAAACTGCGCGGCGTCTCCCTCGTCGCCGTCGGCGGCTACGGGCGCGGTGAACTCTCCCCGCGCAGCGACCTCGACCTGCTGCTCCTGCACGACGGCAGCGCCGACAGCGGGGCGGTGGCCTCCCTCGCCGACCGCATCTGGTACCCGGTCTGGGACCTCGGTCTCGACCTGGACCACTCCGTCCGTACGCCCGCGGAAGCACGCAGGACCGCGGGCGAGGACCTCAAGGTGCAGCTCGGGCTGCTCGACGCCCGCCACCTCGCCGGCGACCTCGGCCTGACCGCCGGACTGCGTACGGCCGTCCTCGCCGACTGGCGCAACCAGGCGCCCAGACGCCTGCCCGAACTCCAGGAGCTGTGCGCCGAGCGGGCCGAACGCCAGGGCGAACTGCAGTACCTGCTGGAACCCGACCTCAAGGAGGCCCGCGGCGGCCTGCGCGACGCCACCGCGCTGCGTGCCGTCGCCGCCTCCTGGCTCGCCGACGCCCCGCGCGAAGGCCTCGCCGACGCCCGCAGGAGCCTCCTCGACGTCCGGGACGCCCTGCACCTCGCCACCGGCCGCGCCACCGACCGCCTCGCCCTCCAGGAACAGGACCAGGTCGCCGCGGAACTGGGCCTGCTGGACGCCGACACCCTGCTCCGCCAGGTGTACGAGGCCGCCCGCGTCGTCTCGTACGCCAGCGACGTCACCTGGCGCGAGGTGGGACGCGTGCTGCGCTCGCGCGCCGTACGACCGCGGCTGCGCGCCATGCTCGGCGGCGGAAAGCCCGCCCCCGAGCGCTCCCCGCTGGCCGAGGGCGTCGTCGAGCAGGACGGTGAGGTCGTCCTCGCCCGCGCCGCCCGCCCCGACCGCGACCCCGTGCTGCCGCTGCGCGCCGCCGCCGCGGCCGCCCAGGCGGGCCTGCCCCTCTCGCTGCACGCGGTGCGCCGGATGGCCGCCGCGGTCCGTCCGCTGCCCACGCCGTGGCCCGCCGAGGCCCGCCAGCAGCTCGTCACGCTGCTCGGCTCGGGTCCCTCGACCATCGAGGTCTGGGAAGCCCTGGAGGCGGAGGGACTGATCACCGGGCTGCTGCCCGACTGGGAGCGCGTGCGCTGCCGGCCGCAGCGCAACGCCGTCCACATCTGGACCGTCGACCGCCACCTGATCGAGACGGCGGTACGCGCGGCGGAGTTCACCCGGCGCGTCCACCGCCCCGACCTCCTGCTGGTCGCCGCCCTGCTGCACGACATCGGCAAGGGCTGGCCAGGCGACCACTCGGTGGCCGGCGAGATCATCGCGCGGGACGTGGCGACCCGCATCGGCTTCGACCGCACGGACGTGGCGACCCTCGCCACGCTCGTACGCCGCCACCTGCTGCTCGTCGAGACGGCGACCCGGCGTGACCTGGAGGACCCGGCGACCGTACGCTCCGTCGCGGACGCGGTCGGCTCGCAGGGCACGCTGGAACTGCTGCACGCGCTCACCGAGGCGGACGCGCTGGCCACCGGGCCCGCCGCCTGGTCCTCCTGGCGTGCGTCGCTCGTCGCGGACCTGGTCAAGCGGGTCGCCGCCGTGCTCGCCGGGGACGACCCGGAGGAGCCCGAGGCCGCGGCGCCCACCGCCGAACAGGAACGGCTCGCCATCGAGGCGTTCCGCACCGGCGGCCCCGTGCTCGCGCTGCGCGCCCAGACCGAACCGCCGGCCGGGGAGCCCCCGGCGGAGCCGTCGGGGGAACCGGAGCCCCTCGGTGTCGAACTGCTCATCGCGGTGCCGGACCAGAAGGGCGTCCTGCCGGCCGTGGCGGGTGTCCTCGCCATGCACCGGCTCACCGTCCGGACGGCCGAACTGCGGGCGCTGGAACTGCCCGACGACGTCCCCGGCTCCGTCCTGCTCCTCGACTGGCGGGTCGCCGCCGAGTACGGGTCCCTGCCGCAGGCGGCCCGGCTGCGCGCCGACCTCGTACGCGCGCTCGACGGGTCCCTCGACATCGCTGGACGCCTCGCCGAGCGGGACGCCGCCTATCCGCGCAGGCGGGGTATCGCCGCACCCGCGGCCCGGGTGAGCGTGGCCGCCGCCGCGTCCCGGCTCGCCACGGTCATCGAGGTACGCGCCCACGACGCACCGGGGCTGCTGCACCGGATCGGACGGGCGCTGGACGACGCGCAGGTGCGGGTGCGCAGTGCGCATGTCTCCACGCTGGGGGCCAACGCGGTGGACGCGTTCTATGTGACGGGGTCCGAAGGGGACCCGCTGCCCGGGGAGCAGGCGGCCTCGCTGGCGCGGGCGCTGGAGGAGACGCTGCGGGAATGAGCGGCGGGTCTCCACCCCGTCACGGGACGGAACCCCGCGACGGGGTGGAGACCCTTCCTGGCGCGGGCGGATACCCTGGAGGGCGGACCTGCCCCCCTGCCCCCTACTTGAGGACTCGCGACCGCCGTGTTCGACACTCTCTCCGATCGCCTCGCAGCGACATTCAAGAACCTTCGCGGCAAGGGGCGCCTGTCCGAGGCGGACATCGACGCCACCGCGCGCGAGATCCGTATCGCCCTGCTGGAAGCGGACGTCGCGCTGCCGGTCGTCCGGGCCTTCATCAAGCAGGTCAAGGAGAGGGCCCTCGGCGTCGAGGTGTCCCAGGCGCTCAACCCCGCCCAGCAGGTCATCAAGATCGTCAACGAGGAGCTCGTCGGCATCCTCGGCGGCGAGACCCGGCGCCTGCGCTTCGCCAAGCAGCCGCCGACCGTGATCATGCTCGCGGGTCTGCAGGGTGCCGGTAAGACCACGCTCGCCGGAAAGCTCGGCAAGTGGCTGCAGGGCCAGGGGCACGCACCGCTGCTCGTCGCCTGCGACCTCCAGCGCCCGAACGCGGTGAACCAGCTCAGCGTCGTCGGCGAGCGCGCGGGTGTCGGCGTCTACGCGCCGCAGCCGGGCAACGGCGTCGGGGACCCGGTCCAGGTCGCCAAGGACTCCATCGAGTACGCGAAGCAGAAGCAGTACGACGTCGTCATCGTCGACACCGCGGGCCGCCTCGGCATCGACACCGAGCTGATGCAGCAGGCCGCCGACATCCGCGACGCGGTCTCGCCCGACGAGATCCTGTTCGTCGTCGACGCCATGGTCGGCCAGGACGCGGTCAACACCGCGGAGGCCTTCCGCGACGGGGTCGGCTTCGACGGCGTGGTCCTGTCCAAGCTCGACGGCGACGCCCGCGGTGGTGCGGCGCTGTCCATCGCGCACGTCACCGGCCGCCAGGTCATGTTCGCCTCCAACGGCGAGAAGCTGGACGACTTCGACGCGTTCCACCCGGACCGCATGGCGTCCCGCATCCTCGGCATGGGCGACGTGCTCACGCTGATCGAGAAGGCCGAGCAGACCTTCTCGCAGCAGGAGGCCGAGGCCATGGCCTCGAAGCTGGCCTCCAAGAAGGGCCAGGACTTCACGCTCGACGACTTCCTGGCCCAGATGGAGCAGGTCAGGAAGATGGGCTCCATCTCCAAGCTGCTCGGCATGCTGCCCGGGATGGGCCAGATCAAGGACCAGATCAACAACCTCGACGAGCGCGACGTCGACCGTACGGCCGCGATCATCAAGTCGATGACCCCGGCCGAGCGCCAGGACGCGACGATCATCAACGGCTCGCGGCGCGCCCGTATCGCCAAGGGTTCCGGTGTCGACGTCAGCGCGGTCAAGGGCCTGGTCGAGCGGTTCTTCGAGGCCCGCAAGATGATGTCCCGGATGGCCCAGGGCGGCGGCATGCCGGGGATGCCCGGGATGCCGGGCATGGGCGGCGGTGCCGGCCGGTCGAAGAAGCAGCCCAAGAAGGCGAAGGGCAAGCAGCGGTCCGGCAACCCGATGAAGCGCAAGCAGCAGGAGGAGGAGGCCGCGGCCCGGCGGGAGGCCGCGGGGCAGGCGGGCGGGGCGCTCGGCCTGCCGGGCGGCCAGCAGCCGCAGAACTTCGAACTCCCCGACGAGTTCAAGAAGTTCATGGGCTAGGGCCCTTTTCACCCCCGACCCCCGGTCCTCAAACGCCGGACGGGCCGACCCGGTCGGCCCGTCCGGCGTTTGAGGACGAGCGCGGCAGCGCGATGGCGAGGGTCCGGGGGCGGCAGCCCCCGGGGTGGGGACGGGCAGGGGCGGCGGGGGCGAAGAACGCCCCGCCGCGAACGCGTCGACTCAGGCCGTCCGGGCGATCAGATAGCGGAAGACGTTCGGCATCCACACCGTCCCGTCCCGCCGCGCATACGGATGCAGAGCCTCCCGCACCTCCTTGTCGACCTGCACCCGGTCCGTGGCGGCGACGGCCGCGTCGAAGAACCCCGTCGACAGCAGCCCCCGCACGGCGTTGTCCGCGTCCGCGTACCCGAAGGGGCACGCGACCCGCCCGGACCCGTCGGGCCGCAGCCCGGCCCGCTCGGCGACCTCCTCCAGGTCGTCCCGCAGGGCCGGACGCCAGTTCCCCGGCCCCCGCAGCCTGTTCGCCAGCTTGCCGGCGACCCGGAGCACCGAGGACGTGGCACACCGCTCCGGAGGTCCCCAGCCCGCCAGGACCACCGGAACCCCTCCGCCGACGAGCGGCGCCGCCGCCGCGAGCGACTCGGCGAGCCCTTCGGAGTCGCCGGCCACGCACCCGACCGGTTCGAAGGCGGTCACCAGGTTGTACGCCGCCGCCGGGCCGCCGACGTCCGCCGGTTCCCCCTCCGTGAGCCGCGCGTCGCCCGGCGCACGCGCGCCGCGCGCTTCGGCCGACAGCCGCTCCCGCGCGAGAGCCAGCCGCTCCGGCGCGTGCGCCTGCAGTCCGGTGACCGAAGCGCCCCGCGCCGCGGCCATCAGCAGCGCCAGACCGGATCCGCAGCCGAGCCCCAGGAGCCTGGTCGACGAGCCCACTTCGAGTCGCTCGTAGACCGCCTCGTAGAGCGGTACGAGCATCCGCTCCTGAATCTCGGCCCAGTCACGCGCGCGTGCCCACTGGTCCACCTGGGGCTTGGCCCCCGAGTGAGGCAGGTGCTGCCGCACGAGCGTAGGTGTCATCGAATGTGCCCCAATCCGCCGAGAGTTGCCTTTGTGACTCGGTTGTCCACCCCCGTGCAGTGCGCTCGCACTCCCCCCGTATGCCAGGAAACTCCGCGCTCGTCGCGGAGTCCAGGGGTTGAGGAGCCCGGTTTGCGTACCATCCGCGCACGCCGTGAAAATTCACATACCGGCAACATGTGCCTCCGCCGGCCGGCCGTCGCGCGGACACCTGTTCGTCGCTCGGGCCCGGCGGGGCGGATGGCCTGAACGCGTCCTGCGGTGATGACAGCGGGTTGCGGACGCACCCCCGCCCCGGCCCGCCCCGGCTCCGTACAGGCGGTGGCCACGGCCGTCGAAGGCGACGATCCGGTTCCGGCCAAGGTCCGCAGGCGCGAGGAGGTCCCGTACCCGGCACGTGCCCGGCGGGCGCGGAGCCGGCGCGCGCGGGGGACCGTACGGCTGCGCCGGGTGGGACCGGGTCGGTGCCCGGGACCGTCCCGCACGCGGTAACGTCGGCACCGTGGCCCGCGCCCACCGGTCCCCGGGATTCCGCCGCGAGAAGGACCGAATCGCCCCTTGCGCACCCGGCGGCCCCGGTCGTCCCGGTGTGCGGACAGCGTCTACGTGGCGCGACGTACGCGTCGCTACGTACCGGCTGAGTGCGAACTGTGAGGCTTCTCCGCAGATCAGCGCACCCGCCCTCGTCAGGACGCATCAGCGGCAACTGACGGGTACGTGCAAAATATTTGGGATGCCCCGGAATAGGAACACAGAGGCACCCCGGCTCGTTGTCATTACGTGAGCACGACACCACCTGTTCTCGCCGCAGAGCTGGCAGGGGCGTGGGCCGACATTCAGCGGCACCACCCCGAGCTGCCCGATCTTGCCGCGCCAGAGTCCCTGATCGGGGAGTCGTCGTCCGCCTGCGGACACGAACTCTCCTTCGAACGACTGCTTCATGAAGCAGTCCACGGCATCGCCGCCGCGCGAGGAGTCCGCGACACCTCCCGCGCCGGCCGGTACCACAACCGCAGATTCCTCGCGATCGCCGAGGAGCTGGGCCTGGACCACCCGGAGGAACCGCATCCCAGCAGCGGTTTCTCCCTGGTCACGCTCAACCCCGAGGCGAAGCGGCGCTACCGCCCGACGACGGAGAGACTGCAGCGCGCCCTCAAGGCGCACACGGTCGCGACCGCCGCCGACACCGCCCGGAGCTTCCGCGGTCCGGCCGCCCGGCACGGCTCGTCCGGCGGGGGTGTGCGGGTGAAGGCGGTCTGCGACTGCGGGCGCAACGTCCGCGTCGTCCCGTCGGTCCTCGCGCAGGCGCCGATCGTGTGCGGAGGGTGCGGCAAGCCGTTCCGCATCCCGGAGGTGGTCGGCGCGGCGGCGGGCTGAGCGGCGGCCGACGCGGCGGCGGGACGTCCTGCCGCGGGGGTGGTGCGGAAGAGCGCGGCGGCACTTCGTGGGTGCCGGCTCGAGAGGCGGCCCGCCCCGACGGCAGTACCCGTGCCGGACCCGGCGGTGCCGCGGTCCGGCCGACGGCCGCCCGGGACCGGGCGGGCCGGTACCTCTGTGTCGATACGCCCGTCAGGGTGTGGCAGAATGGTCAGCTGTACTCGCAGCCGCACAGGACCCCTCTCTCCTCCGGCTGACGCGTCCATCGGGCACTCGGGTACCGCAACCCCACGCGGCAACCTCGCCGTGCCCAACCACGTCAAGACCAGGAGAGACCACTCCCGTGGCAGTCAAGATCAAGCTGAAGCGTCTGGGCAAGATCCGTGCGCCTCACTACCGCATCGTCGTCGCCGACTCCCGTACCCGCCGTGACGGCCGGGCCATCGAGGAGATCGGCCTGTACCACCCGGTGCAGAACCCCTCGCGTATCGAGGTCGACTCCGAGCGTGCGCAGTACTGGCTGGGTGTCGGCGCGCAGCCGACCGAGCCCGTCCTCGCCATTCTCAAGCTGACCGGCGACTGGCAGAAGCACAAGGGCGAGCCCGCCCCGCCCCCGCTGCTCGTCGCCGAGCCGAAGGCCACGCGCCCGCTGTTCGAGGCCCTCGGTGGCGACGACCAGGGCAAGGGTGAGGCCATCACCCAGAAGAAGAAGACTGAGAAGAAGGACGAGGCCGCCGCCGAGTCCGAGTCGACCGAGGCCTGAGCATGCTCGAGGAGGCTCTCGAGCACCTCGTGAAGGGCATCGTCGACAACCCGGACGAGGTACAGGTCGCCTCGCGCGACCTGCGCCGCGGACGCGTCCTCGAGGTCCGGGTCCACCCCGACGACCTCGGCAAGGTGATCGGCCGCAACGGCCGCACCGCGCGCGCCCTGCGCACCGTCGTGGGCGCCATCGGCGGCCGCGGTGTCCGCGTCGACCTCGTCGACGTGGACCACGTCCGCTGACGTACACGCAGCACCGGCTCGGGCCGGGGACGGCCATCGGCCGTCCCCGGCCCGTGGTCGTCCACGCGCCGACGCCGTGGACGCACGAGCCGTGGACACACGACAGGAGAGCAGGCAAGTGCAGCTGGTAGTCGCGCGGGTGGGCCGCGCCCATGGCATCAAGGGCGAGGTCACCGTCGAGGTACGCACCGACGAGCCGGAACTGCGGCTCGCGCCCGGTGCCGTCCTGGCCACGGACCCCGCCTCGGCCGGTCCGCTGACCATCGAGACGGGCCGGGTGCACAGCGGCCGCCTCCTGCTGCGCTTCGCGGGCGTACGCGACCGCAACGGCGCCGAGGCGCTGCGCAACACCCTGCTGATCGCCGAGGTCGACCCCGACCAGGTGCCCGAGGAACCGGACGAGTACTACGACCACCAGCTCATGGACCTGGACGTCGTCCTGAAGGACGGCACCGAGGTCGGCCGGATCACCGAGATCTCCCATCTGCCCTCGCAGGACCTCTTCGTGGTCGAGCGGGCCGACGGGACCGAGCTGCTGATCCCGTTCGTCGAGGAGATCGTCACCGAGATCGACCTGGCGGAGCAGCGAGCCGTCATCGACCCGCCGCCCGGCCTGATCGACGACAGGGCCGAGATCGCCTCCGCGGGGGATGCCTCCGGCGAGGGGACCGGGGACGGCTCCGCCGCGGGGACCGGCCACTGATGCGGCTCGACGTCCTCACGATCTTCCCCGAGTACCTGGAACCGCTGAACGTTTCCCTCGTGGGGAAGGCACGCGCGCGTGGACAGCTCGACGTGCACGTGCACGACCTGCGGGAGTGGACCCACGACCGGCACAACACGGTCGACGACACCCCCTACGGCGGCGGCCCCGGCATGGTCATGAAGACGGACCCCTGGGGCGACGCCCTGGACTCCGTCCTCGCGGACGGCTACGAGACGGGCTCCCGTGGGCCCGTCCTGGTCGTCCCCACGCCCAGCGGCCGTCCCTTCACCCAGGAACTCGCCGTCGAGCTCTCCGAGTGCCCCTGGCTGGTCTTCACGCCCGCCCGCTACGAGGGCATCGACCGCCGGGTCGTCGACGAGTACGCCACCCGCATGCCGGTCCACGAGGTCTCCATCGGTGACTACGTGCTGGCCGGCGGCGAGGCGGCCGTCCTCGTCGTCACGGAGGCCGTAGCCCGGCTGCTGCCGGGCGTCCTCGGCAACGCCGAGTCGCACCGCGACGACTCGTTCGCGCCGGGAGCGATGGCGAACCTCCTGGAGGGGCCCGTCTACACGAAGCCGCCCCGGTGGCGCGGCCGGGAGATCCCGGAGGTGCTGCTCAGCGGCCACCACGGGAAGATCGCCCGCTGGCGCCGGGACGAGGCCCTGCGGCGCACGACCGCCAACCGGCCGGACCTCATCGAGCGCTGCGACCCCGCCGCCTTCGACAAGAAGGACCGCGAGATGCTCTCCATCCTCGGCTGGCAGCCCGGCCCCGACGGCCGATTTGGGCGCAGGCCCGACACCGTGGAAGAATAGGCCGTTGCTGTACGTCGTCCGGCGTGCGCCCCTGCCACAGGGGGACACGACGCCCGCCCCGACGAGAACAGCTCCCTTTCTGGAAGCACCTACTTCCGTCGATGACCTGTGGCATCGGCGAAGAAAGCAGACGATCATGTCCAACCTGCTCGCGTCCGTCGACGCAGCGTCGCTGCGCAGCGACATCCCGGCCTTCCGCCCGGGCGACACCGTCAACGTCCACGTGCGTGTCATCGAGGGCAACCGCTCGCGTGTGCAGCAGTTCAAGGGCGTAGTCATCCGCCGCCAGGGCGCCGGTGTCCGCGAGACCTTCTCCGTCCGCAAGGTCTCCTTCTCCGTCGGCGTCGAGCGCACCTTCCCGGTGCACACCCCGATCGTCGAGAAGATCGAGCTCGTCAGCCGCGGTGCCGTGCGTCGCGCCAAGCTCTACTACCTCCGTGACCTGCGCGGCAAGGCCGCGAAGATCAAGGAGAAGCGCGACAGGTGATCTCGCGCGGAGGCCGTGTGAAGGCCGGATAGCATCTGGCCCACATGGACGCCGAAGCACAGCAGACGGAGCGCGACCGCTCCTCCCAACCCGCCGTACCCGAGGAGACCCCGGGCACCGCAGGGGCGGAGGAGCGGTCGCGTTTCGCGTTGGTGGCCCGGGCCGCGGAGTGGGTTCCGGGCGGACGGATCACCCTGACCGTGCTGTTCTGCCTGGTCTCGCTGCTGCTGCTCACCCGGTTCGTGATCCAGCCGTTCGAGATTCCCAGCGGCTCGATGGAGCCGGGATTGAGGATCGGGGACCGCGTTCTCGTAAATAAGTTGGCGTACCGTTTCGGTGCTGAGCCGAGGCGCGGTGACGTCGTCGTGTTCGACGGCACCGGTTACTTCGGTGACGCCGACTACATCAAACGTGTCGTCGGCGTGGGAGGAGACCACGTGGTCTGCTGCGACAGGCAGGGGAGGATCGAGGTGAACGGCCGTCTCGTCGACGAGTCGACGTTTCTGTACCCGGGGGACGAGCCGTCCGAAGTGCCCTTCGACGTCGTCGTCCCCGACGGCACCCTCTTCGTCCTCGGCGACCACCGCGGCGACTCGAGCGACTCCCGCGACCACCTCGGCTCGCCGGGCGGCGGCATGGTCCCCGTCGGCGGGGTGATCGGCAGAGCCGACTGGATCGCCTGGCCCTCCGGCCACTGGGCCCGTGTCGAACGCGCCGGCGGCTACGCGCGCGTGCCCGCCGCGAGTCCGGTCGCCCGGGGGACGGACGGGCGGACCGCGGACGGTGTCCATGGGTAACCGCGGCAGGCCGCGCGGCACCCACGGCGCCGCCGAGGACCTTCTGCCCACCGGCACCCGGCGTACCGGCGGCCCGGTGCTGCCCGGCCGCGCCGACCGGCGCAAACTGGCCCGGAAGGTCAAGCGGCGCAGACAGCGCTCGGCGGTCAAGGAGATACCGCTCCTGATCGGTGTCGCCCTGCTCATCGCGCTCGTCCTGAAGACGTTCCTCGTGCAGGCCTTCGTGATCCCCTCGGGCTCCATGGAGCAGACGATCCGGATCGGCGACCGCGTGCTGGTCGACAAACTCACGCCCTGGTTCGGTTCGAGGCCCGAGCGCGGTGACGTCGTCGTGTTCAAGGACCCCGGCGGCTGGCTGGAGGACGAGCAGCCGGTGGCGAAGACGGACGACCCCATCGTCGTCAAGCAGGTCAAGGAGGTGCTGACCTTCATCGGCCTGCTGCCCTCCGACAACGAACGGGACCTGATCAAGCGGGTCGTCGCGGTCGGCGGTGACACCGTGAAGTGCTGTGACACCCAGGGGCGCGTGACCGTCAACGGGATGCCGCTCGACGAGCCGTACATCAACCCGGGTGACAAACCCTCCTCGCTCGTGTTCACCGTGAAGGTGCCCGAGGGGCGCCTGTGGGTGATGGGCGACCACCGGTCCAACTCCGCCGACTCCCGCTTCCACCGCAACGAGAAGGGCGGCGGCACCATCTCCGAGGACGTCGTGGGCCGCGCCATGGTCATCGCCTGGCCCATCGGCCACTGGACCCGTCTCGAGGAGCCGGACACGTACGCGTCCGTACCCGACGCGGCGAACGGGGCGGTCACCGCGCTCGGCACGTCGCATAGGGTGGCCACCGGGGATCGATACGGATTGATCCCGCTCCCGACTCCTGCGGAACTCCCGCTCGTTATGGGAGTGGTGGGCCTGCGTCGTATCCGTCGCAGGCGGCGGCACACGGAGTGAGGAGTGGATGTGGGGGATTTGGCGGTCGGCGCACGATCCGGACACGAGGGCCCCGAGGAGCGGCCCGGGCGATCCGAGGAGCGGCCGGGACGATCCGAAGAGCCGGTCCCCCCGGCCGCGGAGGACGACGTGCCCCCCGGAGCCGACTCCGGCTCCGGTGACGACGCAGGCAGGGGCGGGGGCCGGGACGAGCGGGACGACACCGACGGCGCCGCTCCGGCGCCGCGGAAGCAGCGGTCGTTCTGGAAGGAACTCCCGCTGCTCATCGGCATCGCGCTGGTGCTCGCGCTGCTGATCAAGACCTTCCTGGTGCAGGCGTTCTCGATCCCCTCGGACTCGATGCAGAACACCCTTCAGCAGGGTGACCGCGTCCTCGTCGACAAGCTGACCCCGTGGTTCGGCTCGGAGCCCGAGCGCGGCGAAGTGGTCGTCTTCCACGACCCCGCCGAGTGGCTGGCGGGCGAGCCCACGGCGGATCCGAACGTGCTCCAGACGGCCCTCAGCTGGATCGGCCTGATGCCCTCCTCCGAGGAGAAGGACCTCATCAAGCGTGTCGTCGGCGTCGGCGGGGACACCGTCGAGTGCAAGGGCACCGGGCCGCTGAAGGTCAACGGCAAGGCGCTGAACGAGCCGTACGTGTACCCGGGCAACACGCCCTGCACCGTGGACGACGGCGGCGGCCAGTTCAAGGTGAAGGTTCCCGAAGGCAAAATCTGGGTCATGGGTGACCACCGGCAGAACTCGCTGGACTCCCGCTACCACCAGCAGGACAAGCACCAGGGCTTCGTGCCCGTGGGCAACGTCGTGGGCCGCGCCGTCGTCGTCGCCTGGCCGCCCACCCGCTGGTCGACGCTCCCGGTGCCGGACACCTTCGACCAGAACCTGAGCGCCGCCGCTCCGGGCGTGCTCGGACTCGCGGGCGCGGTGCCGCTGGTGCTGTGGCGCAGGCGCCGCCCCACCGTCGGGAACACCAGGGTTTCTGGGTCGCGTACCGCCGGGTAGGGTGCCGTCCCAGACGCCGATCTTCCGTGGCCCGGACCTGGGCCGCGAGGTCGATTCTCCGAGGTGGGGGAGGACTGGGATGAGCGGGACACGCCGTACGGACGAGGGCCACGGACGGCTCGGCAGCAAGCTGTCGGGGCTGGCCGTGGCCCTCGGCTGTGTGCTCTTCCTCGGTGGGTTCGCCTGGGGGGCGGTCGTCTACCAGCCGTACACCGTGCCGACCGACTCGATGTCGCCGACCATCGCGGGCGGCGACCGGGTGCTCGCCGAGCGGATCGACGGCTCCGAGGTCGAGCGCGGTGACGTCGTCGTCTTCAAGCAGGCCAGCTGGGGCGACCTCCCCATGGTGAAGCGGGTCGTCGCCGTCGGCGGGGACACGGTCGCCTGCTGCACGCAGGACAGGCTGACCGTGAACGGCAAGAAGATCGACGAACCGTATCTGCCCGAGGGCAGCGCGGCCGAGTCGTCCACGATCCCCTCCATCGAGGTACCCAGGGGCCGGCTCTTCCTGCTCGGCGACGAGCGCAGCGGCTCACTGGACTCCACCGCCCACCTGACGGAGGCCGGCAACGGCACGGTGCCGCGCAGCGCCGTGAACGCGCGCGTCGACGCGGTGGCCTGGCCCATGAACGGCATGCTGGCCCGCCCCACCGGCTTCGAGGAACTCGGCGGGACCTCCGAGCCCGGTCCCCTGCGACTCGTCCTCGCGGCGATCGTGGTGGGCGCGGTGCTCGTGCTCGGCGGCGCCGCGTACGGGCCGATCGCCAAGCGGGCGGGGCGCCGGCGGGACGGTCGGGGAACGAGGGAGCAGGCTCTTGCCGGCTGAAGGGGCCGCGCCGGCGGGTGACCGGGTGGCCGCGGGGTCCGAGGGCACGGCCTCCAAGGGCACGGGGTCCGAGGGCACGGCGTCCGAGGTCATGGGCAGGCGTCCGGCGCCGACCCCCGACGGGCCGGGCGCGCTTGCGCTGTCCGAGGGGTCGAGCGCGCTTGCGCCGCCCGGCGGCCTCGGTGAGCTGCGCAGGGTCGCCCGAGTGGTGCTGCTGGATCCGCGGGACCGCATCCTGCTGCTGCACGGGCATGAGCCCGACGACCCCTCGGACGACTGGTGGTTCACGCCGGGCGGCGGGGTGGAGGGCGACGAGACGCGTGAGGAGGCCGCGCTGCGGGAGCTGGAGGAGGAGACCGGCATCACCGAGGTGGAGCTGGGCCCGGTGCTGTGGCGGCGCACCTGTTCGTTCCCTTTCGCGGGACGCCGCTGGGACCAGGACGAGTGGTACTACCTGGGGCGTACGACCCGGACGGCGACCGAGCCCAGGGGGCTGACCGAGCTGGAACGGCGCAGTGTCGCCGGAGCGCGCTGGTGGACGTGCCGGGAACTTCACCGGGCACATGAGACGGTGTATCCGACCAGACTCGCCGAGCTGCTGCGCAGGCTGCTCGACGAAGGGCCCCCGGTCAGGCCCGAGACCCTCGACACGGAAATCGTCTAGGGGCTCGCGGGGCTGGCGCACAATAGGGGGACGCACGGCTGAAGGGGAACATGCCATGAGCGCCGAGGACCTCGAGAAGTACGAGACCGAGATGGAGCTGAAGCTCTACCGGGAGTACCGCGATGTCGTCGGTCTGTTCAAATACGTGATCGAGACCGAACGGCGCTTCTACCTCACCAATGACTACGAGATGCAGGTGCACTCGGTCCAGGGCGAGGTGTTTTTCGAGGTGTCCATGGCGGACGCCTGGGTGTGGGACATGTACCGGCCTGCTCGGTTCGTGAAGCAGGTGCGTGTTCTCACGTTCAAGGACGTGAACATCGAGGAGCTGAACAAGAGCGATCTCGAACTGCCGAGCAGCTAGCGGTACGGCAGAGGTGTGACGGCGGCCGCTCGTGCGGGTGACTGAGTTGTCCACAAACGGGTGGCCGTCCACCAAGATCCAATAGCTGGTCGGAACGGGCTCACTGTTGGCGCCGGAGGTGGTGCCGACATGAACACACCCGACAAGGCAGCCACGGCGTCCAAGGCGTCCAGGACATCTACCGCGACCAGGGTGTCCAAGGCCCGCAGCGCACTCGGCAGGTACGGCGAGGACCTGGCCGCACGGCGGCTGACCGACGCCGGCATGAGGATCCTGCAGCGGAACTGGCGCGCGGGCAGGACCGGCGAGATCGACATCGTGGCCCAGGACGGCGACGCCCTGGTCGTCTGCGAGGTCAAGACCCGTCGCGCGGGGTCCTTCGAGCATCCGATGTCCGCCGTGACCCCCGTCAAGGCCCGGCGGCTGCGCGGCCTCGCGGAGCGCTGGCTGCAGGAACACGGAGGGGCTCCACCCGGCGGCGTGCGCATCGACGTCGTGGGGGTGGTGCTGCCCGACCGCGGCGCCCCCGTCGTGGAGCACGTGCGAGGGGCGGCCTGATGGGCTTCGCGCGTACGTGCTCGGTGGCCCTCGTGGGAGTGGACGGCGTCGTCGTCGAGGTCCAGGCGGACCTCGAGCCCGGGGTCGCGGCCTTCACCCTGGTGGGGCTGCCCGACAAGAGCCTGACGGAGAGCAAGGACCGGGTCAGGGCGGCCGTCGTCAACTCGGGCGCCGAGTGGCCGCAGAAAAAGCTCACGGTGGGCCTCAGCCCGGCCTCGGTACCGAAGGGCGGCAGCGGCTTCGACCTGGCCATCGCCTGCGCCGCGCTGGGCGCCTCCGAGCGCATCGACCCGCGCGTGCTCTGCGACATCGTGATGATCGGTGAACTGGGCCTGGACGGACGGGTCCGGCCCGTCCGGGGCGTGCTGCCGGCCGTGCTGGCCGCGGCCGACGCCGGGTACGAGCAGGTGGTGGTGCCCGAGTGCGCCGCCGCCGAGGCGTCACTGGTGCCAGGCGTGTCCGTGCTCGGCGTCCGCAGCCTGCGGCAGCTCATCGCCGTCCTCACGGACGAACCCGTGCCCGATGAGGACCCGGACGAGCAGGGCCGGACCGATCCGCTGGCCGGCCTGCGCCTGCCGGGCACCGGCGCGGCCACCGGTATGCACGGCACGGGAGCCGCGCAGTACGACCACGGACACGACCTCTCCGACGTCGTCGGCCAGCTCTCGGCACGGACCGCGGTCGAGGTCGCCGCGGCCGGCGGACACCACCTGTTCCTGGAGGGCCCGCCGGGCGCAGGCAAGACGATGCTCGCCGAGCGGCTGCCCGCCGTCCTGCCACCGCTCGCCCGCCAGGAGTCCCTGGAGGTCACGGCCGTGCACTCGGTCGCCGGTCTTCTCCCGCCCGGCAAACCCCTGGTCGACGTCGCCCCCTACTGCGCCCCGCACCACTCGGCGACCATGCAGTCCCTGGTCGGGGGCGGCCAGGGAGTGGCACGCCCGGGCGCGGTGTCGCTCGCCCACCGGGGCGTGCTGTTCCTCGACGAGACCCCCGAGTTCAGCAGCCACGCCCTCGACGCGCTGCGCCAGCCCCTGGAGTCGGGACACGTGGTGATCGCGCGCAGCGCCGGGGTCGTGCGCTTCCCGGCACGGTTCCTGATGGTGCTCGCGGCCAACCCCTGCCCCTGCGGCCGCTTCTCGCAGCGGGACACGCTGTGCGAGTGCTCGCCCTCCGCGATCCGCCGCTATCAGGCCCGGCTCTCCGGGCCCCTGCTCGACCGCGTCGACCTGCGGGTCGAGGTGGACCGCGTCACCCGTTCCCAGCTGACGGAGCGGGGTGCGCGGGGCGAGTCCACCGAGACGGTCGCCGACCGGGTCCGGGCGGCCAGGGAACGGGCCGCCGCCCGCCTGGCGGACACTCCCTGGCGCACGAACAGCGAGGTGCCCGGCCGCGAGCTGCGCAGCCGGTGGTACGCGTCCCCGGGCGCCATGGACGACGCGGAGCGCAGCCTGGAGCGCGGTGTGCTCACCGCCCGGGGGCTCGACCGCGTCCTGCGGGTCGCCTGGACCGTCGCGGACCTCGCCGGCCGGGACCGCCCCGGGGCGGCGGACGTGACCCTCGCGCTGCAGTTGCGCACCGGGGTCCCGCGGGGAGTGCCGATGGCGATCGGGGCGTCCTCGTGAGCGGCGTGAGCGGGGACGAGGAGCGGCTCCACCGGGCTTTTCTGGCCCGCGTCGTCGAACCGGGGGACGAGATCTGCGGGCGATGGCTCCGCGAGAGCGGCGCGGCGGAGGTGGTCCGGCGCCTCGCCGGGGACGGAGAGCGGCTGCCCGGCGTGACGGACACCCGATGGGCGGGTCTGCGGGCCCGGGCCGACCGGGCCGACCCACGGCGGGACCTGGCGGTGGCGCGGGACTCCGGCACGCGGTTCGTGTGCCCCGGCGACACCGAGTGGCCCGCGCAACTGGACGACCTGGAGGACGCCAGGCCCGTCGGGTTGTGGGTGCGCGGGCTGCCCAGCCTGCGGATGTGGGCCCTGCGCTCCGTCGCGGTCGTGGGCGCCCGGGCCTGCACCGAGTACGGCGCCCACATGGCCTCCACGCTGGGCGCCGGGCTCGCGGAGCGGGGCTGGGTCGTGGTCTCGGGAGGTGCCTACGGAGTGGACGGGGCCACGCACCGCGGCGCGCTCGCAGCGGGCGGCGCCACCGTCGCCGTGCTCGCCTGCGGCGTCGACCGGCCCTATCCGCCGGGTCATACCCGGTTGATCGACAGGATCGCCGAACAGGGACTGGTGGTCGGTGAGTTGCCACCGGGCGACCATCCGACACCGAGCAGGTTCATCCTGCGCAACCGGGTCATCGCGGCGCTGACGCGCGGCACGGTGGTCGTGGAGGCGGCCCACCGCAGTGGCGCGTTGGTGACCGCCCGGGCCGCGCAGCGGTTGGGCAGATTCACGATGGGGGTACCGGGCCCGGCCACCAGCGGCCTCTCGGCGGGCGTGCACGAACTGCTGCGCGGGGACGCGGTACTGGTCACCGACGCCGCGGAAGTGGCCGAGCTGGTCGGCGACATGGGCGAGCTGGCGCCGGCCAGGCGCGGGCCGGTCCTGCCCCGCGACCTGCTGGACCCGGCGGCCGCGCGGGTGCTGGCCGCGCTGCCGGCCCAGGAGGCGGCGGCGCCGCGGGAGATCGCCAGGGACGCCGGGACGGGCGAGGACGACACGGTCGCGAGACTGTACGAACTCCGCTCACTTGGCTTCGTGGAACGACACGGCGACGGATGGAAGTTGACACGCCAGGCCGTGATGTCCGTCGACACGAAAGGAGGGCACCGCTGACCGAGAGTGTTCGGCCGTCCGGGGGACTCCCCGAAGCCCTTGGAGTTTCCCGTAGTTGACGCTCGGCGGCGGTCACGCACGGCGACGGCCACGACCCCGCGGAACGCCGAGCGGAACGTATCTGCGCACGGTGAGTCCGCCCCTGTTCGCACACTGCGACTCTCCAGTCACGCTACGCTCGCATGGATTCCGACTCAGACAGGCAACTCGACATCAGACCGACAGCTCACGCAGTTACCACCAGTTCACTGCAGAACGGCACAAGGCGACGCATGCCCCAGCACACCTCCGGGTCTGACCGGGCGGCAGTTCCCCCCGCTGCCCGAGGCGGCGGGCGGCCGCCCGCTCCCTCGACGCTCGACGAGCTGTGGAGGTCGTACAAGACCACGGGTGACGGCCGGCTGCGCGAGCAGCTGATCCTGCACTACTCGCCGTTGGTGAAGTACGTGGCGGGCCGGGTGAGTGTGGGGCTGCCGCCCAACGTGGAGCAGGCCGACTTCGTGTCGTCGGGTGTGTTCGGGCTGATCGACGCCATCGAGAAGTTCGACATCGGGCGGGAGATCAAGTTCGAGACGTACGCGATCACCCGGATCCGGGGCGCGATGATCGACGAGCTGCGCGCGCTGGACTGGATCCCCCGGTCCGTGCGGCAGAAGGCCCGTAACGTCGAGCGGGCCTACGCGACACTGGAGGCGCGGCTTCGGCGTACGCCGTCCGAGATCGAGGTGGCCGACGAGATGGGGATCGCGGTCGAGGAGCTGCACGCGGTGTTCGGCCAGTTGTCGCTGGCCAACGTCGTGGCCCTGGAGGAACTGCTGCACGTCGGCGGTGAGGGCGGCAACCGGCTGAGCCTGATGGACACCCTCGAGGACACCGCGGCCGACAACCCCGTGGAGGTCGCCGAGGACCGTGAGCTGCGGCGTTTCCTGGCCCGGGCCATCAACACACTGCCCGAGCGGGAGAAGACGGTGGTCACCCTCTACTACTACGAGGGGCTCACGCTCGCCGAGATCGGCAATGTGCTCGGGGTGACGGAGAGCCGCGTCAGCCAGATCCACACCAAGTCGGTCCTCCAGCTCCGGGCGAAGCTGGCGAGTTTCGGGCGCTGACCCGGCGGGACCGCCGCACCGGGTCGGCGCAGTCGCTCCTCCGGCCCGGCGCAGTCACTCCTTCGGCCTGGTGGAAGCGCTTCTCCGCCGGCGCGGGATCGTTGTGCTCCGGGGCGGCGGACAGGTCCTTCCGGGCCAGAGACTCCCGTCCTGGGCGAGGCGTCCGTAAAGTGGGAGCGTGCCAAGGATTCGAGCGGCCTCCGTGGCCGAGCACCGGTCGATGCAGCGAGCCGCCCTGCTGGACGCGGCACGGTCACTGCTGTCCGAGGGCGGGACGGACGCGCTGACGTTCCCGGCGCTCGCCGAGCGGACCGGCCTCGCGCGGTCCTCCGTGTACGAGTACTTCCGCTCCAGGGCGGCTGTCGTCGAAGAGCTCTGCGAGGTCGACTTCCCGCTCTGGGCCGCCGAGGTCGAGACGGCGATGTCGCTGGCCGGGACGCCCGAGGGGAAGGTCGAGGCGTACGTCCGCAGTCAGCTCACCCTCGTCGGGGACCGGAGGCACCGGGCCGTGGTGGCGATCTCCGCGAGCGAGCTCGACGCGGGCGCGCGCGAGAAGATCCGCGCCGCGCACGGGGGACTCGTCGCGATGATCGTGGAGGCGTTGCGGGACATGGGGCACGAGCAGCCGCGGATGGCCGCGATGCTCCTCCAGGGGATGGCGGACGCGGCGGTCCGCAGGATCGAACTGGGCGCGGCCGAGGAACCCGAGGTCATCACCGAGGCCGCGGTCGCGATGGCTCTGCGCGGCGTACGGGGCTGAGCCGCCGAGGCGGTTGGCTTGTCCGGGTCCGGGTCCGGGTCCGGGTCCGGGGCGCCGGATCGCCGGTGCTTCGGGGCCTGTCCCCGTTCGTAGACGCGCGGGCCGTCTCCTCCGGGGTTCCTCTGATGCTCCTCCGGGGACCGCCTCCCGGACCCGTCCGTCAGAACCATGCGAAGAGTCCGGGTGTCCCGTGGGCGGGACGGGCGGGACGGGCAGTCGCCGGTTCCGATTCGGATTCGGGTGCCGGTGCCGGGTCGAGTTCCTGTTCCGGTACTCCCGTGACCGGCAGCAGGCGTGAGGGGCCCCTGGTCAGCAGCCACGGGGGCAGCAGGGCGAGCGGGTCCAGGTAGGTGTCGCCGCGGCGCAGGCCCCAGTGCAGGCATGACGCCGGGCAGTGGGGGTCCGACGGTTCCAGGATGCCCACCACCTCGCCCGCGGCCACCTCGGCGCCCTTTCTCAGGGTCGCCCGCACCGGTACGTACGTGGTGCGCAGGGGTGGTGTTCCCGTGCCGGTCAGCTCGACCGAGACGGCCCCGCGGCCCGCGACCCGGCCCGCGAAGGAGACGCGGCCGGGGGCGACGGCCCGGACCGGCGTGCCGGGAGCCGCGGTGAGGTCGAGTCCCCGGTGGCCCCGCCCGTAGGCGGTCGCCGGCGGCTCCCAGCCACGTGCCACCGGCGGGCGCGACCTCACCGGCCAGGCGCGGCCGACCGCCGGAACGGGCGGGCCCACGCCGCCACCGGACGCACGGCCGCCACCGGACGCACGGCCGCCACCGGACGCACCGCCGGGACCGCCGTCCCGGGCGGTGGCCGCGGGCCCGCCGAGGACCGGGCCCAGCATCAGCAGGAGGCCGAGTACCGGCACGGCGGCCGCCGTCAGGGCACGCGGCGGCGCCGGCGGCGTACGAAGGAAATGGTCTGCTCGCATGCGAGAACGGTCCCCCGACCGCCCCGAAAAAGTGGATCATGGTCAGGATCTGTGGAGTACCCGTCGGTTGTGGACAACGGCGTCATCCGGCGCCTCGCGGGTCCCGTACACTTCTTGTGGCGATCCGGGTCACCGGGTCGACTTCGCACGCCCCGACATCAGGTCGTCAAACAGCCGGTGTCAGCGCCCCTCGGTCCCTTGTGGCAAGGCGCAACGCGGGCGTCAGGCGCGACCGCCGTCCGGCGGGCGCGGTACAACCGAGCACACCAAGGAGTACGGCCATGGCCGTCGTCACGATGCGGGAGCTGCTGGAAAGCGGCGTCCACTTCGGTCACCAGACCCGTCGTTGGAACCCGAAGATGAAGCGCTTCATCTTCACGGAGCGCAACGGCATCTACATCATCGACCTGCTCCAGTCGCTGTCGTACATCGACCGCGCCTACGAGTTCGTCAAGGAGACCGTCGCCCACGGCGGCACGGTCATGTTCGTCGGCACGAAGAAGCAGGCGCAGGAGGCCATCGCCGAGCAGGCGACCCGCGTCGGCATGCCCTACGTGAACCAGCGCTGGCTGGGCGGCATGCTCACCAACTTCTCGACCGTCTACAAGCGTCTGCAGCGCCTCAAGGAGCTCGAGCAGATCGACTTCGAGGATGTGGCCGCGTCCGGCCTCACCAAGAAGGAGCTGCTCGTCCTCTCCCGCGAGAAGGCCAAGCTGGAGAAGACCCTCGGCGGTATCCGCGAGATGTCCAAGGTGCCCAGCGCCGTCTGGATCGTGGACACCAAGAAGGAGCACATCGCGGTCGGTGAGGCCCGGAAGCTCAACATCCCGGTCGTCGCCATCCTGGACACCAACTGCGACCCCGACGAGGTCGACTACAAGATCCCGGGCAACGACGACGCGATCCGCTCCGTCACCCTGCTCACCCGCGTGATCGCCGACGCCGTCGCCGAGGGCCTCATCTCCCGTTCCGGTGCCGGCAAGGCCGCCGAGGGTGACAAGGCCGCGGGCGAGCCGCTCGCCGCGTGGGAGCGCGACCTGCTCGAGGGCGGCGAGAAGAAGGCCGACGAGACCGCTGCCGAGGCGCCCGCCGCCGACGCTCCGGCCGCCGACGCAGACGCCGAGGCCCCCGCGACCGAGGCTCCGGCCGCCGAGACCGAGGCGCCCGCCGCCGAGGCCGAGGCTCCGGCTGCCGCCGAGGCGCCCGCCGAGGCCGAGGCCGAGAAGCCGGCCGACGCCGAGCAGGCCTGACGACCCAGCGTCACGGTTGAGTGAGGGCGGGCGGCGCCGAGTGCGCCGCCCGCCGTTCACCCCCAGCCCGTAGATCTTCGGTGGACGCCCGCCCGATCAGCGGCGGACGCCGACTGCAGAGACTTCGAACTCCGAGAAGAGATTCACAGATCATGGCGAACTACACCGCCGCCGACGTCAAGAAGCTCCGTGAGCTCACGGGCGCCGGCATGATGGACTGCAAGAAGGCGCTGGACGAGGCCGACGGCAACGTCGACAAGGCCGTCGAGGCGCTGCGCATCAAGGGCCAGAAGGGCGTCGCCAAGCGCGAGGGCCGCTCCGCCGAGAACGGCGCCGTGGTCTCCATCATCGCCGACGACAACACCTCCGGTGTCCTGGTCGAGCTGAAGTGCGAGACGGACTTCGTCGCCAAGGGCGAGAAGTTCCAGGCCGTCGCCAACCAGATCGCCCAGCACGCCGCCGCGACCTCCCCGGCCGACATCCAGGCGCTCCTCGCCTCGGAGATCGAGTCCGGCAAGACGGTCCAGGCGTTCGTCGACGAGGCCAACGCGACGCTGGGCGAGAAGATCGTCCTCGACCGCTTCGCCCAGTTCTCCGGCACCTACGTGACCGCGTACATGCACCGCACCATGCCCGACCTGCCCCCGCAGATCGGTGTCCTGGTCGAGCTGGACAAGGCCGACGCCGGTCTCGCCAAGGGCATCGCGCAGCACATCGCCGCCTTCGCGCCGAAGTACCTCTCCCGTGAGGACGTTCCGGCCGAGGTCGTCGAGTCCGAGCGCCGCGTCGCCGAGGAGACCACCCGCGCCGAGGGCAAGCCCGAGGCCGCGCTCCCGAAGATCGTCGAGGGTCGCGTCAACGGCTTCTTCAAGGAGGCCACCCTCCTCGGCCAGCCGTACGCGCTCGACAACAAGAAGTCCGTCCAGAAGGTCCTGGACGAGGCCGGTGTCACCCTGAAGCGCTTCTCGCGCATCAAGGTCGGCATCTGAGTCCGTACCGCGATCGACGTGCGATCCCGCTAGGGTCGACAGCAGTCGTCCGGGTGGGTCGCGTACCCCGCCGCCCGCGGACGCGCGGACGACAGCAGATCTGACGAGGAGGCCACCGCCGCGCATGGGATGCGAACAACACCCCACCGGCAGTGGCCTCCTTCGTATGTGCGACCCGTATGTGCGACACGTAGAAGAGGCGAGATTGCCATGACCACCACCCAGGCCGACAAGGACGAAAAGGGCGACACCGGCAAGGGCGCCGGCCGCTTCCTGCTGAAGCTCTCCGGTGAGGCCTTCGCCGGTGGCGGGGCACTCGGCGTCGACCCCGACGTGGTGCACAAGATGGCGCGGGAGATCGCCGCGGTGGTCCGCGGCGGCGCCCAGATCGCCGTCGTCATCGGCGGCGGCAACTTCTTCCGCGGCGCCGAACTCCAGCAGCGCGGCATGGACCGGGCCCGCTCGGACTACATGGGCATGCTCGGAACGGTCATGAACTGCCTCGCCCTCCAGGACTTCCTGGAGAAGGAGGGCATCGACTCGCGCGTGCAGACCGCCATCACCATGGGACAGGTCGCCGAGCCGTACATCCCGCTGCGGGCCGTGCGGCACCTGGAGAAGGGCCGTGTGGTCATCTTCGGCGCCGGGATGGGCATGCCGTACTTCTCCACGGACACCACCGCCGCCCAGCGCGCCCTGGAGATCGACGCCGAAGCGCTGCTGATGGGCAAGAACGGCGTGGACGGGGTCTACGACTCCGACCCGAAGACCAACCCCGGAGCGGTCAAGTTCGACGCGCTCAGCTACGGCGAGGTCATCACCCGCGACCTCAAGGTCGCGGACATGACCGCGATCACGCTGTGCCGCGACAACAAGCTCCCCATCCTCGTCTTCGAGCTTCTCGCCGAGGGCAATATCGCCCGGGCGGTCAAGGGTGAGAAGATCGGCACGCTCGTGGGCGACCAGGGCGGCCGGGCCTGACCGGGGGATGGACAATGTCCTGCCGGTCGGGAACCGTGCAGGAACAAGACGCGACGCAGCCGGCCGCCTACCCTCCGAGGAACCGCAGCCGGGCCTACTCAAGACACGCAGGAGCAAGTGGTGATCGAAGAGACCCTCCTCGAGGCCGAGGAGAAGATGGAGAAGGCCGTCGTGGTCGCCAAGGAGGACTTCGCCGCGATCCGCACCGGCCGTGCGCACCCGGCGATGTTCAACAAGATCGTGGCGGACTACTACGGCGCACTGACACCGATCAACCAGCTCGCCTCGTTCTCGGTGCCCGAGCCGCGCATGGCCGTGGTGACCCCGTTCGACAAGAGCGCGATGCGCAACATCGAGCAGGCGATCCGCGACTCCGATCTCGGCGTCAACCCGAGTAACGACGGCAACATCATCCGGGTGGTGTTCCCCGAGCTCACCGAGGAGCGCCGCAAGGACTACATCAAGGTCGCCCGGACCAAGGCCGAGGACTCCAAGATCTCGATCCGTTCCGTCCGCCGCAAGGCCAAGGACGGCATCGACAAGATGGTCAAGGACGGCGAGGTCGGCGAGGACGAGGGCCGCCGCGCGGAGAAGGAGCTCGACGACACCACCACGAAGTACGTCGCCCAGGTGGACGAGCTGCTCAAGCACAAGGAAGCGGAGCTGCTCGAGGTCTGATGAACGACTCTTCCTGGGGGGCGCCGCCACAAGCCGGGTACTGGGGGCCGTCCGACCAGGGGCCTGTCCAGGGGGCTGCCCCGGCGGGTCCCGCGTACGATGCGTACAACGCGCAGCAGACTCGCCCCATGCCCATCGTGCCCGACGTACCCGCGCATGGCGGCGGAGACCAGGATGACGACCGGGGGGCTGCCCGGACGGGCGGCCCCCTGTTCCGCGACGAGACGCCGTCGACGCCGCCCTTCCAGGCCCCGTCGCAGAATCCGGAGCCCATGACCAGCGCCGCACATTCCGCACCCGTGTCTCCGAAGAAGAGCGCGGGCCGCGATCTGGGTGCTGCCATAGGCGTCGGTGTCGGACTCGGCGTCGTGATCGTCGCGTCGTTGTTCGTCGTCAAGGCCGCCTTCGTCGGCGTCATAGCGGTCGCCGTCGTCGTCGGCCTCTGGGAGCTGACGTCGAGGCTCGCCGAACGCAAGAACATCAAGGCCCCGCTGGTGCCGCTGGCGCTCGGCGGTGCGGCGATGGTCGTCGCCGGTTACGTGCGGGGGCCCGAGGGCGCCTGGGTGGCGATGGCGCTCACCGCGCTCGCGGTCCTGGTCTGGCGGATGACGGAACCGCCCGAGGGCTATCTCAAGGACGTCACCGCGGGGGTCTTCGCGGCTTTCTACATCCCGTTCCTGGCCACGTTCGTGGCGATGATGCTCACCGCGGACGACGGCGCGTGGCGGGTCCTCACGTTCCTGCTGCTGGCCGTGGTCAGCGACACGGGGGCGTACGCCGTCGGGTGGCGCTTCGGCAAGCACAAGCTCGCCCCGCGCATCAGCCCCGGCAAGACCCGCGAGGGGCTGCTGGGCGCGGTCGGCTTCGCGATGGTGGCGGGCGCGCTGTGCATGGAGTTCCTGATCGACGACGGCACCTGGTGGCAGGGCCTGCTCCTCGGCCTCGCGGTCGCGGCCAGCGCCACGCTGGGCGACCTGGGCGAGTCGATGATCAAGCGTGACCTGGGCATCAAGGACATGGGCACCTTGCTCCCGGGCCACGGCGGCATCATGGACCGACTGGACTCCTTGCTGCCCACCGCCCCCGTCGTGTGGCTGCTGCTGGTGCTCTTCGTCGGCTCGGGCTGACCGGCGGGCGGACGCGTCGCGCGGACATGAGGACCCCCGGCCGACAGGGCCGGGGGTCCTCGGCGTACAGGACGTCCGAAGGACGCGGGCCGTGGGCCGTGAGCCGAGGGGCCGTCAGTCCGTGCCGTAGTCGTGCGGCCGGCCGCCCTGCCACCGCACCCACCGGGGGTCGTCCAGCAGTTCCTCCGCGTCCGGGAGCCCGGCGCGGCGCAGGAACTCGATCACGTCGGCGTCGCTGTGGGCGAGCCCCGCGGCCTGGGCGCGGATCGACACCCGGCGCCCGTGTCCGCCCGTCGGCCGGTGCACGACGACGGGCGCCGCCGCGCCCGCCCCCTCGTCCTCCGCCGCGCCGCCGTTCACAGCACACCGAGGCCGGGGCGGGGGACGGGCGGACGGCCCGCCCTGCGCATCGCGAGCCGGTGCCCGAAGGCGGGCGACGGCGGCGTGCGGGCCGCACGGGCGGCGGCGACCTCCTGTCTTTCCGGCCCGGCGATGGTGTCGTCGGTACGGCGCGGCTGCCGGCCCAGCCGTTCGCGGACGTGGTGCGGACGATCCAGGCGAGACACTTTTTCGTGCACAAGTTCGATTCTAGGTCCTGAAGTGCCTCCCATGACAGCGGACCACCCGACGGGAGCCAAGAAGCGACCACGGCGGCCGATCCGGCCCGACGGCCGACGGCCCGGGTCACATGATTCGATCTGCGACACTGGACGTGTTATGCCTGCACCCGGAGAACTCACATTCGTCGCCCCCCGCGGAGCCAAGAAGCCGCCGCGGCACCTTGCCGATCTCACGCCCGCCGAGCGTAAAGAGGCTGTCGCCGCGGTCGGTGAGAAGCCGTTCCGTGCCAAGCAGCTCTCTCAGCACTACTTCGGGCGGTTCGCGCACGACCCGGAGCAGTGGACCGACATCCCCGCCGGATCGCGCGCCAAGCTGCAGGAGGCGCTGCTGCCCGAGCTGATGACGGTCGTGCGGCACCTGTCCACCGACGCGGACACCACCCGCAAGACCCTCTGGCGGCTCTTCGACGGCACCCTCGTCGAGTCCGTGCTGATGCGCTACCCGGACCGGGTCACCATGTGCATCAGCTCACAGGCCGGCTGCGGGATGAACTGCCCGTTCTGCGCGACCGGGCAGGCCGGCCTCGACCGGAACCTGTCGACCGGCGAGATCGTGCACCAGATCGTCGACGGCATGCGCGCGCTGCGCGACGGGGAGATCCCCGGCGGCCCGGCGCGGCTGAGCAACATCGTCTTCATGGGCATGGGCGAGCCCCTCGCCAACTACAAGCGGGTCGTCCAGTCCATCCGCGCCCTCACCGACCCGGAGCCGGACGGGCTCGGGCTCTCGCAGCGCGGCATCACCGTGTCGACCGTCGGCCTCGTCCCCGCCATCAACCGGTTCGCCGACGAGGGCTTCAAGTGCCGTCTCGCCATCTCCCTGCACGCGCCGGACGACGAGCTGCGCGACACCCTCGTACCGGTCAACACGCGGTGGAAGGTACGGGAAGTGCTGGACGCCGGCTGGGAGTACGCGGCCAGGTCGGGGCGCCGGCTCTCCATCGAGTACGCGCTCATCCGGGACATCAACGACCAGGCGTGGCGCGGTGACCGGCTCGGGCGGATGCTCAAGGGCAAGCCGGTGCACGTGAACCTGATCCCGCTGAACCCGACACCCGGCTCCAAGTGGACCGCCTCGCGGCCCGAGGACGAGAAGGCGTTCGTCGAGGCGATCGCCGCCCACGGCGTGCCCGTCACCGTCCGGGACACCCGCGGTCAGGAGATCGACGGGGCGTGCGGGCAGCTCGCGGCCACCGAGCGGTAGTCTGGCAGCGTTCGTACAGACATCTTCATATTCCGACAGGGGAGCGCCACAGCGCTGAGAGTGCGGGAGAGCCCGCAGACCCTCTGAACCTCGCCCAGGTCATTCTGGGTAGGAAGTTCGGTCACTACTCAAGCTGTTGCGCCCTGCCCGGGATCCGACCGAGATCCCGGGCAGGGCCGCGTCTCTTCCTGGTCAACCCAGGAGGAATCAGAACCAGTGCGTACCGTGAGCACCATCCACCGGCTCACCGCCGTCGTCGCGACCACCGGGCTCGGCCTCGCCGCGCTCGGCGCGTGCGGGTCGTCCGACTCCGGGGACTCGGGCGACGGGGGATCCGGGTCCAGGACCGTCACCCTCGTCAGCCACGACTCCTTCGCCTACAGCAAGGACGTGCTCAAGGCGTTCGAGGAGGAGTCCGGCTACCAGGTCAGGGTCCTCAAGGACGGCGACGCCGGGCAGGCCGTCAACAAGGCGATCCTCACCAAGGACAACCCGCAGGGCGACGTCTTCTTCGGCGTCGACAACACCCTGCTGTCCCGCGCCCTCGACAACGGGCTGTTCCAGCCGTACGAGGCCAAGGGCTCGGACCTGATCCTGCCCGAGTACCGGGCCGACCAGGACAAGCACCGGGTCACGCCCGTCGACTCCGGTGACGTCTGCGTCAACTACGACAAGGCCTGGTTCAGCGAGCGCAAGCTGGCGCCGCCGGCGTCCTTCGCCGATCTGGCCGAGCCCGCGTACAAGAACCTCCTCGTCACCGAGAACGCCTCCACCTCCTCGCCCGGCCTCGGCTTCCTGCTCGGCACCGCCGCCGCGTACGGGGACACGGGCTGGCAGGACTACTGGAAGAAGCTCAAGGCCAACGGCGTCAAGGTCGTCGACGGCTGGGAGCAGGCCTACAACGAGGAGTTCTCCGGGTCCGCCGGCGGCAGGAAGGCCAAGGGCGACCGGCCGCTCGTCGTCTCGTACGCCTCGTCGCCGCCCGCCGAGGTCATCTACGCCGACCCGAAGCCGAAGACCGCGCCGACCGGTGTCGCGGACGGCACCTGCTTCCGCCAGGTCGAGTACGCGGGCCTGCTGGGCAACGCGAGGAACCCGAAGGGCGGCAAGGCGCTCGTCGACTTCCTGATCAGCAAGAAGTTCCAGGACGACATGCCGCTCAACATGTTCGTGTACCCGGTCCGGAAGGCCGCCCAGGTGCCGCAGGAGTTCGTGAAGTTCGGCCCCGCCGCCGAGGACCCCGAGACCCTGGACCCCGCGAAGATCGCCGACAACCGTGACGAGTGGGTCAAGGCATGGACCTCGCTCGTACTGAAGTAGAGCCGCGCGCCGGGGCGAAGCCGCGCACCCGCCGGCGTACGGGGAACGCGGCGCGCCTGGGCCTCATGGCCCTGCCCGTCGCGTTCTTCGGGGTCTTCTTCGCCTATCCGGTCGCGGCCATCACCGCCCGCGGGCTCAAGACCGACGGGACCTGGCGCTTCGGGCGCATCCTGGACGTCCTCGCGCAGCCCGACATCCGGCACGTCCTGTGGTTCACGACCTGGCAGGCGCTCGCCTCGACCGCGCTCACCCTGCTGATCGCGCTCCCCGGCGCGTACGTCTTCGCGCGCTTCGATTTCAGGGGCAAGCAGGTGCTGCGGGCCGTCGTCACCGTGCCGTTCGTGCTGCCGACGGTCGTCGTGGGCACCGCCTTCCTGGCGCTGCTCGGGCGCGGCGGGCTGCTCGACGAGCTGTGGGGCGTACGCCTGGACACCACCGTGTGGGCCATCCTGCTCGCCCACGTCTTCTTCAACTACGCGGTCGTCGTCCGCACGGTCGGCGGGCTCTGGTCGCAGCTCGACCCACGTCAGGAGGAGGCCGCGCGGATGCTCGGCGCCTCACGGTTCGCGGCCTGGCGCAGGGTGACGCTGCCGGCGCTCGGCCCCGCCGTGGCCGCCGCCGCGCTCATGGTCTTCCTGTTCACCTTCACCTCCTTCGGCGTCGTGCAGATCCTCGGCGGCCCCACCTTCTCGACCCTCGAGGTGGAGATCTACCGGCAGACCTCGGAGATCTTCGACCTCTCGACGGCCGCCGTACTGACGATCATCCAGTTCGTGGCCGTGGGCGCGATCCTCGCCGTCCACGCGTGGACCGTACGGCGCCGGGAGACCGCGCTGCGCCTGGTCGACGCCGCCACGACCGCACGGCGACCGCGCGGGGCGGGGCAGCGGGCGCTGCTCGCCGCCGTCCTCGCCACGATCGCCGTCCTGCTGGTCCTGCCGCTGGCCGTCCTGGTCGAACGCTCCCTCGACGCGCCCGGCTTCGGCTACTACAAGGCGCTGACCAGCGACGAGGGCGGCCTCTTCCTGGTGCCGCCGATCGACGCCGTCGGCAACTCGCTGCGGTACGCCCTCGCCGCCACCGCCGTCGCCCTGGTGATCGGCGGTCTCGCGGCCGCCGCCCTCACCCGCCGGGACGCCGGACGGCTCGTACGGGGCTTCGACGCGCTGCTCATGCTGCCGCTCGGCGTCTCCGCCGTGACCGTCGGCTTCGGCTTCCTCATCGCGCTCGACGAACCGCCGCTGGATCTGCGCAGCAGCTGGATCCTCGTGCCGCTCGCGCAGGCGCTGGTGGGCGTCCCCTTCGTCGTACGGACCATGCTGCCGGTGCTGCGGGCGGTGGACGGCCGCCTGCGCGAGGCGGCGGCGGTGCTCGGGGCCTCGCCCTGGCGGGTGTGGCGCGAGGTCGACCTGCCGATGGTGCGGCGGGCGCTGCTGATCGCCGCCGGGTTCGCCTTCGCCGTGTCGCTGGGCGAGTTCGGCGCGACGGTGTTCATCGCACGGCCCGACAACCCGACGCTGCCGGTCGCCGTGGCGCGACTGCTCGGGCGGGCCGGCGAGCTCAACTACGGCCAGGCCATGGCCCTTTCGACCATCCTGATGGCGGTGTGCGCGGTGGCGCTGCTGATCCTGGAGCGCCTTCGCACCGACCTTCGTTCCGACCGGGCGGGAGAGTTCTGACCATGCTGGAACTGGAGAGGGCGACCGTACGGTTCGGCGGACGGGCCGTGCTCGACGACGTCGGACTCGATGTCGCCGAGCACGAGATCGTGTGCGTCCTCGGGCCCAGCGGCAGCGGCAAATCGACCCTGCTCAGGACCGTCGCCGGGCTCCAGCGGCTGGACGGCGGGCGGGTGTTCCTGGACGGCCGCGACCTCGACGGCGTGCCCGCGCACAAGCGGGGCGTCGGCCTGATGTTCCAGGACCACCAGCTGTTCCCGCAGCGGGACGTCGCCGGCAACGTGGCCTTCGGGCTGCGCATGCACGGTGAGCCCAAGCAGCGGCAGGCCGCGCGCGTACGGGAGTTGCTGACGCTCGTGGGGCTGCCGGACTCCCACCGGCGGGCCGTCGCCTCCCTCTCCGGCGGCGAGCAGCAGCGCGTCGCCCTCGCCCGTGCCCTGGCTCCCCGGCCCCGGCTGCTCATGCTCGACGAGCCGCTGGGCCAGCTGGACCGCTCGCTGCGGGAACGGCTGGTGGTCGAACTGCGCGGACTCTTCGGCGAGCTGGGCACCACCGTGCTCGCCGTCACCCACGACCAGGGCGAGGCCTTCGCGCTCGCCGACCGGGTCGTCGTGATGCGGGACGGGCGGATCGCCCAGTCGGGTACGCCGCTGGAGGTCTGGCAGCGTCCGGCCGACGAGTTCGTGGCCCGGTTCCTGGGCTTCGAGAACGTGGCCGGGGCGACCGTCTCCGGCGAGACCGCGGACACCCCCTGGGGCAAGGTGCCGGTGCCCTCCGGCTCGCAGCAGGGCGAGGTCACGCTGCTCGTCAGGCCCGCGGGTGTGCGGCTCGTACCGGTCGCCGACGGGCTGCCCTGCACCGTGGCCGCACGGACCTTCCGGGGCACCCATGTCGCCGTACAGCTGCAGCCCGGGGGCGCGCCGCGGCTGGAGGCGGCGTGCGCGCTGCGGGACGCGCCGGAGGCCGGGGAAGAGGTCGGGGTGGCCTTCGACGCAGCCGAAATCGTCGTACTCGGCAGGAGCGCCGCCTTCTAGGGTGCGGCCATGACGTCACTGGGGCACGACCGTCACTGCGACGAGGTCGTCGGGCCGACCGCGCTGCTGCGGGCCCACCTGACCGGGGCCGACCTGGGTGCGACCGTGCCGACATGTCCGGACTGGACGCTGCGGCAGCTCGCCGTGCACGTGGGCGAGTCGCACCGCTGAGCCGGGCACATCGTGCGCACGGGTGCGACCGAGGAGGTGTCACCCGGGGACGTGGCGGGCTCTCAGGGGCCCGCGGACAGCGACCCGGCCGCACTCGACGCCTGGCTCGCGGAGGGCGCCGAGCCGGCCGCAGGGGCCTTCCGGGCCGCCGGGGCCGACGCCCCGGCCCGGTCCTGGGCGTAGGAGCGCACGGCCGGGTTCCGGGCGCGGCGGATGGCGCACGAGACGGTGATCCACCGGGCGGACGCGACAGGCACCACCGGAAGGCCGGGGCGCCGTTCGAGGTCGCGCGGGACCTGGCGGCCGATGCGGTCGACGAGTGGCTGGAGATCGTCCGGTTCGGACCGCGGACGGATCCCGACGATCCGCTGCGGGAGCTGCGGGGCGCGGGACGCAGCATCCACCTCCACGTCACGGACGCCGGCGCCGGGACGGGCCCGGAGGCCGAGTGGGTCATCGAGTTCGACGACGAGGGGTTCGACCGGCGCGCGGTCACGAGAAGGCGACGGTGGCCCTGCGGGGGCCGCTGACGGAGGTGCTGCCGGCCTTCTGCCGGCGGCTGCCGGTGGAGGACGGCCGTCTGCAGGTGCTGGGGGAGCGGGAGCTGGTGGACTCCTGGCCGGAGCGGGCGTCGTTCGGCTGAGGGGCTCGCCGGGGGCGTGACGCCGGCCTGCGGGCCCGGCGGGCCGGCCGCGCGGTTCCCCGCACCCCCGACGGGGCCGGGCAGGACTGCGGCCCGCCCCCTCGGTGAGGGGACGGGCCGCAGCGGGTACTGCCGGTGTGACGGGGTGGGGTCAGCGGTTGTTCGCCGCGCCCCGGCGACGCAGGGCGAACATCACGCCGGCGCCGGCCGCCACGAGCGCGGCCGCGATGCCGGCGATCGCACCGGTGTTGGAGCTCGAACCGGTCTCGGCGAGGTTGGAGTCACCGGCGGGCGAGGGGGTGTTGTCCCCGGTCTCCGCGGCGGGGGTGCTCTCCGACTCCGACGGCTCCGAGGACTGCTCCGGCTCCGAGGGCTTCGGCTCCGACGGCTTGGAGGGCTCCTCCGAGGGCGACGGGGTCGCCGGCGGCGTGGACTCGTCCGACGCCTTGCAGGCCTCGGCCGGGGTGACGAGGTTGGGCTTGATGTCCTCGTCGACCTGGTTGCCGGCCTTGACGTGCACGCGGTAGGTCGCGTTCGGCTTCCAGTCCTCGGAGAAGTCGACGGTCACGCCTTCGCGCGTACCTTCGACCACCTGCGGTTCACCGACCTGCTTCTCGTCGGCACCGTTCGACTCGAGGAAGACAGTGATCGTGGCCTTGACGCCCGACGGGTCCTTGTCGGTGACGCTGATGACGCCCTTGGTGCCGTCGCACTTGGCGACGGCCGAGAACTCACTGATGTTGCAGGCGAGCGCGTTGCCGGCCAGGCCGAGCGTGAGCGCGGCCGAGGCGGAGGCAACTCCGAGAATGCGCACGGAACGTGCGGTACGGCGAGATATGGACACGATTGCCCTTCACGGGATGCACAAAAACGAGGGGGGTGGTGGAGGTTGCTGTGAAACAGCAACCCCAGACGCCTCACAGGTTTATTGGGCACCGTCTCCGGTTGTCAATCCGTGTGTCCGTCTTGCCCCTTGGCTTTAGGTTTCATTTACGTGACAGGCGGTCCAGCGCCTCCGGAGCGTCCTCGATCCGGTCCACCAATGTGATGCGGGACTCCATCGGCCGGTCGCGGGCCAGGGCTTGGAGGAGCGGCCACGCCGGCAGGCGTTCCGTCCAATGGACGCGGTCCACCAGGACCATGGGAGCGGGCTCGCCGCGTGACTCGTAGTAGTTGGGGGTCGTGTTGTCGAAGATCTCCTGGACCGTGCCGGCGGCGCCCGGCAGGAAGACCACGCCCGCGTTCGAGCGGGCCAGCAGGCCGTCCTCGCGGGTGGCGTTGGCGAAGTACTTGGCTATGTGCGAGGCGAAGGCGTTCGGCGGCTCGTGCCCGTAGAACCAGGTGGGGATGCCCACCGAGCCGTTGCCCCGCGGCCAGCGCTCGCGCACCTCGAAGGCACCGCGCGCCCAGTCCGTCACCGACGGCACGAACGAGGGCGCCTTGGCGAGCAGTTCGCACGCCTCGTCCAGCATGCCGTCACGGTACGGGGCCGCGTACGCGCCGAGGTTCGCGGCCTCCATCGCGCCGGGGCCGCCGCCGGTGGCGACCGTGAACCCGGCGCGCGCCAGCGCACGGCCGAGCCGGGCCGCGCCCGCGTACGTGTCCGTGCCGCGGGCCATGGCGTGACCGCCCATCACGCCCACCACCCGGTCCCCGCGCAGGAGTTCGTCGAGGGCGTCGGAGACGGCGTCGTCGTGGACGGAGCGCAGCATCGACGCGTAGATGTCCCCGTCGGCCCCGGTCCGCCGGAACCAGTCGTACGCGAGGGCGTCCGGCGTGGCCTCGTACCCCTCGTCGAGGGACGCGAACAGCTCCTCGGGCGTGTAGAGACGGCCGCGGTACGGGTCGAACGGCAGGTCGGGGAGGGGCGGGAAGACCAGGGCGCCGTCGGCGCGGACCTTCGTCGCCGCGTTCTCCCGCATCGGGCAGCCCAGGAAGACGGCGCCCGTGGTGTCGCTGGCGAGCAGCTCTCTCGTACGATCCGTCAGATCGACTGCCTGGACGCGGAATCCGGCGAGGGTGCCGCGGGCCGAGACGGTCGCGTCGAACTCCTCGATCGTCTCGATCTCGCGGTCACCATGGTGGGCCACATGGGCGGGACTGGTCTGCACCCGCCCATGTAAGCACGGCCCGTCCGGACGCGGGCGGGTGATGCGGCCCCGGGGCGGTTCAGCCCTGGACGGCCGCCGGGTCCATCCACATGACCTCCCAGGTGTGGCCGTCCGGGTCGTCGAAGGCACGCCCGTACATGAAGCCGTGGTCCTGGGTCTCGCCGCTGGCCGAGCCGCCCGCCGCGATCGCGCCGTCGACCAGCCGGTCCACCTTCTCGCGGCTCTCGGCGCTGAGACACAGGAGCACCTCGCTGGTCTTCGTCGAGTCCGCGATCTCCTTCTTCGTGAAGTCCGCGTAGCGCTGCTTGTTCAGCAGCATGGCGACGATCGTGTCGCTGATGACGACGGACGCGCAGTTCTCGTCCGAGAACTGCGCGTTGATGGTGTAGCCGAGCTCCGTGAAGAACTTCTTCGACACCTCCACGTCGTTCACGGCCAGGTTCACGAAGATCATCTGCTGGTACATGTGGGGTCCTCCGTCGGGGTGTGTCGCGGTTCGGAGGGGTGGACCGGGGGGCGTGCGGAAAGTCATCGGTCCGCGCGAACTTTCTTCCGTCTTTTCTTCTGTGCTTCTGTGCTTCTGTGCTTCTGTGCTTTTCTCGCGTCTTTGCTCCCGTACGCGGGCCGACGGCTTTCCGCGTGCTCCCGGGCGTGCCGCTCAGCGGGCCAGCGGCAGGGCCGCGAGCTGTGCGATCGCCCAGGTCAGCGGGGTGAGGATGATCAGCAGGGCGCCGGCGCGGAGGGCGGCGGCGATGCGCAGGGGCCCGGCGGGCGCACCGATTCTCACCAGGGCTTCCGTGACGCCGGAGCGTGCGTTCCTCGCCTCGACCGCGGTGGTCAGGAGCGTCGCCACGGTGCACCCGGCGACCAGCAGCGCGCCGAGCGTGGTGAGGGGACCGATGTCGGAGCGCGTGCCGGCGGACAGCACGGCCGTGGCGTACGCGCCCGACGCGACCGCGCACACCACGCCGAGCGGGCGGCCGATACGGGTCGCCTCCTCCATGAGGACGCGCCCGGCGAGCAGGCGCAGGGCGCCGGGCCGTGCGGTCTGCAGCAGCCTGCCGCTCAGGTGGGTGAGCGCCGGGCCGGCGAGCGCCAGCCCGATCGCGGTCAGCACCCAGCCGACGAGCACCCCGAGGCTCCCGCCGGTGAACCCGCCGGGCAGCGCGGGTCCGCCCCCGGCGGGCGCGGTACGCCCCGCGTACGCCGTCTCCACGGCGACCCCGAGGGCGAGCACCGCGGCCCCCCAGGGGAGACCGCCGGGGGCGGGGAGGGGGGCGAGGGGGTGGTGGTGGGGGTCGAGGAGGTGGCGCGCGGAGGTGCCGGCGGCGGCCGGGCGGGCCGGGGGGTCTGCCCGGCCCGCGCGGGCCGGGCCTCCTGTGCTGCCTGCGCCGCCTGTGCCGGTCGCCACAACGGCGCCGTACGGTGCGCCGGAGCCGCCGGAGCCGCCGGAGCCGCCGGAGCCGCCGGAGCCGCCGGAGCCGGCAGGGCCGGCAGGGCCGGCAGGGTGGGAGTGGGGCGTGTGCCGGTCGGTCGCGTCAGCCGTTGCGGCCGGGGGCGGCGGGACGGCCTGGTCACTCGCGTCGGTCGCCGGCAGGTCGTGGGCGTCCGGGTGGGGGGCGGTTCGTACGTCGGCGCGGGCGCCCGCGCGGCGGGGGACGTCCAGCGCGACCACGTCGGCCGGCGCCTGCGGGGTGTGGCGCCCGGCCTGCTCGGGCCGCTCGCCCCGGTCGCCGGGAGCGTCCTGCGCCCCGGCCGCACCGTCACGGCCGGAATGACCGGGACGCTGCGGGTCCCGCCCGGTGTCGTCGCGGTCGGTGCGACCGGCGCCGGGCCGGTCCTCGACGGCTGCGGCTCGGTCGAAGCGGGCGCCCGGGGCCGCATCCGGGCGGGCGCCGAAACGGCCGTACGTGCCGGAGCCGACCCGCTCCGTCGAGCGGCCGTAGCCGCCGAAGCCGGTCAGGCGGCCCGGGCGGCCGCTCGGGGTGGGAGGACGCGGGCCCCGCGCGCGCAGCACCAGCGCGCTGGCCGTCGACGCGGCGACCGGCACCAGGGCCAGCAGCGTGAGCGCGGCGGGCAGCGGCAGCGGCTGGTCCGCGGCCAGGAGCCCCGCCGCCTCGCCGTCGAGGGGGAGGCCGGTCCGACCGCCGCGCAGGTGCAGGAAGAACAGCAGGGCGACCACCGAGCCCAGCGTGCAGGACACGGCGGTGGAGACGGCCGTGAGCACCATCAACTGCCCGGGGCCGAGCCCGATCGCCGCCAGCCCCGCCCGGGGCCGGGTCGCCGGGTCGGTCCGGGCGACGGCCACCGCGAACTGCACGGTGGCCGCGATCGGCACGAGGCACCACGCGAGCCGCAGCACGGCTCCGGCGGACGCGTCCGGATGCCCCAGCGCGTATCCCAGGGTGCACAGCAGCAGGAAGCCGGTGCCGGCGGACGCCGCGGCCACCAGGAGCCTGCGGAACTGGACGGCGGGGCGGGCCCCGCGGACTAGGCGGAGAGCGAGCACGCGGCCCGGCCTCCCCTCTCGGTGGACCCGGTGGACCCGGTGGACCCGGTGGGCGCGGTCGGCCCGGTGGGTCCGGCGACCGGCGGCAGGTGCACGGTGTCCACGCGCCGCCCGTCGAGCAGCGACACCGTACGGTCGGCGAGCGCCGCCGTGTCCGTGTCGTGCGTGGCGAGGACGACGGTGATCCCGTGCGAGCGCGCCGCCGTGGTGAGCGTACGCAGCACCTGGGCGCGGTCCGCGCGGTGCAGCGGCGCGGTGGGCTCGTCGGCGAAGATCACGGTCGGCGCGGGCGCCAGGGCGCGGGCGATGGCCACACGCTGGCGCTCGGCCTGCGTCAGGGCGTACGGGCGTGTGCGGGCGCAGTCGCCGATGTCGAGGCGGTCCAGCCACTCCAGGGCGGTCGTCCTGGCGCGCCGGCGGTCGACACCGCGCAGCATCAGGAGCAGGGCCGTGTTCTCCCAGGCGTTCAGCTCGGGGACGAGGACCGGCGTGGGGTCGATCCAGCCGAAGCGGTCGCGGCGCAGCCGCTCGCGGGCGGACGGTCCCAGGGTGTGCAGGGCCGTGCCGTCGAACCCGACCTCGCCCTCCTGCGCCAGGAGCTGTCCCGACAGGCACCGGAGCAGGGTCGTCTTGCCGCTGCCGCGCGGACCGCCGACGGCGAGGATCTCCCCCTCGCGCACCCCGAGCGAGACGCCGGTGAGCGCGGGTGAACCGTGGTGTCTGACGTGCAGGGCGCGCGCCCAGAGCACCTCGTTGTCCGGCGGAGCCACCATCGCGTACACCTCTTCAGATCTGACGTGCGCTGCCCGCGCGGCCTCGGAAGGCCGCCCGGTCCCCCGGCCGGGGGAACGAAGGCAGGGCCGATCGGTCACTGGGCACGCTAGGGAGTCGGGGCCCGGAGGCCGGACAGCACGCGGCCCCGGGGCGCCCATTCTCACTCGAACGGGCGCCACCGGGGCCGGTGCACATCACAACTTCAGCTCATCGGAACCGGGTCCGGCCGTTCGGCCGAACGGGGCCGGTCCGGGCCGGCCGGGGCCGCCGCGGTCACAGCTTCGCCCAGGCCTCCGTCAGCACCTGGCGCACGATCCCCTCGATCTCGTCGAACGTCGACCGGTCCGAGATCAGCGGCGGCGACAGCTGGATGACCGGGTCGCCGCGGTCGTCGGCGCGGCAGTAGAGCCCGTACTCGAAGAGCTTCTTGGAGACGAAGCCGTAGAGCACGCGCTCCGACTCCTCCTCCGTGAAGGTCTCCTTGGTGGCCTTGTCCTTCACCAGCTCGATGCCGTAGAAGAAGCCGTTGCCGCGGACGTCGCCGACGATCGGCAGGTCGTGCAGCTTCTGGAGGGTGGACAGGAACGCGCCCTCGTTGTCCAGCACGTGCTGGTTGAGGTTCTCGCGCTCGAAGATGTCGAGGTTGGCGAGGCCCACGGCCGCCGACACCGGGTGGCCGCCGAAGGTGTAGCCGTGCAGGAAGGTGTTGTCGCCCTGGTAGAACGGCTCGGCGAGCCGGTCCGAGATGATGCAGGCGCCGATCGGGGAGTAGCCCGAGGTCATGCCCTTGGCGCAGGTGATCATGTCGGGTACGTAGTCGAACTTGTCGCAGGCGAACATCGTGCCGAGCCGGCCGAAGGCGCAGATGACCTCGTCCGACACGAGCAGCACGTCGTACTGGTCGCAGATCTCGCGCACCCGCTGGAAGTAGCCGGGCGGGGGCGGGAAGCAGCCGCCCGCGTTCTGCACCGGCTCCAGGAAGACGGCGGCGACCGTCTCCGGACCCTCCATGAGGATCTGCTCCTCGATCTGGTCGGCGGCCCAGCGGCCGAAGGCCTCGGGGGAGACGCCGGAGCCCTGGTCGAGGAAGGCGGGCGCGCGGTAGATGTTGGTGTTCGCGACCTTGTGGGCGCCGGGGACCAGCGGCTCGAACGGCGCCTTCAGCGCGGGCAGGCCGGTGATGGACAGGGCGCCCTGCGGGGTGCCGTGGTAGGCGACCGCGCGCGAGATGACCTTGTACTTGGTCGGCTTGCCCTGCAGCTTGAAGTACTGCTTGGCGAGCTTCCAGGCGGTCTCGACGGCCTCGCCGCCGCCGGTGGTGAAGAAGACCTTGTTCAGGTCGCCCGGAGCATGGTGCGCGAGGCGCTCGGCCAGCTCGACGGCCTTGGGGTGGGCGTACGACCAGATCGGGAAGAAGGCCAGCTCCTTGGCCTGCCTGGCGGCGGTCTCGGCCAGCTCGGCGCGGCCGTGGCCGGCCTGGACCACGAACAGGCCGGCCAGACCGTCGAGGTAGCGCTTGCCCTTGTCGTCGTAGATGTAGGTGCCCTCGCCCCGCACGATCGTGGGGACGGGCGCGTCCTGGTACGAGGACATGCGGGTGAAGTGCATCCACAGGTGGTCGTACGCGGTACGGCTGAGGTCCTTGGCAGTCACGGCTATCGGGTTCCCCACATGTAGGTCTGCTTCTTGAGCTTCAGGTAGACGAAGCTCTCGGTGGAGCGCACGCCGGGCAGGGCACGGATGCGTTTGTTGATGACGTCCAGCAGGTGGTCGTCGTCCTCGCAGACGATCTCGGCGAGGATGTCGAAGGAGCCCGCGGTCATCACCACGTACTCGACGTCCGGCATGGCCGTCAGCGCGTCGGCCACCGGTTCGAGGTCGCCCTCGACGTTGATGCCCACCATCGCCTGCCTGCGGAAGCCCACGGTGAGCGGGTCCGTGACGGCGACGATCTGCATCACGCCCTGGTCGAGCAGCTTCTGGACGCGCTGGCGCACGGCCGCCTCGGAGAGGCCGACGGCCTTGCCGATCGCGGCGTACGGGCGCCGGCCGTCCTCCTGGAGCTGCTCGATGATGCCGAGGGAGACGGCATCCAGCTGGGGGGTGCCGTTCCTGGACTCGCGGGAGTCCTTGGGGTCTGCGCTTCGACTGGCCACGGGCTCACTGTGCACGAGGGTTCGTCGGTTCCGCAAGGTCTGATCGATGAAATTCGTTGTCTACGAGTTCTCAGCCTGCGGATTTCGCAGTTCTGGGGTCGGTGGGGGTATTGAAAACGTCGGGGTGAGGATTAGGGTGGGAGCCCAGGCGTCTCAGTCAGTGGACAGCTGGGACGTGGAACGGCCGTGAAACCGCGGCAGGGCATTCACAGGACATCCGTAGGACATCCGACAGGAGGGCCGGGCAGTGAGCACCGAGCTGCGTCGTCTGCGCAATTACATCGCCGGAGAGTTCCGCGATGCCGCCGATGGACGGACCACGGAGGTGGTCAACCCCGCGACGGGCGAGGCGTACGCCACCGCGCCGCTGTCCGGCCGGGCCGACGTCGACGCCGCGATGGAAGCCGCCGCCGCGGCCTTCCCCGCCTGGCGCGACCGGACGCCCGCCGAGCGGCAGAAGGCCCTCCTCAGGATCGCGGACGCCTTCGAGGAGCGCGCCGAGGAACTCATCGCGGCCGAGGTCGAGAACACGGGCAAGCCGATCGGGCTGACGCGGTCCGAGGAGATCCCGCCGATGGTCGACCAGATCCGCTTCTTCGCGGGCGCGGCGCGCATGCTGGAGGGCCGGTCGGCCGGCGAGTACATGGAGGGCCTGACCTCGATCGTGCGGCGCGAGCCGGTCGGCGTCTGCGCACAGGTCGCGCCCTGGAACTACCCGATGATGATGGCCGTGTGGAAGTTCGCCCCGGCGCTCGCCGCGGGCAACACGGTCGTGCTCAAGCCGTCCGACACCACCCCCGCCTCCACGGTCCTGATCGCCGAGATCATCGGCTCGATCGTCCCCGAGGGCGTCTTCAACGTCCTCTGCGGCGACCGTGACACCGGCCGCCTGATGGTCGAGCACAAGATCCCGGCCATGGCGTCCATCACCGGTTCCGTACGGGCCGGCATCTCGGTGGCAGAGTCCGCCGCCAAGGACGTCAAGCGGGTCCACCTGGAACTGGGCGGCAAGGCGCCCGTCGTGGTCTTCGAGGACACCGACATCGCCAAGGCCGTCGAGGACATCTCGGTGGCCGGCTTCTTCAACGCCGGCCAGGACTGTACGGCCGCCACGCGCGTCCTCGTCCAGGAGTCGATCCACGACGAGTTCGTGACCGCGCTCGCCAAGGCCGCCGCCGACACGAAGACCGGGCAGCCGGACGACGAGGACGTCCTCTACGGCCCGCTCAACAACCCGAACCAGCTCAAGCAGGTCAGCGGCTTCGTCGAGCGCCTGCCCGCCCACGCGAAGGTCGAGGCGGGCGGCCACCGGGTCGGCGAGAAGGGCTACTTCTACGCCCCGACCGTCGTCTCCGGCCTGAAGCAGGACGACGAGATCATCCAGAACGAGGTCTTCGGCCCGGTCATCACCGTCCAGTCCTTCACGGACGAGGCGCAGGCCGTCGAGTGGGCCAACGGCGTCGAGTACGCCCTGGCCTCCTCCGTCTGGACGAAGGACCACGCGCGCGCGATGCGCATGTCCAAGGTCCTCGACTTCGGCTGCGTGTGGATCAACACGCACATCCCGCTGGTCGCGGAGATGCCGCACGGCGGCTTCAAGCGGTCCGGGTACGGCAAGGACCTGTCGGGCTACGGGTTCGACGACTACACGCGGATCAAGCACGTCATGACGTCGCTGGGCTGAGCGCCCGGCAGGCGGGACGGGGGACGCGCCTCGTGCGCCCCGGGCGGACATCGGCCACCCGGGGCGCACGTGTCTCGGCCGCCGAGGGCGAGGCTCGCGCAGCCCGGGCCGCCGCCCCTGCCCGGCCCGCCTCTGGAGGCCGTGACACCTCCGAAGCCTCCGATGTCTTCCACACCCCCGGCCTTCCGGCACCCTGCAGCCTCTTGTCATACTCAACAATGCGAATAGGCTACTCGGTGTCCATCGAAGGACGACGGTGAAAGGTGGGCACCCCGTGTCCGAGAGCGGATGTCTGCGGTACGTCGCCCTGGGGGACAGCCAGACCGAAGGGCTCGGCGACGGGGACGACGTACTGGGGCTGCGCGGGTGCGCCGACCGGCTGGCGGAGGAGCTCGCCGGGCAGAACCCGGACGTGCTGTACGCCAACCTCGCCGTCCGCGGGCGCCTCGCCGGGCAGGTGCGCGCGGAACAGCTCCCGCCGGCCCTCGCGCTCCGTCCCGACCTGGCCACCGTGGTCGCCGGCATGAACGACCTGCTGCGGCCCCGCTTCGACGCGGACGAGGTGGCGGGACACCTGGAGGCGATGTTCGCCGCGCTGACCGGGCAGGGCGCCCGCGTCGCGACGGTCACCTTTCCGGACATCGGCCGGATCACCCCGCTGGCCCGGCCGCTCGGCCGCCGGGTCCTCGCCCTCAACTCCCGCATCAGGGAAGCGGCCGGACGCCACGGTGTGGCCGTCGCCGACATGTCCGCCCACGCGGTGATGACCGACCCCCGGCTGTGGAGCCCGGACCGGCTGCACGCGAGCCCGCTCGGTCACGCGCGTATCGCCGCCGCGGTCGCCCACGCGTTCGCCCTGCCGGGCAGCGACGACACCTGGACGCTGCCGCCGGCCCCCGACCCGTCGTCGGTACGCACCGGTCTGCGCGCCGTCGGCGCGGAGCTGCGCTGGGCCGGCGGGTTCCTGGGGCCCTGGCTCCTGCGGCGGGTGCGGGGCTGTTCGTCGGGCGACGGACGGCAGGCCAAGCGGCCGGGTCTGCTCCCGCCGGTGCTCCTTTCGCCCGCGCCGGACGGCGGCGGCCCCGGCCGCGGCGATCGCGTCCTCGACCGGCCGAACGGCTGAGCGACGCGGTGTTAGCTTGGGCCCATGGCGTTGCGCAACGCGGTGATGGCCGCACTCCTGGAGGGCGAGGCGTCCGGGTACGACCTCGCGAAGGGCTTCGAGGCCTCGGTCGCCAACTTCTGGATGGCCACCCCCCAGCAGCTCTACCGCGAGCTGGAGCGCATGGAGGGCGAGGGGCTCGTCTCGGCCCGTGTCGTCCAGCAGGAGCGCCGCCCCAACAAACGGCTCTTCTCCCTCACCGGGGCCGGACGCCGGGTCCTGCGCGCGTACGTCGCCGAAGGCCCCGCGAAGCCCCTGGCCATCAGGGACGAGCTGATGGTCAAGGTCCAGTGCGTCGACATCGGGGACGCCGAGGACGTGCGGGCCGTTCTGGCGGCGGTCGCCGAGCGGGTGGAGCGGTCCACCGCCAAACTCGCCCGCTACCGGCGCATGCAGGAACGGATGCTGTCCGGACGCACCGAGGACGAGTACCTCACGACCGCCGAACGGGTCGGCCCCTACCTCACGCTCCAGGGCGGCATCGCCCTGGAGCGGGGGAACATCCAGTGGGGCGAGCTGGCCCTGAAACGCCTCGCGCAGCGCGCCGCGGCACTCAGCGGGGGACCGGCGGCCGTCCACCGCTGACCTGACCGGCGTCGAACGCCGCCCGTACGATGCGCTCGGCCACCGGGTTCATGTCCTCCCCCTTCGCGTCGGTCGCGTTGACCGAGTACACGAGCGTGCGGGACAGGTCACGGGTGGCCGCGACGAGCGTGCCGTACCCGGGGCGCGCGCCCGACTTCAGCCACAGGATCCGGCCGTCCCCCAGGTCGAACCGCTGCAGGCCGGCGCTCATGGTCGCGCCCGGCACGTCGGGAAGGGTGAACATCTCCCGCTCCAGCAGGGGGCGCGGGACCAGCCGGCCGCGGAACAGCGCGTACAGGAGCCGTTCCAGGTCGGCCGTCGTGGAGATCATGTCGCCCGCGGCCCACCGGTCCGACATGTTCCACTCGGTGGCGTCCACCAGCCTGCCGTCCGCCAGCTTCTGGTAGCCGCGGTTGTGCGGTCCGTGGACACGGGGGTCGGGGCCGCCGGGGAAGGACGTGTGCCGCATCCCGGCCGGCCGCAGGACCCGCAGGGCCGCCTGGTGCTCGTACGAGTCCTTGGTGACCTCCTCGACGAGCAGGCCCAGCACGGTGTAGTCGATGTTGCTGTAGGTCTGCCGCTCGCCGGGGGCGGAGGCGGGGCCCTTGGCGGCCGACGCGGCCACGACCTCCTCGGGGGTCAGCGTCTCGTACCGCCGCTCGTAGCCCTCGCCCGCCACGTCCCCGAGTGACGAGCCCGGCTGCAGCCCGCTGGTGAAGGTGAGCAGCTGCCGTACGGTGATGGGCTCGAAGGCTTCCGGGAGGAGGCCGGGAAGGTAGGTCTGGAGGTGTCCGTCCAGGTCCACCCGGCCCTCGGCGGCCAGTTGGAGCACGACGGCCGCGGTGACGACCTTCGTGGTGGAACCGGCCCGGAACCGCCCGTTCTCCACCGCCTCCCGGCCGCTCGGCAGATCGCGCACCCCGGCGCTGCCCCGCCAGGTGCCGTCCGTGCCCGAGACGCGTACCAGCGCGGCCGTCGCGTCGTCGTCCGGGAGCCCTCCGATCGCGGCGCGCAGGGCCCGGGCGGTGTCCGGATCCACCCTCGCCGGCGCGGTGGTCTCCCGCACCGCGGCCGTGGGGGAGGAGGGGGCGGCGAGGGCGGTGCCGGCGAGGGGGAGGGCGGTCAGGCCCAGGACCATCGCGGCGGCACAGGCGGTACGCGTACGGACATGCATCGGTCGGCTCCCGGAGTGATCGGTGGCCTTCATCCTCCGGTCGTGCGCCGCCCCGCGGATCCTCTGCCGGGAGGGTGCCGCCCCTGACTCCGACCCTGACCGACTCCCTTACCGGGCAAGGGTGTTTTCAGGGATCTCCCCTAGGCGTCGCGCAGGGGGGTCAGCAGGTCGATGCGGTTCGTCGTGACGGAGTCGACGCCCGCGCCGAGGAGCCGTCGCATGGACCGGCGGGTGTCGGGCGTCCACACCGAGACCAGGTGGCCGTCACGGTGGACCTTGGCGACGAGTTCGCGGTCCACCAGGGTGAAGCGGTAGTTGAGCCACCGCGGCCGCACCGCGTCGAGCAGTACGGGCCGCGGCGGTGCCAGGCTCGTCCAGGTGAGGGCGATCTCCGCGGCGGGGTCGGCCGCGCGGACGGCGAGCATGGTGTCGGCGGCCGCGCAGTAGTACACGCGCTCCTCGGCGCCGAGGTCGCGGACGACGCCGACGACCCGGCGGACGGCGCGCGCGTCCACCGGACCCGGCAGGTCGATCATGAGCCGGCCCTCGTCCGTCGCCTTGAGGGCCTCCTCCAGCGTGGGGATCCCGCCCGCGGTCAGCCCGCGCACCTCGTCGCAGGAGAGCGAGCGCAGCGGCCTGTCGTGCTCCCACAGCCGCTTCAGCGTGTCGTCGTGCAGCAGCACGGGCACGCCGTCGCGGGTCAGCCGGACGTCCGTCTCGACGGCGTCCGCGCCCTGCCGGAGCGCGGAACGCAGTGAGTCGATCGTGTTCTCACGGACGCGGTAGGGGTCGCCGCGATGGGCCACGGCAGTCACGGTACGCATCGGGCCATTGTGCTGGTGCGCCGGGCTAGGGCGCGAGCCACCCGGCGGTGTACGTGTCGATCTCCGCGCAGAGCGCCGCCTTGCCGGGGGCGTCCAGGAAGGAGACCTCGACGGCGTTCCTGGCGAGCGCGGCCAGGCCCCGCTCGTCCAGGCCGAGGAGGCGGGCGGCGACCGCGTACTCGTTGTTGAGGTCGGTGCCGAACATCGGCGGGTCGTCGGAGTTGACGGTGACGACGACGCCCGCGTCGACGAACGCCTTCAGCGGGTGCTCGTCGAGGGTGCGGACCGCGCGGGTGGCGATGTTGGAGGTGGGGCAGACCTCCAGCGGGATGCGGTGCTCGGCGAGGTGCGCGAGGAGCTTCGGGTCCTGGGCGGAGCTCGTGCCGTGGCCGATGCGCTCGGCGCGCAGGTCCGTCAGCGCGTCCCACACGGTCTGCGGACCCGTGGTCTCGCCCGCGTGCGGCACCGAGTGCAGGCCGGCCGCGATCGCGCGGTCGAAGTACGGCTTGAACTGCGGCCGCGGTACGCCGATCTCGGGCCCGCCGAGCCCGAAGGAGACCAGGCCCGCCGGACGGATCCTGTCGGTGGTGGCGAGCCGGACCGTCTCCTCGGCGGACTCGAGTCCCGCCTCGCCGGGGATGTCGAAGCACCAGCGCAGGAGGGTGCCGAAGTCGGCCTCGGCGGCCGTGCGGGCGTCCTCGATCGCGTCCATGAAGGCGCCCTCGTCGATACCGCGGCGGGTCGACGAGAACGGCGTGATCGTCAGCTCGGCGTAGCGGATCCGCTGCCGGGCCATGTCGCGGGCGACCTCGTACGTCAGGAGGCGTACGTCCTCGGGGGTGCGGATGAGGTCGACGACGGACAGGTACACGTCGATGAAGTGGGCGAAGTCCGTGAACGTGAAGTAGTCGACCAGGGCCTCGGGGTCCGTGGGCACCTTGGAGTCGGGGTGGCGGGCGGCCAGTTCGGAGACGATCCGGGGGGAGGCGGAGCCGACGTGGTGGACGTGCAGTTCGGCCTTGGGCAGTCCGGCGATGAAGGCGTGCAGGTCGGTCAAGGGTTCCTCCCCGGGAACGGCGCCGGGCCGGCGTGCGGCGGGCGCGGATGATCGGCTGATCGGTGGGTCAGGGATCATCGTAGGCGGCGGTCCGGGGCGGGGAGATCCGGGCCGTGGCGCGCCTGCCGCCTTCGGCGGGCACGGACGACGGACACGACAGACGGATACGACAGAGGGGACTCCACGCATGTCCGAGGACGCACCGGATCCGTGGGCCGCGCCCGCGCCGCAGGGGCAGCACGGGCAGGGGTACGGGCAGGGATACGGGCAGCACGGGCAGGGGTACGGGCAGCACGGGTACGGGCATGGCTACGGCTACGGCTATGGCCACGGGTATCCGGGCTATCCGGTGCACGGCGGTCACCGGTGGCCCGTGCTGCCGCTGCCTCCCCGCAACGGGCTGGGTGCGGCGTCGCTCGTGCTCGGGATCGTCGCGGCGATCGGGTTCTGCCTGTGGCCGGTGGCGTTCGTCTGCGGTGTGCTCGCGGTGGTCCTCGGAGTGCTCGGGCGGGGGAAGGCGCGGCGGGGGGAGGCCACGAACGGGGGGTCGGCGTTGGCGGGGATCGTCTGCGGGGCGGTGGGGGTGGCTCTGGCGGTCGCCCTCGTGGTGGTGCTCCTGGTGGTGCCGGACGCCCTCCCGGACGAGGACTCGGGGACGGGTGGGGGCGGCGGGGACGGCTACAACACGTCGCTGACCGTCGTCGACTGAACCGCGGCCCCGGTGGGGGCGGGCCGCGCAGTTCCCCGCGCCCCTGACGGGGCGCGCGGCGCGCTCAGCCCCCACCGGGGCCGCGGTGTACCGGTGCCGGCGTCAAGCGGAGCGCAGGCGCGTCCTGGCCTTCATCAGGGCGAAGCCCAGGAGGTTCGGGCCCCGCCAGCGCGCCGGGTCCGACGCCGCGTCGTCGGACCCGGCGAGGCCGATGCCCCAGACCCGGTCGACGGGACTGGCCTCCACCAGCACCCGGTCCCCGGTGCCCAGCAGGAAACCGAGGAGCGCCCCGTCGGAGGCGAACTTCCGCACGCTCCCCTCGACCACGATCCCGAACCGCTCCCGCTCCCACACCGCCTCGTCGAACCCCCGGACCAGCCGCCCGGCCTTCTTCGCGAGCGCGGGGCCCGACGCGTCCAGTGCGAGCCGCTCCGCCTCCGCGTCACCGAACAGCCGCGCCTTGTGCGCCATCATCCAGTGCTCGGCCGTCCGGTACTCGACCCCGTCCACCGTGAACGGCGACGGCCACCACTGGCTCAGACAGCTCGACCCGATCCGCCCGTCCGCCCGCGGCCGGTGCCCCCAGAAATGCAGGTACTTGACCCTCGCCCCGGCACGGACCGCGCTGACCAGCGCCTCCCGTGAATCGATCTCCGGCGCGGTCCCCGACTCGATCTCCCCCATGCACGCGAGTCTGGCACGCACCACCGACACTCCGTCCTGCCTTTTCCTCAGCGACTCGACACCTGGTCGACAGAATTCGTCGCGTAACCAAAAGGCAACAACGGAATCACTTGTTGGAGCACTATTGCTCTGTCAGGATCGGCACTCAAATCGAGCTGGAGCTACGCCGACCCCCGGGTTGCGGGGCGGGCGGCGGAGGAGAGCGACATGCACAATCCGGGCCATCGCTTCCAGGCGCAGGACCGTTTCGCGGACGGCGCGCAGTACATCGCGGGCGCGCTGAGGCAGGGCACGTCCGGCCGCGGCCACGCGGTCGTCGACCCCGCCACCGGCGACGAGGTCCACACCTACGAGCTGGCCGGCCCGGACGACGTGGACGCGGCGGTCCGGGCCGCGCGGGAGGCGTTCCCCGGCTGGTCCGGCGCCACCCCCGGCGAGCGCTCCGACGCCCTGCACCGCTTCGCCGCCGTGCTCGCCGAGCACGCCGAGGAGTTCGCGCAGGCGGAGTCCCTCCAGTGCGGCAAGCCGATCAAGCTGACCCGGGAGTTCGACGTCCCGGGCACGATCGACAACACCGCCTTCTTCGCCGGCGCGGCCCGTCACCTCCAGGGCCAGTCCGCGGGCGAGTACTCGGGCGACCACACCTCGTACGTACGCCGTGAACCGATCGGTGTGGTCGGTTCCGTCGCGCCCTGGAACTATCCCCTCCAGATGGCGGCCTGGAAGATCCTCCCGGCGATCGCCGCGGGCAACACCGTCGTCCTCAAGCCCGCCGAGCTGACCCCCTTCACCTCGCTGCTGTTCGCCGAGGCGGCGACGCGGGCGGGCATCCCGGACGGTGTCGTCAACATCGTCACCGGGGCCGGCCGGGACGCCGGCGAGCATCTCGTCGGCCATCCCGACGTCGTCATGACCTCCTTCACCGGGTCCACCGCCGTCGGCAGGCGCGTCGCGGAGATCGCCACCGCCACGGTCAAGCGCCTGCATCTGGAACTCGGCGGCAAGGCCCCCTTCGTGGTCTTCGACGACGCGGACCTGGAGGCCGCCGTGCACGGGGCGGTGGCGGGCGCCCTCATCAACACGGGCCAGGACTGCACGGCCGCCACGCGCGCGTACGTGCAGAGGCCCCTCTACGAGGAGTTCGTCTCCCGGACCGCGGAGCTGATGGAGACCGTCCGGCTCGGTGATCCGTTCGCGCCGGACACCGACCTCGGGCCGCTGATCTCGGTCGCCCAGCGCGACCGGGTCGCCGGGTTCGTCGACCGGGCGCGCTCCTACGCGCGCGTGGTCACCGGTGGCGAGATCCCGAAGGGGCTGGAGCGCGGCGCGTACTACCGGCCGACCCTGGTCGCCGACGCCGCGCAGGACAGCGAGATCGTGCAGTCCGAGATCTTCGGTCCGGTCCTGGTGGTCGTGCCCTTCGACAGCGACGACGAAGGCATCCGGCTCGCCAACGACACCCCGTACGGCCTCGCCGCCTCCGCGTGGAGCCGTGACGTGTACCGGGCGAACCGGGCCACGCGGGAGATCAAGGCGGGCTGTGTGTGGGTCAACGACCACATCCCGATCATCAGCGAGATGCCCCACGGCGGCTACAAGGCGTCCGGCTTCGGCAAGGACATGTCCTCGTACTCGTTCGAGGAGTACACGCAGATCAAGCACGTCATGTTCGACAACACCGCGGTGGCCAGGAAGGACTGGCACCGCACGATCTTCGGGGACCGTTAGTCGCCGGTGGCCCGGACCAGGCCGAACCCTCCCGAAAGGGCACCACGAGCATGGAGCAGTACGAGCCCGATCGCCTGTCCCCGGCAAGCCTGGCCGCCCTGCGGCGCAGTCTTCGCGGTGGCAGGGCCTCCCTCAGCCGCCGTTCGCTGCTGCGCGCCTCCACGGGCGGCGCGCTCGCCCTGGGCGGACTCGGGACGCTGAGCGCCTGCGGGATCCCCGCGGCGAAGAACACCGCGGGCGTCTCGTCCGAGGACCACTCGGCCAAGGAGAAGCGGGTCAGTTTCTCCAACTGGACCGAGTACATGGACGTCGACGAGAGCGAGAAGCACCACCCGACGCTCGACGCGTTCGCCGAACGCACCGGCATCAAGGTCAAGTACACCGAGGACATCAACGACAACGTCGAGTTCTTCGGGAAGCTCAAGCCGCAGCTCGCGGCGGGCCAGGACACCGGGCGCGACCTCATCTGCGTCACCGACTGGCTGGCCGCGCGGCTGATCCGGTTCGGCTGGGTGCAGAAACTGGACGCCTCCCACCTGCCGCACGCCTACGCCAACCTCTCCGAGCAGTTCCGCACCCCCGACTGGGACCCGGGACGCGCCTACTCGTACCCCTGGACCGGTATCCCCACCGTCATCGCCTACAACAAGAAGGCGCTCGACGGCGTGGAGGTCAGGTCCGTCTCCGACATGCTCGACAACCCCAGGCTCAAGGGGCGCGTCGCCTTCCTGTCCGAGATGCGCGACAGCATCGGCATGACGCTGCTCGACCTCGGCAAGGACCCGGCGAAGTTCACGGACGACGACTTCGACGCGGCGATCGCCCGCCTGCAAAGGGCCGTCGACAAGGGGCAGATCCGCCGCTTCACCGGCAACGACTACACGGCCGACCTCAGCAAGGGCGACCTCGCGGCCTGTGTCGCCTGGGCCGGTGACGTCGTCCAGCTCAAGGCGGACAGCCCGGACATCGGCTTCGTCATCCCGGACAGCGGCTACATGATCTCCTCGGACAACCTGCTGGTCCCCAACAAGGCACGGCACAAGACCAACGCCGAGCGGCTCATCGACTACTACTACGAGCCCGGTCCGGCCGCGCAGCTGGCCGCGTACATCAACTACGTGTGTCCCGTCGACGGGGTGAAGCCCGAACTGGCGAAGATCGACAAGTCGGCGGCCGACAACCCGCTGATCATTCCCGACGCCGCCATGGCGGGCGCGTCGCACGCCTTCCGCTCCCTGAGCACGAAGGAAGAGACGGCGTACGAAGAGAAGTTCGCAAAGCTGACGGGGGCGTGATCACCGTGACCACCAACAACAGTGCGAAGAACAGCACCGACAGTGCGAAGAACAGCACCGACAGTGCGAAGAACAGCACCGACAGTGCGAAGAACAGCACCGACAGTGCGAAGAACAGCACCGACAGTGCGAGGAACAGCACGACGAACGGTACGGAGACCGGCGGTGACGTCCGCCTGTCGGGCATCAGCAAGACCTACGGCTCCTTCACCGCCGTCCGGCCGCTCGACCTGACCGTGCCCCAGGGTTCCTTCTTCGCCCTCCTCGGAGCGTCGGGCTGCGGCAAGACCACCACGCTGCGCATGATCGCCGGACTGGAGGAACCCTCCTCCGGCACCGTCTTCCTCGGCGAGCAGGACGTGACGAACCTGCCCCCCTACAAGCGGCCCGTGAACACCGTCTTCCAGTCGTACGCCCTCTTCCCGCACCTCGACATCTTCGAGAACGTCGCCTTCGGGCTGCGCCGGCGCGGCATCAGATCGGTGAAGAAGCAGGTCGGGGAGATGCTCGACCTCGTCCAGCTCGGCGAGCAGGCCCGCAAGAAACCGCACCAGCTCTCCGGCGGCCAGCAGCAGCGCGTCGCCGTGGCCCGCGCCCTGATCAACACCCCCAGGGTGCTCCTCCTCGACGAACCCCTCGGCGCCCTCGACCTCAAACTGCGCCGCCAGATGCAGCTGGAGCTCAAGCGCATCCAGACCGAGGTCGGCATCACCTTCGTCCACGTCACGCACGACCAGGAGGAGGCCATGACGATGGCCGACACGGTCGCCGTGATGAACGCGGGCCGCGTCGAGCAGCTCGGCTCGCCCGCCGACCTCTACGAGAACCCGACCACCACGTTCGTCGCCAACTTCCTCGGCACCTCCAACCTCATCGAGGCCGAGGTCGACTCCCGGAGCGGCGACGACATCGTCCTCGGGGCAGGCGGCTGCAAGCTCGTCCTGCCCGGGGCCAGGTGTTCGGCGCCCACGACGACCGGCGGCAAGGTCCTGGTGGGCGTGCGTCCCGAGAAGATCAGCCTCACGCACGCCGACGAGGCGGGCGGGATCCCGGCCGGCCGCAACCGCATCACCGGCACGATCGCCGACTCCAGTTTCATCGGCGTCTCCACGCAGTACGTCGTCGACAGCCCGGTCTGCCCGGAGTTCGAGGTCTACGCCCAGAACATCGACCGCGACCCGCGGCTGGTGCCCGGTGCCGAAGTCGTCCTGCACTGGAACCCCGCGCACACCTTCGGACTGGACGCCGCCCAGGACATCGACGCGGGCATCGAAACGGTCGAGGAAGAGGCGGCCTGATGACGACCGTCACCGACGCGCCACCCCTGGCGCCCACCCCCGCCCCGAAGGAGCGCCCCCCTCGGCGCAGGGGCCGCCTCACCCCGTACTGGCTCCTGCTCCCCGGCCTCCTGTGGCTGGTCGTCTTCTTCGCCCTGCCGATGGTCTACCAGGCCTCCACGTCCGTGCAGACGGGCTCCCTGGAGGAGGGCTACCAGGTCACCTGGCACTTCGCGACGTACTGGGACGCGGTGGCCGACTACTGGCCGCAGTTCCTGCGCTCGATCGCGTACGCCGGTACCGCCACGGTCCTGTGCCTGCTGCTCGGCTACCCGCTCGCGTACCTCATCGCATTCCGCGCGGGGCGCTGGCGCAACCTGATCCTGATCCTGGTCGTCGCGCCCTTCTTCACCAGCTTCCTGATCCGTACGCTCGCCTGGAAGACGATCCTCGCGGACAGCGGCCCGGTCGTCGGCGCCCTCAACACCCTGCACGTCCTGGACGTCACGAGCTGGCTCGGCATCACCGCCGGCGACCGCGTGCTGGCCACGCCGCTCGCGGTGATCTGCGGCCTCACGTACAACTTCCTGCCGTTCATGATCCTGCCGCTCTACACCTCGCTCGAACGCATCGACGGACGGCTGCACGAGGCGGCCGGCGACCTGTACGCGCGGCCCTTCACGACCTTCCGCAAGGTGACGTTCCCGCTGTCGATGCCCGGTGTCGTCTCCGGGACGCTGCTCACGTTCATCCCGGCGAGCGGCGACTACGTGAACGCCGACCTGCTCGGCTCCACCGACACCCGCATGGTCGGAAACGTCATCCAGACGCAGTTCCTGCGCATTCTCGACTATCCGACGGCGGCGGCCCTCTCGTTCATCCTCATGGCGGGCATCCTCGCGATCGTCACGCTCTACATCCGCAAGTCCGGGACGGAGGATCTGGTCTAGATGGCCCTCCTGCGCTGGTTCAAAAGCCGTTTGGTCGTCATCGCGGGTCTGCTGACCCTCGGATATCTGCTGCTGCCGAACATCGTCGTCACGGTGTTCTCCTTCAACAATCCGAAGGGGCGCTTCAACTACGAATGGCAGCAGTTCTCCACGGACGCCTGGACCGATCCCTGCGGGGTCGCGGACCTGTGCGGCTCGCTCTCGCTGAGCCTGCAGATCGCCGCCTGGGCGACACTCGGCGCCACCGCCCTCGGCACGATGATCGCCTTCGCGCTGGTCCGCTACCGCTTCCGCGCGCGCGGCGCCGTGAACTCGCTGATCTTCCTGCCGATGGCGATGCCCGAGGTCGTCATGGCCGCCTCGCTGCTCACCCTCTTCCTCAACCTGGGCGCCCAGCTGGGCTTCTGGACCATCCTGATCGCCCACATCATGTTCTGCCTGAGCTTCGTGGTCACCGCCGTGAAAGCGCGTGTGATGTCGATGGACCCGCGCCTGGAGCAGGCCGCGCAGGACCTGTACGCGGGCCCCGTGCAGACGTTCCTGCGCGTCACGCTGCCGATCGCCGCGCCCGGGATCGCCGCGGGAGCGCTGCTCGCCTTCGCGCTCTCCTTCGACGATTTCATCATCACCAATTTCAACGCGGGCTCGACTGTCACCTTCCCGATGTTCGTCTGGGGTTCGGCGCAACGCGGAACACCCGTCCAGATCAACGTCATCGGTACGGCCATGTTCCTCCTCGCCGTACTGTTCGTACTGGCCGGAATAGTGATGGGGAATCGTCGAAACCGCCAGAAGGCATAACCGCGCAATTTCTGTGGGGAGTTGAAATCATGGCCCCGAGCGCCATGAGCCGTGACAAGAACTGGGCGACGTCGCTTTCCGGGGCCCGGCCGGTCCCGTACTGGCTGGACGACCCGGGCAGGCCCCGTCCCGAGCCCGCGCTGACCACCACCGAGACCTGCGACCTGCTCGTCGTCGGCGGCGGCTACAGCGGACTGTGGACCGCGCTCCTCGCCAAGGAGCGCGACCCCGGGCGCGAGGTCGTCCTGGTCGAGGGCCGCGAGGTGGGCTGGGCCGCCTCGGGCCGCAACGGCGGTTTCTGCGCCGCCTCCCTCACCCACGGCCTGTCCAACGGCCTGGCCCGCTGGCCCGACGAGATCCACACACTGGAGGAACTCGGCGCCCGCAACCTCGACGGCATCGAGGCGGCCGTCGCCCGCTACTCCCTCGACTGCGACTTCGAGCGCAGCGGCGAGATCGACGTGGCCACCGAGCCGTACCAGGCGGCCGAACTGCGCCGGTGGTACGAGGAGCTGAAGGAGCGCGGCCTGGCCGACGGCGTCGAGTACCTGGACGCCGGCGCCGTACGGGAACAGGTCGACTCGCCGACCTTCCTCGCGGGCCTGCACGATCGCCGCGGCGTCGCCATGCTGCACCCGGCCAAACTCGCCTGGGGCCTGAAGCGCGCCTGCGTCGGGCTGGGTGTGCGCGTGTACGAGAACACGCCCGCGCTCACCCTGAAGGCGTACGGCGCCGGAATGGCCGTACGCACGCCGTACGGCGGTGTGCGCGCCCGCCGGGTCGCCCTCGGTACGAACATCTTCCCGAACCTGGTCAAGCGGGTGCGCCCCTACACCGTCCCGGTCTACGACTACGCGCTGATGACCGAGCCGCTGACGGCCGAACAGCTCGCCTCCGTCGGCTGGAGGAACCGGCAGGGACTCGGGGACTCGGCGAACCAGTTCCACTACTTCCGGCTGTCCGCGGACAACCGGATCCTGTGGGGCGGCTACGACGCCGTCTACCCGTACGGCGGCCGGGTGCGCGCCGAGTACGACGACCGGCCGGACACGTACGCGAAGCTCGCCGGGCACTTCTTCACCTGCTTCCCGCAGCTGGAGGGCGTCCGGTTCACCCATGCCTGGGGCGGCGCGATCGACACGTGCTCCCGGTTCTCGGCCTTCTTCGGCACCGCGCACGGGGGCCGGGTCGCCTACGCGGCCGGCTACACGGGCCTCGGCGTCGGCGCGACCCGGTTCGGCGCGGACGTGATGCTCGACCTGCTGGCGGGGGAGCGCACGGAGCGTACGGCGCTGGAGATGGTCCGCAGGAAGCCGCTGCCCTTCCCGCCGGAACCGTTCGCCTGGACGGGCATCGCGCTCACCAAGTGGTCCCTCGCCCGCGCGGACGCGCACGGCGGCCGGCGCAACCTGTGGCTGCGGACGATGGACCGGATGGGCCTCGGCTTCGACAGCTGAGCCGGACGGGCGCCCGTACCGAATTATTTGTTGCCGGAACCCGCGTAATGCCCGGCCCGGACCTCCCTCTCCCTCGTGACGCCACCGGCGTCGACACGAGAGAGGGAGGTTCCGCCATGACAGGGGACACGACAGCGGTCGAGTGGCTGGCATCCGTGGCACCGGATCCCGAGGCCTGCCGGCGGGAGTGGGAGCGCAATCCCCTGGGGGTCGCGCTGCTGCCGGCGGGCCGGGCCTGGGACGTGCTCATCCTGCCGGGCCGGCTCGGCTGCCCGACGCTCGACGTGCTGTCCCGTGTGCTCGACCGGCCCGGGCCGGTGCTCGTCGACTTCGGGGACGCGCGCGCGGGCTTCTTCGTCCCGCCGGGGACGGCCGCGCGCTGGCTGGGCACCGGGATCCGCACGGCGGGCCGCGGTACGTGGATCGTGGTGCCGTATCCCGGCCGGTCGACCGGCGGGGTCCGCTGGCTGGTCTCCCCGGACGGCTCCGGCACGCTCACCGACCCGGGGCTCCTGGAACTGGCCATGCACGAGGCGGCGGCGGGCCTGGCGACCGAGGAGCGCGGATGACGGACAGACGCCGGCACCCTTGACAACCGCATTGGTCTGGACCAAATTGGGCGCGCTCCACCCTCCCATCCCCCCATGCCAGGAGGTACGCGTGGATCGCGTCAGATCCGTCCTCGCCGTCTGCGCGGCGACCGCCCTGGCCGTACCGGGCCTCGTCGCCGTGTCGTCGGCCGCCCGCGCGGCCGACGCGGACCTGGCCCGCAACGGCGGGTTCGAAGCCGGCCTCGACGGCTGGACCTGCACGGCGGGCGCGGCCGTCGACTCGCCGGTCCGCACCGGTGGTTCGGCGCTCCGGGCCACCCCGGCCGGCAGCGACAACGCGCGATGCGCGCAGACCGTGACCGTCCGGCCCGACTCCCAGTACACGCTTGCCGGGTACGTCCGCGGCTCCTACGTCCATCTCGGCGCGAGCGGCACCGGCACCGCCGACGTCTCCGCCTGGACGCAGTCCGCACCGGACTGGCAGCGGCTGGCCACGACCTTCCGCACCGGCCCCTCCACCACCAGCGTCACGCTCTACACGCACGGCTGGTACGGCACCGGCGCCTACCACGCCGACGACATCTCCCTGGTCGGGCCCGGCGGCGACGCGGCGCAGCCACCGGCCGCGCCGGCCGCTCCCACGGTCGGCACGGTCACCTCCACCGGCGTGGGCCTGTCCTGGCCGGCGGTGCCCGGCGCGACGGGTTACGCGGTCCACCGCAACGGGACGAAGGTCCAGACGGCGACCGGGACGTCGGCCACCGTCGGCGGGCTGGCGCCGTCGACCGCGTACTCCTTCCAGGTCACCGCCGTGAACGCGGCCGGCGAGTCCGCGAAGTCCCCGTCCGTCACGGTGACCACCGCGGCGGGCCCGGGCGGCGGCGACCCCGCGGACCTCCCCGCCCACGCCCTGGTCGGCTACCTGCACGCGAGCTTCGCCAACGGGTCCGGGTACACGCGGATGGCCGACGTCCCGGACAGCTGGGACGTCATCGACCTGGCCTTCGGCGAACCGACCTCGGTGACCTCGGGCGACATCCGCTTCGACCGCTGCCCGGCGGCCGAGTGCCCGGGGGTCGAGTCCGACGCCGAGTTCAAGGCCGCGATCAAGGCCAAGCAGGCCGCCGGCAAGAAGGTGCTCATCTCGATCGGCGGGCAGAACGGCCAGGTGCAGCTGACGACCGCGGCGGCGCAGGACATGTTCGTCTCCTCGGTCTCGAAGATCATTGACACGTACGGGCTCGACGGCCTGGACATCGACTTCGAGGGGCACTCGCTCTCCCTGAACGCCGACGACACCGACTTCAAGAACCCGAAGACCCCGGTGATCGTGAACCTCGTCTCGGCGCTGAAGACCCTGAAGGCGAAGTACGGCGGCGACTTCGTGCTGACGATGGCGCCGGAGACGTTCTTCGTCCAGCTCGGCTACCAGTACTACGGAACAGGCAGGTGGGGCGGGCAGGACCCGCGCGCCGGCGCCTACCTCCCGGTCATCCACGCCCTGCGCGACGACCTGTCCCTCCTGCACGTCCAGGACTACAACTCGGGCCCGGTCATGGGTCTCGACAACCAGTACCACTCGATGGGCGGGGCCGACTTCCACACCGCCATGACCGACATGCTCCTCACGGGCTTCCCGGTGGCGGGCGACGCGGCCAACGTCTTCCCGCCCCTGCGCCCCGACCAGGTGGCCATCGGCATGCCGGCGTCGACGAACGCGGGCAACGGGTACGTACCGCCGGGCGAGGTCGCCAAGTCCCTGGACTGCCTGACGAAGAAGACCGGCTGCGGCACGTACACCCCGCACGGTACGTGGCCGGCCCTGCGCGGCCTGATGACGTGGTCGATCAACTGGGACCGCTTCGCGGGCTGGGAGTTCTCGAGGAACTTCGACGGGTATTTCGGCTGAGGGGCCGTCCTCACTCCGGCCGGGCGCCGGCTCCGGGGACGGCCGTGCCGCTGCGGGCCAGGACCGTCGACAGGCCCAGCAGCAGCGCGGCGCCCAGACACCAGCTGCCCGCCACGTCCAGCGGCCAGTGGTAGCCGCGGCGGACCAGGCCGTAGCCCACCGCGGCGACCAGGAGGACGCAGGCGATGGTGAGTTCGCGGCGCAGGTAGCGGTCGGAGAGCCAGGGGAGCAGCAGCAGGACGGCGGCTCCGTAGGCGACGGCGGCCGTGGCGGTGTGGCCCGAGGGGTAGTAGCCGTCGCCCGCCGTGCCGGGGGGACCCGTACGGCCGACCGCCTCCTTCAGCGGGACCACCAGGACCGGTACGAGAGCCATGAGGGCCAGGGCCGCGAGCGGCGGGAGCCACCAGCGGGGAAGGGCAGCGCGCCGGGCCCGCCACGCGACATACGCGGCGACCGCGAGCAGGACCGGGACGGCGACCGCGACGTTGCCGAGGTCCGCGAGGAACTCGGCGGCGCCCTCGGGCAGGCGGCTGTCCGCGACCGTCCGGGCGAGGCGCTCGTCGGCACGGCGCAGCGGTGTGTCGACGGCGGCCTGCCAGGTGAGGAGCGCGAAGAGGGAAAGGAGGCCGAGGGGGAGGGCGAACGGGGCCAGGATCCGGGTCCGGGCCCCCGCGGCGGCCGACGGGCCCTCGGGGTGACCGCTGTCGCCCTTGTCCCTGCCGCTGCCGCTGCCCCTGCCCCTGTCGCCGACGTCGACGCCGTCTCCGTCGCCGTCGCTGTCGGGCGCGGTCGTGTGCGGCGAGGAACGCCGATCCGGAACGCTGGTCATGTCACACAGCGTGCCAGGAGTACGCGACACGGGACGACCGGGGCGCCCCCGCACGGGGCGCGGACGCGCCGAAGGGCTTGCACCAGGGGGGGTAGGTGCAAGCCCTTCGGTGGTACCGGCGCTCCGGGCCGTCCGCTGCGATCCGCTCACGCGGACGTTCACGAAGGGGCGCCGGGGCGGCCTTCCGGACCGGGTCGTCGCGCGCCCCGGGGGGTTTGGGGCGAGCGACTGTCCGATCGGTGAGGAGACCCGGAACACGAGGCTCCGGTTGTGTGCGCGAAGGCACGACCAGGGCGAAGCTGGGGAGGCCCCGTCCTGATGTCACCCACAGTCCCCTGTGGGCGGGGTGTATCTCTCATCTGCCTAGAACCTACGACAGCGCGAGGGCGTCCGACAGGCGGAATCCGTTCCCCCATCCACCTCGCACACCTTCTTCACACGCCCCGCTCCTCGCGTCCCCGGGACCGGAACCGATGAGACGGGCCCCGCTCAGATGCGGGAAAAAGCCTGTTCGATGATGTCCAGGCCCTCGGACAGCAGGTCCTCGCCGATGACCAGGGGCGGCAGGAAACGCAGCACGTTGCCGTAGGTGCCACAGGTCAGGACCAGCAGGCCCTCCTGGTGGCAGGCCCTGGCGAGCGCGGCGGTCGCCTCCGGGTTCGGCTCCTTCGTCGTACGGTCCTCGACCAGCTCGATCGCGATCATCGCGCCCCGGCCGCGGACGTCGCCGATGATGTCGAACTTCTCCGCCATCGCGCCCAGCCGCGCCTTCATCGTCCCCTCGATCGCCTTCGCCCTGGCGTTGAGGTCCAGCTCCTTCATCGTTTCGATCGCGCCGAGCGCGCCGGCGCAGGCGACGGGGTTGCCGCCGTAGGTGCCGCCCAGGCCGCCGGCGTGCGCGGCGTCCATGATCTCGGCGCGGCCGGTCACGGCGGCGAGCGGCAGCCCGCCCGCGATGCCCTTGGCGGTGGTGATCAGGTCCGGGACGATGCCCTCGTCCTCGCAGGCGAACCACTGGCCGGTACGGCAGAACCCGGACTGGATCTCGTCGGCGACGAAGACGATGCCGTTGTCCGAGGCGAACCGGCTGAGCGCCGGCAGGAAGCCCTTCGCGGGTTCGATGAAGCCGCCCTCGCCGAGCACCGGCTCGATGATGATCGCGGCCACGTTGTCCGGGCCGACCTGCTTGGTGATCTCGTCGATGGCCTGTGCGGCGGCCTCGGTGCCCGCGTTCTCGGGGCCGGTCGGCCAGCGGTAGCCGTACGCCACCGGGACGCGGTAGACCTCGGGCGCGAACGGGCCGAAGCCGTGCTTGTACGGCATGTTCTTCGCGGTCAGCGCCATCGTGAGGTTGGTCCGGCCGTGGTAGCCGTGGTCGAAGACGACGACGGCCTGCCGCTTCGTGTAGGCACGGGCGATCTTGACGGCGTTCTCGACGGCCTCGGCGCCGCTGTTGAACAGGGCGCTCTTCTTGGCGTGGTCGCCGGGTGTCAGCTCGGCGAGCGCCTCGGCGACCTCCACGTACCCCTCGTACGGCGTGACCATGAAACAGGTGTGGGTGAAGTCCTGGAGCTGGGCGGCGGCCCGGCGTACGACGGCCTCGGCGGAGGCGCCGACGCTCGTCACCGCGATACCGGAACCGAAGTCGATCAGCCGGTTCCCGTCGACGTCCTCGAGGATGCCGCCGCCGGCGCGGGCGGTGAAGACGGGCAGCACGGACCCCACACCGGCCGCGACCGCGGCGCTGCGGCGGGCCTGCAGCTCCTGCGACTTCGGGCCGGGAATGGCGGTGACGATGCGGCGCTCCTGCGGAACTGCGCTCATGAGGGGCTCCCTGGGGTCGTGCGAACGGCGTGCAAACGGCCGGCTGCCTTCTTCTTCCTTCCTCGCAGGCTAGGGCCGGGGACGGGGGGTGGGCATGCTCCATCCGGGCGTTGTCCGGGGCGCGGCTTGTCCGTCTTGGACATGGCGCGACCGGGGGTGCCGCGTCGGGTACGCGGGGATACGGCGCCGATACGGGTGCCGTATCGGCGCCGTATCCCCGCGTACCCGGCCCGGCAGGCGGGCAACTCCCTTGGGGAGGGCGTTAGATTGACTCGCAACCACGTACGGAGCGGCTGGTCAGGGGTGGCAGAGGCGATGGACAGCGACGGCACGCAGGACGCACGGGGCACCCACGCCGATCGTGTGCCGCGGCCGGCCGGGCCGCCCCAGGTGCCGCCGCGGCCCGCCCGGGCGCCCGGGGTGCCGCCGCTGCCGGACGGCTCCGCCTTCCTGACCTGGCTGCGGACTCCCCGCCCCGAGGCCGCCCCGGGCGTGTGGCGCTTCGGCCACCGGCCCCGCCCCGAGGTGGAACCGGAGGAGATTCCGGCCAGGCAGTTGCTGAGCGGTGCGCTGGTCGCCTTTCTGGTGGGGTGGCTCATCTGGTCCCTCCTCTGGAACGGCTATCTGGGCGGGTATTGGTTGTGGCCCTACTACGCCGTCACCCCTGAGGACTGGAAGACCGCCAAGAGTGACAGCGATGCGGTGATCGGGGACATCGCCGCGCAGCTCTACTACGGTCTGGTCGCCTTCGGGATCATGGTGGGAGCCGGCCGCCTCGGTCGTTGGTCCGAGGTGTGGCGCCGTTACATCGTTCCCGCAGCGCGCCGTGTCGTGTCGACCCGGACCGACCCGGCCACACCCGTGCCCGAGGAGGACCCCGCCCAGTGGAACCCCCTCCGTGCCGCCGGAGCCTTGGACGCGGCGGAGCGGCTCGGGGCCGATGCGCGGGCCGGGCTCATGCGTGACGTGGACCACGCGCGCATCACCCGCGCCTGGCAGGGCGTGCGCAGCGGCCGGCACAGCCTCACCACCTTCACCGGCGCCGTGCTGCGGGAGGGCGCCGCCGCCTGCCCGCACCCCTCCGGCGCGCGGGACCTGCCGGGCCGGCTCGCGCGGCACGACCTGGTCACCGGGCAGGTGCGCCTCGGCACGACCGCCGACGACCCGCGCAACCCGTACGCCTACCGCGGTACCGGCCTCGCGCTCGGCCCCGAACTGCTGGGGACCTCGCTGCTCGCCGTCGGGCCCGCCGGCTCCGGCAAGACCGGCGGAATCGTGTGGCCGCTCACCGAGTCGCTGTGCCTGCACGCGCTCGCCGGCCGGGCCGCCGTGGTCGTCGTCGGAGCCGCCGGGGCGGGCCTCGGCCCGGTGGACGCGTACGACGTCGTGGTGCGGATCGGCAGCCCCGACTCCGTGTACGACCTCGACCTGTACGGCGGGACCACCGACCCGGACGAGGCGGCGGCCGTGCTCGCCGAGGCGCTCGTCGGCGACCTCGCCGATCCGCATCCCGGTGGCGACAGTCGGCGCTCCACCACCGTGCTCGCCCAGCTGCTCGGGCCCTACCGGGCCGTCCACGGACGCTTCCCCTCCGTACCCGAGCTGCGGCAGCTCCTCGACGGCGCGCCCGGTCCGCTCGCCGCGCTCCGCAAGGCGCTCACCGAGGGCGGTCAGGAGTCGCTGCTGCGGGAACTCGACGCGCGGGAGCGGCAGTTGGGACACCCCGGCGATGTGGGCGGAGTGCTCGCGGACCGGGTGGCGCTGCTCGACCGGCCCGCCTTCGCCGGTTTCTTCGACACCTCCGGACAGTCCCGGCCCTTCTCGCTGCGCGCGCTCGACCATCCCGTGCGCGTACGGATCGACCTGCCCCAGCGCGGGCACGCGGACGCCTCGAAGATCCTTTCGCGGCTCGTGCTGGCCCAGTTCGCGGCCAGCGTGACGGTGCGCGAGGACCGGTCCCTGTTCGCCTGTCTCGTGCTCGACGACGCCACCGGGGTCGTCACCCCCGAGGCCGTACGCGGGCTCCAGCGGCTGCGGTCCGCCAACGCCGGGGTCGTGATGACGCTCCGTACGCTCGACGACGCGCCGCGGCCCCTGCGGTCGCCGCTGCTCGGCTCGATCGGGTGCCGGGTGGCGCTGTCCGGGCTCACACCGTGGGACGGGCAGGACTTCGCCGAGGTGTGGGGCAAGGAGTGGACCGAGGCCCGGGACGTCACCGACCGGCAGATCATCGCGGAGACCCCGGCCGGGAAGGCCGTCCACATGCTGCGCCGGGTGATCACCGGGAACGCGCCGACCGCCCGGGCCGTGACCGTGCGCCAGGTCGAACGGGAACGGTGGTCGGCGTCCGAGCTGGCGCACGGGGTGCCGCCGGGGCACGCGGTGCTCTCGCTCACCAGCGTGCGCGGGGAGCACGCACCCCCTCTGCTGGTGGACCTGCGCGACCAGGGGGACCGGGCCGGGCTGTGACCGCGAGGCCGGGCCGGGGTGTGACCGGGAGGCCGGACCGCGCCGTGACCGTGCGGCGGGACGTCCGGACATATGGTCACCGGCCGACCGTACGGTGAGGCAGAATCGGCACAGGTCGTTCATACACCGCGGCCAAAAGATCACACCGTCCGTGGCCGCCGAAGAATCCGTGAAGACCTGAAGGCCCCATGCCTCCCACGCTCGCCTCACTCGTCCACCACTCGGCGCTCAAGCTCACCGTGCGCGCGGGCCGGGACCGGCTGGACACCCCCGTCCGCTGGGTGCACGCCAGCGAGCTCGCCGACCCCGTGCCGTACATGGAGGGCGGGGAGCTGCTGCTCATCACCGCGCTCAAGCTGGACGTCGAGGACGCCGACGCCATGCGCCGGTATGTGAAACGGCTGGTCGGAGCAGGGGTGGCCGGGCTCGGCTTCGCCGTCGGCGTGCACCACGAGCGGGTCCCCGAGACGCTGGCGGACGCGGCGGCCGACGAAGGGCTGCCGCTGCTGGAGGTCCCCCGGCGCACCCCCTTCCTCGCCATCAGCAAGGCGGTGTCCGCGGCCATCGCCGCCGACCAGTACCGCGCGGTGACCGCCGGGTTCGCCGCACAGCGCGAACTGACCAGGCAGGCGCTCAACGACGGCCCCGAAGGACTGCTGTCCGCGCTCGCCTCGCAGGTCGACGGGTGGACCGCGCTGTACGACGCCTCCGGGACCGTCGTCGCCACCGCGCCCGAGTGGGCGGGACGCAGGGCCGCCCGGCTCGTCGGGGACGTGGAGCGGCTGCGGGAGCGGCCCGCGCCCGCGAGCGCCGTCGTGGGCGGGGACCCGGCGGACGGCACGGACGGCGAGGACCGGATCGAACTGCACTCGCTGGGGACCGGGCGACGCGCCCGCGGCGCACTCGCCGTCGGGACCGCGGCGGCGCCCGGTACGGCCGAGCGGTACGCCGTACACTCCGCGATCGCCCTGCTGACGCTCACCACGGAGCGGTCCCGGTCGCTGTACGCCGCCGAGCAGCGGATCGGGGCGGCGGTGCTGCGGATGCTGCTCGCCGGGCAGCCCGACCACGCCCGGGGGGTCGCCGGGGACCTGTACGGAGGGCTGCTGGACGCGCCGTACCGGATGATGCTCGCCGAGGCCGCCTCGGCGTCGGCGGGACGGGCACGGGCCGGGGGGAAAGCCGGGAGCGGAGCCGGCGCCGGTGCCGACGGGACGGGCGCGGCGACCGGGGGCGGGACCGAGGCCGCCGCGGCCGCGGCCGCTCTCGCCGGCGTCGGGGGTGACCTGGTGGGCGGCCTCGTCGAGGTCGTGGAGTTCGCCGCCGCGCGGTCGGGCGAGGCCGTGCTGGTCGTTCCCGACGGGGAGCGGGTCGTGATACTCGCCGCGGACGGGGGCGCGGTGGTCGCCGCCTGCACGCGGTACGCGGAGACGGTCGGGATCGCGCGCAGCGGATCCGAGTCGGGGACGGACGAGGACGAGCTGGTCGTGGGGGTGTCCGCGCCGGCCGGACCCGTCGCCGCCGGAGCCGCCTACAAGCAGGCCGAGCAGGCGCTGTCCGTCGCGCGGCGGCGGGGGCGGGTGCTGGTGGAGCACGAGGAGGTGGCCACCGGGTCCGTGGTGCCGCTGCTCGCGGACGACGCGGTGCGGGCGTTCGCCGACGGGCTGCTGCGGGCGCTGCACGAGCACGACGCCACCGGGCGGGGGGACCTGGTCGCCTCGCTGCGGGCGTGGCTGTCGCGGCACGGGCAGTGGGACGCGGCCGCGGCGGACCTCGGGGTGCACCGGCATACGCTGCGGTACCGGATGCGGCGGGTCGAGGAGATCCTCGGACGGTCCCTCGACGACCCGGACGTGCGGATGGAGCTGTGGCTCGCCCTGAAGGCGACCGCGTCCGCGTCCGCGACGGCCGGGGACCAGGCCCTCTGACGGAGCTCCGCGGCGTACGCCGAAGTGGAGCGGGGCCAGGGGGCAGTGCTCCTCGGTGGACAAGTGGTCCCGGGGCCCCGTAGCCCTACCGTGGGGTGGTCAGCACCCAGACTCAGCAATGGAAGGGCCGGGACCCGATGACTTCTGCCCACGCCTTCTGGCTCGCCGGCCGCCAGGCCACCGGCGAGACCACCTTCGATGTCACGTCGCCCTGGGACGGGCGCCTCGTCGGCAGGGTCGGGGTGCCGAGTGACGCCCAGGTCGAGGAGGCGGTCGCCGCCGCCCACGCCGTGCGGGACGAGTTCGCCGCCACGCCGGCCCACGTACGGGCCGCCGCCCTGGATCACGTGAGCAAGCGGCTGGCGGAGCGGACCGAGGAGATCGCCCGGCTCATCTCCGCCGAGAACGGCAAGCCCGTCAAGTGGGCCCGCGGCGAGGTCGGCCGGGCCGCGTCCGTGTTCCGGTTCGCCGCCGAGGAGGCCCGCCGGTTCAACGGCGGCGAGGCCCAGCGGCTCGACACCGACGCGGGGGGCCAGGGCCGGCTCGCCCTCACCCGGCGCTTCCCGAAGGGCGTCGTGCTCGGCATCGCCCCCTTCAACTTCCCGCTCAACCTGTGCGCCCACAAGATCGCCCCGGCCATCGCGGCGGGCGCGCCCATCATCCTGAAGCCCGCGCCCGCGACCCCGCTGAGCGGCCTGGTCCTCGGCGAACTGCTGGCCGAGACCGAACTGCCGGCCGGCTCCTGGTCCGTGCTGCCGGTCCCCAACGACCGGATGCCCGCGCTGGTGCGGGACGAGCGGCTGCCCGTCATCTCCTTCACCGGGTCCGACAAGGTCGGTTACGCGATCATGGACTCCGTACCGCGCAAGCACCTCACCCTGGAGCTCGGCGGCAACGGGGCGGCCGTCGTGCTCGCCGACTGGGCGAGCGACGAGGACCTGGAGTGGGCCGCCACCCGCATCGCGACGTTCAGCAACTACCAGGGCGGCCAGTCCTGCATCTCCGTGCAGCGGGTCGTCGCGGACGCCTCGGTGTACGACCGGCTGCTGCCCCGCATCGTCGCCGCCGTCGAGGCCCAGGTGACCGGCGACCCCTCCGACGACGCGACCGACGTCGGCCCGCTGGTCGACGAGAACGCCGCCAGGCGGGTCGAGTCGTGGGTCGACGAGGCCGTCGCGGCCGGGGCCGAACTGCTCACCGGTGGCAAGCGCGACGGCGCCTCGTACGCGCCGACCGTGCTGGCCGGCGTGCCGGACGACGTGACGATCTCCTGCGAGGAGGTCTTCGGGCCCGTCCTCACCGTGCAGAGGGCGGACGGGGAGGCCGCCGCCTTCGCAGCCGTCAACGAGTCCAGGTACGGGCTGCAGGCCGGTGTGTTCACCCATGACCTGCAGGCGGCCTTCCGGGCCCACCGGGCGCTGGAGGTGGGCGGCGTGGTGATCGGCGACGTCCCCTCCTACCGGGCCGACCAGATGCCGTACGGCGGCGTGAAGCAGTCCGGCGTCGGCCGGGAGGGCGTGCGGTTCGCCATGGACGACTACACCTACGAGCGCGTGCTGGTCCTCACGGGGCTCGCCCTCTGAGCCCTCAGCCGGCGAAGCCGACGCGCGCGAGCCGCACGGGGCCGCGCAGCGCGGCGCGCAGGTCGTGCACCTCCGCGACCGGGAACCGCAGCGCGGCGGTCACGGACGCGTAGGCGTACGGGCCCGCCGTCGGCCCGATGTCCAGGTGCGCGAGCACCCGGCCGTCCGGCAGGGTCAGTTCGAGACTGCCCCCGCCGGACGCCTCGACCGTGACGGACCGCGCCCCCGGGCCGAAGTCGCAGTCGCGGTAGAGGAGTTCGGCCGTGCCGTCCGGTCCGTCCGGGTGCGCCGGTGTCACCGCGTCGCCCGACCGTTTCGTGCGGTCGACGATCGCGGCGCCCCGCTGCTCGTCGAAGTCCGCCGCGTTCAGGCCGTGTCCGAGGACCGGACGCGGCGCGGCGGGGGCGCCGGCCGGTTCGACCGTCCCGGTCAGGCGGATGTCCTCGCTGGACGCGCCCGCGAGGAGGTCGTACGCACCGGGTTCCAGGCGCCAGGAGCCGTGCGCGACGTCCCAGAACATGAAGGCCCGCAGCGGTAGTTCGAAGGACAGTTCGGTGCGGGCGCCGGGCGCGAGGTGGATCCGCCGGTGGGCCAGCAGGGCGCGGCGCGGGCGCGGCACGGACGGGTCCACCGGGCGGCCGTAGAGCTGCGCCACCTCGTCGGCCGCGGTGTCCCCGGTGTTGGTGACCGTGAAGGCGACCCGCACGGACCCCTCCCCGGCCCGCACCGCCAGGTCCCCGTACGCGAAGGACGCGTACGACAGGCCGTGGCCGAAGGGGAAGAGCGGGGTTCCCTCGAAGTACAGGTACGTCTGGCGGCTGCCGATCACGTCGTAGTCGAGGAGGCCGGGCAGGTCCGCGTCCGAGGCGTACCAGGTCTGGGGCAGCCGGCCCGCCGGTGAGACGTCTCCCGCCAGGACGCGGGCCAGCGCGGTGCCGGCCGCCTGGCCGCCGTGGGCCGTCCAGAGGACGGCGGGGAGGTCCGTGGTGTCGATCGCGTACGGGTACGAGGACGTGACGACCAGGGCCGTGCGCGGGTTGGCGGCCAGGGCCGCGTCCAGCAGCCGTCGCTGGTGGGCGGGGAGGGCGAGGGTGGTGCGGTCCTCCGTCTCGCGCCCGTTGATGTGCGGGTCGTTGCCGACGACCACGAGGACGACGTCGGCCGCGGCGGCCGTGCGGGCGACCGCGTCCTCGCCGCGCTCCGTGCGCTCCAGCCCGAAGACCGTCGGACCCGCGTCGTTCCCGCCACCGGCCCCGCTCCCGTTCCCGCCGTCGTTCCCGTCGGCAACCTTCACGCCGTCGGCGGTGACAGAGACGTAGCGACCCGTGCCGACGTGCTTCAGGAGGTGACCGTTCGAATGGGGACCGCAGGAATCGCAGGAACCGTGCGGCGGGTGGGACGCGTACGGCTCCAGGCGGAACGTCTCCTGGACGACCCAGCCGCCGGGCCGGTCCGCCGAGGCACGCACGAAACCGTCCTCGGCGACCGACAGGTAGCGCCCGTCCGGGGCGCGGAGCGTGAGGACGCCCCCGCCCCAGTCGACCAGCGCCAGCTCGGTGCCCACGGCGTCGGCAGTCAGCGGCGGCAGGTCGGTGCGGCCCGCGAGGAGGGCCGGGTCCAGGGCGCCCCCGGCCCCGCGGACCTCGTCGCCCGCCCCGTCGTCCCGCGGCACGCTCAGATACCTGCCGTCGCAGGTCCGCAGGCGTACGCGGTCCACGCCCTCGGCGAAGTCCACCCGGTCGGCGCCGAAGCGCTCGTACAGGCCCTCCAGCGGGGTGGAGCGGTGGATGAGGGTGCCGCTGTACCAGTCGAGCTTGCACTCGTCCGCGAGCAGGCCGACCACCGCGATGCGGGTGTCATTCCGGGTGAGGGGGAGCAGGCCGTCGTTCTTCAGCAGCACGACGGCCTGTTCCGCCGCCTCCCGGGCCAGGGCCCGGTGCGCGGGGGTGTCGAAGTCCTCGCAGTGCGCGTACGGGTCCGTGTCCGGGTCGAACTCGCCCAGGCGGAACCGGACCGAGAGCTGGCGGCGGACCGCCGTGTCGATGTCGGCCCCGGTCAGCAGGCCCTGCCGCAGTGCCCCGTGCAGGCGTTCGACGATCCGCGAGCTGTCCGTGCCGTGGTCCGTGAAGCTGTCGACGCCCGCGAGCAGCGCCGCGGCCGTCGCCTCCTCGTGCGTGTCGAAGTAGTGCTCGGAGTCGACGAGGTTCGAGGGCGCGCCCGCGTCCGAGCAGACCAGCAGGTCCTGGTCCGTCCAGGTGCGCAGGTGCTCGGCCAGGTACGGCGACACATGGTTGGGGCGGCCGTTGACCAGGTTGTACGCGGGCATCACGCCGGCCACCGTGCCCGCCCGGACCGTGTCCCGGAAGGCGCGCAGGTCGTACTCGTGCAGCACACGGGGCCGCACCGAACCGGACGCGGTGGCCCGGTCCGTCTCGTTGTTGTGCGCGAGCCAGTGCTTCAGGACCGGGGCGGTACGCCAGTACACGGGATGGTCGCCGCGCAGGCCGCGGGTGTACGCGGTGGCGATCGCCGAGGTCAGCCCCGGATCCTCCGAGTAGCCCTCCTCGTTGCGGCCCCACAGCGGGTGGCGCAGCAGGTTCACCGTGGGGGCCCAGACGTTGAGGCCGACGCGGTCGTCGCGCGAGCGCATCGCACGGGTCTCGGCGGAGACCGCCTCGCCCACCCGGCGCACCAGCTCCTCGTTCCAGGTGGCGCCCAGCCCCACCGCCTGCGGGAACACGGTCGCGGGGCCCATCCAGGCCACCCCGTGCAGCGCCTCCTGACCGGTGCGGAACGCGGCGATGCCGAGCCGCCGCACCGCGGGCCCGAACTGGTGCAGCATCGCCACCCGTTCGGACGGCGTGAGCCGTGCCAGAAGATCGTCGACGCGCTTCGCGAACGGCAGCTGCGAGTCGCGGAAAGGCGGCGTTTGTGCAGTCACGCGAGGTCCCTTTGCGGAAGACGGGGAAAAGCGATGGCCAGCTTTCGAAGCGCTTCGATGCTCATTCGACCGATGGCCGGGTGTCAAGACACCTCGGAGCAACAACTCCGGACCGTGCCGGGCGGGACGATCATGTCGGACAACACAAGGGCCGTGGCTGGTCGTTCGAGATCTCCAGGCCTCCGAGGAATGTTGGAATCGGCTCTTGTGCACCCCCAGGTGTTCACTTAACCTCGCAGCAACATCGAAGCGCTTCGACTCTCTTCGACCGTCGAAGATGCCGCTCCCCGTGTGCGGACCTCCGGCGGACTTCCGGCGTACCTCCGGGGTCCGCCTCAGCTCAGCCGGTTCCACCCAAGACACCGCAGCCGACGGTCACACCGCCGGGTGTCCTGCTGCGCGCCACGAAGGGTTGACGCAATGACGCCGAACACCTCCGCCCCCGGCCCCGGCCGGAGAAGCTTCCTCGCCTCCTCGGTGGCCGTCACCGCCGCGGTGGCCGGCGGGATGCCGCTGCTGGCCGCCTGCGGCGGCTCCGACGGCGGCTCGAAGGAGGGGACGACCTCGGGCAAGGACGCGAAGAAGATCCTGCCCGCCTTCGTGGCGCAGAACGTGGTGACGCCGGACATCCCATCGAAGAACGGGTCCTCCCTGGGCTTCACCGGCAGGCTCGTCGCGGCCGACCTGAAGACCTCGGTGTCCGGCAAGCTCGGCAAGGGCAGCACGATCAGGATCATGTCGCCGTTCTGGGGCTCACCGCCGAAGGGCGACAACCCCTACTACCAGGCGATGAACGAGAAGATCGGCGCGAAGGTCGTCTGGCAGAACCAGGACGGCAACACGTACGACGAGAAGCTGGGCGCGGTCCTCGCCTCCGGCGACATGCCGGACGTCGTGGTGATCCCCGGCTGGAACATGGGCGGCAGGATACCCAGCGCCATCATCAGCAAGATGGCGGACCTCGGCCCGTACCTCTCCGGAGACAAGGTCAAGGACTACCCCAACCTCGCCGCGGTCCCGACCGACGCCTGGCAGCGCTCCATCTTCGGTGGCGAACTGCGCGGCCTGCCGATGCCCAGCTCGTACGTGCCCAACATCGTGCCGTACTACCGCAAGGACATCTTCGACGAGAAGGGATACGAACTCCCCGCCTCGGCGGCCGAGTTCCTCGCCCTGGCCAAGGAGATCACCGACGCGAAGGCGAAGGTGTGGGCCTGCGACGACATGAAGTGGACCGCGTTCAACGCCTTCGGGGTGCTGTCCGGCAGCGAGAAGCCGCTCGGCTGGAACCTCGTTGACGGCAAGCTGGTCTACCGCGTCGAGACCGACGAGTACCTCGAGGCGCTGGAGTGGACGCGCAAGCTGTACTCGGCGGGGGTCGTCCACCCGGACGCCAGGGCGCAGAACCAGGGCGACTCCGGTCTGCGCTTCACCTCGGGCGAAGTCCTGTTCTACAACAACGACATCTCCCACTGGTGGGCCAAGACCACCGAACAGGCCTCCCAGAACAAGAAGTTCCGCATCGGCGGCATGGACGTCTTCGGCCACGACGGCGGGGACCCCACGCTGTGGGCCGGTTCACCCGCGGGCATCTTCGCCTTCGTCAACAAGAAGGCGTCCAAGGCGGTGGTCCACGACGTGCTGGCCGCCGCGAACGTCACCGCCGCCCCGTACGGCACCGAGGAGTACATGCTCACCAACTACGGGGTCGAGGGCACGCACTACACGGTCGAGGACGGCACACCCACCAAGAACGACAAGGGCAACCAGGAGGTCCTGAACGCCTTCGTGATGCTCGCGAGCCCTGCCTCGACCATCGCGCACCCCGATCTGCCGGACGTCGCGAGGGCACAGGTGGAATGGCAGCAGCGGATGGGCGCCCGCACCAGGAAGTCCACCTTCTACGGCCTCCAGATCATCGAGCCGGCCCGCTACACCAACCTGTCCAACGACTTCGAGCAGCTGGAGGACGACGTCGTCCGCGGCCGCAAGAAGATCAGCGACGTGCAGCGGGCGGTGTCGGACTGGAAGAGCCAGGGCGGCGACAAGCTGCGGGACTGGTACAAGAAACTGCTGGACGACAGCGGATCCGCGCAGGGGTGACGAGGTGGCACACAGCACCCCTCCGGACACCGCGGCGCCCCCCGCCCGACCGGTCAGGCCGGCCAGGCCCGCCGGCGTCTCCAGGGCCGAGCGGAAGAGCCTGAGGAAGGCCTCGAACGGCGGCACCTTCAAGGTCCGGCTCAAGCGGGACCGCACGCTGGTCCTGATGACCCTGCCGGCCGTCCTGCTGGTCCTGGTCTTCAACTACGTACCGGTCCTGGGCAACGTCGTCGCCTTCCAGGAGTACGACCCGTACGTCGGCGACAACGGCTTCGTCGCCGTCTTCCACAGCCCCTGGGTAGGCCTCGAGCAGTTCTCCCGGCTGTTCGAGGACTCGGCCTTCTGGGACGCAGTCCAGAACACCCTGGTCCTCTTCACGCTGCAGCTCCTGCTCTTCTTCCCCGTCCCGATCCTCCTCGCGCTCCTGGTCAACAGTGTGATCAGGCCCCGGGTGCGGGCGGTGGCGCAGGCGGTCCTCTACCTGCCGCACTTCTTCTCCTGGGTCCTGGTCATCACCGTCTTCCAGCAGATCTTCGGCGGCGCCGGCATCATCGCGCAGACCCTGCGCCGGCACGGCTACGAGGGCTTCGACCTCATGACCGACCCCGGCGTCTTCAAGTTCCTGGTGACGGCGGAGGGCGTCTGGAAGGACGCCGGCTGGGGCGTCATCGTCTTCCTCGCCGCGCTGGCCTCCGTCAGCCCCGACCTGTACGAGGCCTCGGCGATGGACGGGGCCGGGCGGTGGCGCCGCATGTGGCACGTCACACTGCCCGCGCTGCGGCCGGTGATCGCCCTGCTGCTGGTGCTGCGCGTCGGCGACGCGCTCACCGTCGGCTTCGAGCAGATCCTGCTGCAGCGGGACGCGGTGGGGCCGGGCGCGGCGGAGGTCCTCGACACCTATGTGTGGTGGAACGGCGTCCGCAACCAGGACTTCAGTTACGCGGCGGCCGCGGGCCTCATCAAGGGTGTGGTCGGGCTCGGCCTCGTCCTCGCCGCCAACAGGATCGCCCATCTCATGGGCGAGCAGGGGGTGTACAGGAAGTGAGCGCCACGACCGTGACCGGGGAGCGCCCGGAGACGTCCGGCCCGGCGGCACCCGGTCCGGGAGCACCGGGCCCGGACCCGCGGCGGCCCGGCCGCTGGGCGGCCCCGCCGCGGCCCGCCTGGGAGGAGGAGCCCCGCAGGGCCGGGCTCGCGGGCAAGGGCGCCGTGCTGGCCGTCGCCTGTCTGGCCGTCCTGTTCCCGCTGTGGATCGTCGTCGTCACCAGCCTGTCCACGAAGGAGACCATCACCGAGGCCGGCGGTCTGGTGGTGGTCCCCCGGGGCGTCACCTTCATCGCCTACCAGGAGCTGCTGAGCGGCGGCCAGGTCACCCGCGCGACCGTCGTCAGCCTGGGCGTCACCCTCGCCGGCACGCTGTTCTCGATGACGGTGTCCGTCCTGTCCGCGTACGGGCTCTCGCGCATCGGGTCGGTCGGGCACCGCTGGTTCCTGATGCTCCTGCTCGCCACGATGTTCTTCGGCGCCGGTCTCATCCCCACCTACCTGCTGGTGCAGTCGCTGGGCCTCACCGACACGTACCTGGCGCTGATCCTGCCGAGCGCGGTCAGTGTCTTCAACATCCTGGTGCTGCGGGCGTTCTTCATGGGCATCTCGCCGGAGCTCACCGACAGCGCGCGGATCGACGGCGCGGGGGACTGGCGGATCCTCTGGCAGATCGTGCTCCCGCTCTCCCGGGCCGTCGTCGCGGTGATCACGCTCTTCTACGCCGTCGGGTACTGGAGCGCCTGGTTCAACGCGTCGATCTACCTGAGCGACCAGGACATGATGCCGCTGCAGAACGTCATGATCCAGCTGGTCCAGAAGCAGGAACCCCCGGTGGGGCTGGGGCAGGCCGTCAAGACGGGCCGGCTGTCCGCGCTGGCGGTGCAGATGGCCGTGATGGTGCTGGCGCTGCTGCCGGTGGCCTTCCTGTCGCCGTTCGTCCAGAAGCACTTCAGGAAGGGCATGCTGACCGGCGCCGTCAAAGGCTGACCTCGCGCCTTCGGCGCCGGTCGGCCCGGCCGTTCGTCGGCTGCGGGTGCGGCGTGGCCGAGCGCGCAGTCCCCCGCGCCCCGAAGACATCGGGCCGCTCCCCCTTCTCGGAACGAGGTATGTCATGCGCACGCCCCGCCCGGACGGGCACCCCGGTCTCGCCGACGCCACCCGTGGGCGGATCCTCTTCGGCGGTGACTACAACCCCGAGCAGTGGCCCGAGGAGACGTGGCAGGAGGACGTGCGCCTCATGAAGGAGGCGGGCGTCAACTCCGTCACGCTCGGTGTCTTCGCCTGGGCGAAGCTCGAACCGCGCCCGGGCGCACGGGAGTTCGGGTGGCTGGACAGGGTCATGGCGCTCCTGCACGGGAACGGCGTCGGGGTCGTCCTCGCCACCCCGACCTCCTCGCCCCCGCCCTGGCTGGGCCGGCTCCACCCGGACACGCTGCCCCGTGACCAGGACGGCCGCACCGAGTGGTGGGGCGGCCGTCAGCACTTCTCGCACTCCAGCGCCGTCTACCGCCGCCACGCCGCCGCCATCACCGAGGACCTGGCCGCCCGCTACGGGGACCACCCCGCCCTCACGATGTGGCACGTCAACAACGAGTACTGCACCTACGACTGGGGCGACGAGGCGGCCGGCACGTTCCGCCGCTGGCTCCGGGACCGGTACGGAACCCTCGACGCGCTCAACTCGGCCTGGGGAACCGCCTTCTGGAGCCAGGGATACGGCGACTGGGCGGAGGTCCTGCCGCCGCGCCGCGCCCACTACCTGAACAACCCCACCCAGGTGCTCGACTTCAAGCGCTACACCTCCGACATGCTCCTGGAGTGTTACGTCGCCGAGCGCGACATCGTCCGCCGGTACTCGCCCCACGTGCCGGTGACCACCAACTTCATGCCGATGTGGGCGGGCCAGGACGCCTGGAGGTGGGTCCAGGAGGAGGACGTCGTCTCCGTCGACCTCTATCCCGATCCGCGCGACCCCTTCGGCGCGCAGCACGGCGCGCTCGTCCAGGACATGACGCGCTCCCAGGCCCGCGGGCCGTGGATGCTGATGGAGCAGGCGGCCGGCCCGGTGAACTGGCGGGGCGTGAACCACCCCAAGCCGCCCGGCCTCAACCGGCTCTGGTCCTTCCAGGCCGTCGCCCGGGGCGCCGACGCCGTCTGCTACTTCCAGTGGCGGCAGTCCCGGCAGGGCGCGGAGAAGTTCCACTCGGGCATGCTCGGCCACGCGGGCGAGCAGGGCCGCACCTACCAGGAGGTCAGTCGGCTCGGCGCCGAACTCGACCGGGTCGGCGGGGAGATCAGCGGCCGGCACTCGGCCTGCGAGGTCGCCGTCCTGCACGACTGGCACGCCTGGTGGGCGGGGTCGCAGGACGCCCGGCCCTCCCGCGAGGTCGACCCCGCGGAGGTCGTACGGGCCTGGCACCGCGCCCTGTGGGAGGCCCACATCGGCACGGACTTCGCGCACCCCGAGCACGACCTGTCCGGGTACGCGCTGGTCGTCGTCCCGCAGCTCTACCTGCTCACCGACGCCGCGGCCGACAACCTCGTCGCGTACGTACGAGGCGGGGGCACCCTCGTCAGCGGCTTCCTGACCGGGATCGCGGACGAGGAGGACCGGGTGCGGCCCGGCGGCATGGACGTGCGGCTGCGGGAGCTGTTCGGCATCCGCACCCTGCACGAGTGGTGGCCGCTCGACCCGGGGGAGTACGCCGGATGCGACGGCTTCCGGGGCACGCTGTGGTCCGAGGAGATCGAGGCCGGGGACGCCGTCGCGCACTCCCGCTACCAGGGCGGCGAGCTCGACGGACTGCCCGCCGTGCTGCGCAGAGGACGTGCCTGGTACGTCTCCACGCTGCCCGAACCCGACGCGCTGCGCGAACTGGTGGCGGACGTGGCCGCCGCCGCGGGGGTGCGCCCGGTGCTCGACGGGCTACCCGCCGAGGTCGAGGCCGTACGCCGGGGAGACCTGCTCTTCGTCCTCAACCACGGGCGCGACCCGGTCACGGTGGCGGTGCCGGGGACCCACCGGGACCTGCTCGGCCGGCGGCGGGTCACGGACTCCCTGGAACTGGGCCGGTACGGGGTGGCGGTGCTTTCACCATGAGCATCGGTGCCAGTGCCGGTGCCGGTGCCGGTGCCAGTGCCAGTGCCGGTGCCGGTGCCGACGCAGGTGGCGGTGGCGGTGGCGGCGCCCCGCCCCCCTCGCCGCACGGCACCTGGGAGCCGCGCCTGGCCGGCCGGTGGGAGGACGCCTTCCTGAGCGGCAACGGCCGGCACGGCGCCCTGGTGTTCGGTGATCCGGACGACGACCGGGTGATCGTCACCCACCACACCCTCGTCCGGCCCAACGGCGGCGAGCACGCCCGGCCCCCGGAGCTGGCGGCCGCCCTGTCCGCCCTCCAGGACCGGCTGCTCGCGGGCGAGCTCACGGCGGCCGAGGACTTCACGGACGGGCGCCCGCTCCAGTGGGTCCAGCCCTTCCACCCCGCCTTCCAGGTACGGCTGCGGCGGCCGGACGCGCAAGCCGGGGAGCGCGAGTGCCGCCGCTCGGTCGACTTCACCACGGGCGTGGCCGAATCGTCCTGTGCGGGCTGGCGCAGCCGGGTCTTCGTCTCCCGCGCCGACGACGTGATCGTCCAGTACGTGACCTCACCGGGGCCCGTCCTGGACATCACGCTGGACCACCGCCTGCCCGGCGCCCCCGACGGGCTGCGGGTCGGCGAGGGGACGGTCCTCACCCCGGAGGGCGCCGTGCTCACCCTCGGCGCCCGCTACCCCGGCAGCGACCGTGCCTTCACCGGGGTGACGCTGGCCGTGGTCACCGGCGGCCGTACGGCACTGATCCCGCCCGGCATGCGCGTGACGGACGCCGGGTCGGTCCTGCTGCTCACCCGCGTGGAGCGGCACACCGGGGAAACCGACACGATGGCGCGGGCGCGGGCCCTGCGCGCACTGCTGCCGGCCGGCGAGGACGCGTACGCAGCCCTCCTACGGCGCCACCTGCGCCTGCACCGCGCCGCCTACGGCCGCGCCTCGCTCACCCTCGACGCCGACGACGGCGAACGCGCGCTCCCCGGCTCGGAACTGCTCGCGCGCCCCGGGAGCCCGGCCCTCCTGGAACGGCTCTTCGCGGCCGGCCGCTACCACCTGCTGTCCGCCAGCGGGACGCTGCCGCCGCGGCTCACCGGGCTGTGGACCGGCGACTGGGACACGGCGTGGTCCGGCGCCTTCACCACGGACGCCAACCTGAACCTGCAGACCGCCTCGGCCGTCGCGGGCGCCCTGCCCGAGGTCGTGGAGGCCCACGCCGCGCTGGTCCACGGCCAGCTGCCGCACTGGCGGGACAACGCCCGTGCCGTCTTCGGCGCCCGGGGCGCCGTCGCCCCGCCCCACACGGACGGCGAGTCGGGGCACACCTACCACTTCAGCCGTGAGTACCCGCTGCACCTGTGGACCGCGGGCGCCGACTGGCTGCTCAAGCCCCTCGTCGACCACGACGAGGCCCGCGGCGGGCACGACCCCCGGCTGGCCGCCGCCCTGGCCGAGGTCGCGCTGTTCTACGAGGACTTTCTCACCCGCACCGACGAGCACGGCCGGCTCGTCGTCGTCCCCTCCTACTCGCCCGAGAACCGCCCGGCGAACCCGGACGCGAGCTGGGGCGCGGTCAACGCCGCCATGGACCTCTCCGCGGCCCGGCACGCCCTGCTCACGGCCGCCGCGTATCACCCGGGCCCCGACGCCGACCGCTGGCGGGCCCTAGCCGGGCGGCTGCCCCCGCACCGCGTCAACGGCGACGGCGCGCTCGCGGAATGGGCGTGGCCCGGCCTCGACGACACCTACGACCACCGGCACCTCAGCCACCTGTACGGCGTCTGGCCCCTGGACGAGATCAACCCGTACGACACCCCCGAACTCGCGGCGGCCGCGCACCGCGCGCTCGAACTGCGGGGCGCCGGGAACGACTCCGCGCACGGCCATCTCCACCACGCCCTCGTCGCGGCCCGGCTGCGGGACGCCGGGCGGGTCGCCCACGCGCTCGGCCAGGTGCTGGCGGGCGACTTCTTCCACGCCTCCCTGATGAGCGCGCACTACCCCAGCCGCGACGTCTACAACGCGGACGCCGCCCACACCCTGCCCGCCCTGGTCATCGAGGCACTGATCCAGTCGACCCCCGGCCGGCTGATCCTCCTCCCCGCGCTGCCCGCCACCCTCCCGGCCGGTGAACTCCGGGGCGTACGGACGCGGTTCGGCGCCGAGGTCGACCTCGCCTGGGGCCCCCGGGGGGCCCGGGCGGTGGTCCGGCCCACCCGCACGCACCGCATCGACCTCAGAACCCCCTCCGGAGCGCGACAGCTCGACCTGCGCGCCGGGGAGGACCGCGTCCTCACCCTGGGGCCGCGGCAGACGCACCGCAGTTCCATCCCCCACCTCCCCCCACCCATGGAAGGGACACCATGGCACCACGCACGCCGCACACGAGGATGACCGCGCACCGGATCACCAAGGCCCTGCTGGCCCCCGCGCTCGCCCTCGGGGCCACCGTCGGGCTCGCCTCCGCCCCCGCCTCCGCCGCGGTCTGGAACTCCTGCGACCAGTGGGGCAACACGACCCTGAACGGCTACACGCTCTACAACAACATCTGGGGCTCCGGCGCCGGCAGCCAGTGCGTCTGGGCCAACTCCGGCACCAACTGGGGCGTCTGGGCCAACCACCCCAACACCGGCGGCATCAAGTCGTACCCCAACTCCAAGAAGGTGATCAACAAGACGATCACCTCGCTCGGCTCGCTCTCCAGCAGCTACGACGTCACGGTCCCGTCGGCCGGCGCGTACAACACCTCGTACGACATCTGGGACACGGACTACGACTACGAGATCATGCTCTGGGTCAACTACAACGGAGCCGTCGGCCCGCTCGGCACCTCGCAGGGCAACGTCACCCTCGGCGGCCACACCTGGACCGTCTACAAGGGCAGCAACGGCGCCAACGAGGTCTTCTCGTTCCTGCGCACCTCGGACTCGAACGCGGGCAGTGTCAACATGCTGCCGATCCTCAAGTGGATCAAGGACACCAAGGGCTGGATGGGCAACGAGACCATCGGCGACGTCCAGTTCGGCTACGAGATCACGTCCTCGTCCGGCGGCCTGGACTTCCTCACGAACAACCTGACGGTCAGCAGCAGCTGACCGTCACGGACGGCGCGCGGCTACCCCGTCACGGGCAGCCGCGCGCCGTCCCGCAGGAACAGCGGGATGCGGTCCAGCGGGGCGTCCACGGTCACGGCCGCGCCCCCCTGGTACACCTCGCCGGTCCACGCGTCCGTCCAGCGCGCCCCCGCCGGAAGATACGCGGTACGGGCCGTCGCGCCCGCCGTGAGCACCGGCGCGACCAGCAGGTCCCGGCCGAAGAGGTACGCGTCGTCCACCGACCAGGCCGCCTGGTCCCCGGGGAACTCCAGGAACAGCGGCCGCATCACCGGCAGGCCCTCCTCGTGGGCCTCGCGCATGACCTCCAGCACGTACGGCTTCAGGCGCTCGCGCAGGTGCAGGTACTTCTCCAGGATCGCGCCCGCCTCCTCGCCGTACGACCACACCTCGTTCGGGCCGCCGGTCATCTCCGGGCCGAGGGGGGTGCCCGGGTCGCGGAAGCCGTGCAGGCGCATCAGCGGGGACAGCGCGCCGAACTGGAACCAGCGGATCATCACCTCGCGGTACGCCGGGTCGTCCGGGTCGCCGCCGTGGAAGCCGCCGATGTCGGTGTTCCACCACGGGATGCCGGACAGCGAGGTGTTGAGGCCCGCCGCTATCTGGCGGCGCAGGGTCGCGAAGTCGGTGCCGATGTCGCCGGACCACAGGGCGGCGCCGTAGCGCTGACTGCCCGCCCAGGCCGAGCGGTTGAGGGTGACGACCTCGCTCTCGCCGGCCGCCAGCATGCCCTCGTGGAAGGCGCGGGCGTTCTCACGTGGGTACATGTTGCCCACTTCGAGCCCGGGGCCCGCCCAGTAGCGCAGGTTCTCCTGGAAGCCCGGCTTCAGCTCGGGCTCGCAGGCGTCCAGCCAGAACGACGTGATCCCGTACGGCTCCAGGTAGTTGTCCCTGACCTTCGACCAGAGGAACGCACGGGCCTCGGGGTTCGTCGCGTCGTAGAAGGCGACCTGCACCGTGGAGGCGACCCCCTTGTCCGGCCAGTCCGCGTGCGCCATGGGCCCGTACTGCGTGCCGATGAACCAGCCCTGCTGCTCCATGAGCTGGTGGTTCTCGGAGAGCGGGGAGACGGACGGCCAGACGGACACGACGAGCTTGATACCCAGCTCCGCCAGTTCCCGCTGCATCGCCGCCGGGTCCGGCCACTCGGCCGGGTCGAACTTCCAGTCGCCCAGGTGCGTCCAGTGGAAGAAGTCGCAGACGATGACGTCGACGGGCAGTCCCCGGCGCTTGTACTCCCGGGCCACGCCGAGCAGTTCGTCCTGGGTGCGGTAGCGCAGCTTGCACTGCCAGAAGCCCGCCGCCCACTCGGGCAGCATCGGCGTCCGGCCGGTCACCGCGCTGTACCGGCGCTGCGCGTCGGCCGGATCGCCCGCCGTGATCCAGTAGTCGATCTGCCGGGCCGAGTCCGCCACCCAGCGCGTGCCGTTGCCGGCCAGCTCGACGCGGCCGATCGCCGGGCTGTTCCACAGCAGGGTGTAGCCACGGTTGGACGTGAGGACGGGGATGGTCACCTCGGCGTTGCGCTGGACCAGGTCGAGGACGGCGCCCTTCTGGTCGAGCAGCCCGTGCTGGTGCTGTCCCAGTCCGTACAGCTTCTCGCCGTCGTACGCGGCGAAGCGCTGCTCCAGGCGGTGGTGGCCGTTGCCGACGGGCGTGTAGAGGCGCGGTCCGGGCCACCAGAAGTGGGCGCGTTCCTCGGCGAGGAGTTCGGCCCCGTCGCCGGTGCGGACGAAGCGGAGCAGCCCCTCGGCGTCGACCTCGACGGTCAGCGCGCCGACGGTCAGCAGACCCCGGCCGCCCTCGGTCTTGACGGTGGCCACGGCGGCGGGCGGCTCGTCGAGCACGGCGGCGGGCAGACCCTCCAGGACGGGCCCGCCGAGCCTGGCCCGGACCCGGACGGCGTCGGGACCCCACGGCTCGATGCGTACGGTCTCCTGGCGGCCGCTCCATTCCAGCGCGCCGTCGCGTTCGCGGAACGTACCGACGGTGGGGGAGGACTGGGCCAGACTGGCGGACCCCGGGCCGGGCTGTGCCGGCTGTCCGGGGCGGTTCTCGGCAGGCTGATTCATACGGGGTGCTCCTGAAGGAATGAGTGGCGACAGGACCCGGCGGCACACGTGCGGAAGGCGGAGCGGGACGGGACGGGACGGGAAGAAGCGGGAGCGGGACGAGCAGGTGCGGGGCGAGGACGTGCGGGACGAGGCCGTACGAGGTGGAGCGGGGTCGGGTCAGGGAGCGGCCGGGGCCGGGGCGGGGGCCGGGCCCGTGCTCGCCCGGACCGTCAACTCGGGTGCGAGGAGCACGACCTGGTCCTCGCCGCGCCCCGCCAGCTTGGCCACCAGGTGCTCCACCGCGTTGCGGCCCATCTCCTGGGCGGGGATGGCGACCGAGGTCAGCCGCACCGAGGCCTGTACGGCGACCTGGTCCGGGCAGATCGCGACCACCGACACGTCCTCCGGCACGGCCCGCCCCTGCCGGCGCAGCAGCGCGAGCAGCGGCTCGACGGCGGACTCGTTCTGCACGACGAAGCCCGTGGTGCCGGGGCGCTCGTCGAAGACCCGGGCCAGGGTCAGGGACATGGCGTCGAAGCCGCCCTCGCAGGGGCGGTGCAGCACCCGCAGGCCGAGTTCCCGCGCACGGGAGCGCAGTCCGTCGAGCGTGCGCTCGGCGAACCCCGTGTGCCGCTCATACACCGCGGGCGCCTCACCGATGACAGCGATGTCACGATGGCCGAACTTCGCGAGATGTTCGACGCACAGCGCGCCCGTCGCACCGAAGTCGAGGTCCACGCAGGTCAGTCCGCCGGTGTCGGCGGGCAGCCCGATCAGGACGGACGGCTGCCCGGTGCCCCGCAGCAGCGGCAGCCGCTCGTCGTCGAGTTCGACGTCCATCAGGATCATCGCGTCGGCGAGCCCGCTCCCGGTGATCCGGCGCACCGCGTCGGGCCCCTCCTCACCGGTGAGCAGCAGCACGTCGTACCCGTGGGCGCGCGCCGAGGTCGTCACCGCGATGGCGATCTCCATCATCACGGGTACGTACATGTCCGTGCGGAGCGGGATCATCAGCGCGATGATGTTGGACCGGTTGCTTGCCAGCGCGCGGGCGCCCGCGTTGGGGTGGTAACCGAGCTCCTGGATGCTCTCCTCGACCCGCCGGCGGGTGCCCGCGGAGATGGACCGCTTGCCGCTGAGGACATAGCTCACCGTGCTCGCCGAGACTCCGGCATGCTGGGCGACCTCGGCGAGGGTGACCATCCAGCTCTCCAGGTGGTGTGAAGCGCTTCGACAGTGCGCGTCGTGGACAAGAGGTGAAGTGAGGGTGGCTCGACAGTAGCTTGACGCGGGATGGGTGTCCATAGGTCGTCGAAGCGCTTCGACTTCGTCGGTTACCCGGACGCACCACGGGGCGGGTGCGGGTGCGCGAGGGGCGAGCGCGCGGTTCCCCGCGCCCCTGTCGCGCGGTCCTGCGGGCCTGCCCTCCGGTCTTCCGTATGCGCCGAATGACGCGCCGGGGGTGGTGGGTCCGTCCGGAATCAGGTACCAACGAGCGAGTAGAACCGGTGAGTAACGTAACGGACCAAGATCCCTATTCGCGGCGAGGTGAGCCTCTTGTCCGCAACACCCCACCAGCCCGCTGTCACCGAACGCGAGGCCCGGCAGGTCGCCGAGGCCGCCCGGGAGCGGGACTGGCGCAAACCCAGCTTCGCCAAGGAGCTCTTCCTCGGCCGCTTCCGGCTCGACCTGATCCACCCCCACCCCCTGCCCCCCGACGAGGACGCCCGGCGCGGTGAGCAGTTCCTCGCCACGCTGCGCGACTTCTGCGAGACCAAGGTCGACTCCGCGCTCATCGAGCGGGAGGCCCGCATCCCCGACGAGGTGATCAACGGGCTCAAGGAGCTCGGCGCCCTCGGCATGAAGATCGACACGAAGTACGGCGGCCTCGGCCTGACGCAGGTCTACTACAACAAGGCGCTCGCCCTGGTCGGCTCCGCGAACCCGGCGCTCGGCGCGCTGCTCTCGGCGCACCAGTCGATCGGCGTCCCGCAGCCGCTGAAGATCTTCGGCACCCAGGAGCAGAAGGACGCCTTCCTGCCGCGCCTGGCCCGTACCGACATCTCCGCCTTCCTGCTCACCGAGCCGGACGTGGGCTCCGACCCGGCGCGGCTCGCCACCAGCGCCGTACCCGACGGCGAGGACTACGTCCTCGACGGGGTCAAGCTCTGGACGACCAACGGCGTGGTCGCCGACCTGCTGGTCGTGATGGCGCGGGTACCGAGGTCCGAGGGCCACAAGGGCGGCATCACCGCCTTCGTCGTGGAGGCGGCCGCGGAGGGTGTCACCGTCGAGCACCGCAACGCGTTCATGGGGCTGCGCGGCCTGGAGAACGGCGTCACGCGCTTCCACCGGGTCCGGGTGCCCGCCGCGAACCGCATCGGTCCCGAGGGCGCCGGACTCAAGATCGCCCTGGCCACGCTCAACACCGGGCGGCTGTCGCTGCCCGCCATGTGCGTCGGCGCCGGCAAGTGGTGCCTCAAGATCGCCCGCGAGTGGTCCTCCGTGCGCGAGCAGTGGGGCAAGCCGGTCGCCCACCACGAGGCCGTGGGCGCGAAGATCTCCTTCATCGCGGCGACCACGTTCGCCCTGGAGGCCGTCCTCGACCTGTCGTCCCAGATGGCCGACGAGGACCGCAACGACATCCGCATCGAGGCCGCCCTCGCCAAGCTGTACGGGTCCGAGATGGCCTGGCTGATGGCCGACGAACTGGTCCAGATCCGCGGCGGCCGCGGCTTCGAGACCGCCGACTCGCTCGCCGCCCGCGGCGAACGGGCCGTGCCGGCCGAGCAGGTGCTGCGCGACCTGCGCATCAACCGCATCTTCGAGGGCTCGACGGAGATCATGCACCTGCTGATCGCCCGCGAGGCCGTCGACGCCCACCTCTCCGTCGCCGGTGACCTCATCGACCCCGACAAGTCCCTGACCGACAAGGCGAGGGCGGGCGCGAACGCCGGGCTCTTCTACGCCAAGTGGTTCCCCAAGCTGGTCGCGGGCCCCGGGCAGCTCCCGCGCTCGTACGCGGAGTTCCACCCGGCAGGCCACGTCGACCTCTCCGGTCACCTGCGGTACGTGGAACGCTCGGCCCGCAAGCTCGCCCGGTCCACCTTCTACGCCATGTCCCGCTGGCAGGGCCGGATGGAGACCAAGCAGGGCTTCCTCGGCCGGATCGTCGACATCGGCGCCGAACTGTTCGCGATGAGCGCCGTGTGCGTACGCGCCGAACTCCTGCGCACCACCGAGGCGCACGGCCGCGCGGCCTACCAGCTCGCGGACGCCTTCTGCGGTCAGTCCCGCATCCGGGTGGAGGAACTCTTCGGCCGGCTCTGGACCAACACCGACAACCTCGACCACAAGGTCGTCCGGGGCGTCCTCGGCGGCGCCTACACCTGGCTGGAGGACGGCATCGTCGACCCCTCGGGCGAGGGCCCCTGGATCGCCGACGCGACCCCCGGGGCGTCCGAGAAGGAGAACGTCCACCGTCCCGTCCGCTGACCCTTTCCCCAGGAATTCACCGGTGTCCCCGTCGTCATTGCGCCGCTTGCCGCACAGAAGCTGTGCGCCGGCAACGAGCGCAATGGCGAACGGGGGCGACGGGCGGCGGACGGACGGGCTGCGTCTCAGCGCGCCCACCCCGGACACGGCGGAGGGGGTCGTCGAAGGGGACCTCGAGCCGGTGCCTCCGGCGGAGGACGCGGTGGGCGTGAAGCCCCGCCCACGGCGTGCGGGCAAGTCCCGGAGCCGGCGCAAGCGCACAAGGCAGGGGCTGCTGCGGAGCCGGGGACGGTCACCGGCCCGGTGGGGGCTTGTCGCACGGTTCCCCGCGCCTTTGACGCGCTCCTGACGGGACCTTTACGCGGCACTCGTAGGGCGCCCCCGTACCCTCCGCAGTGGCGTTGCGGCGACAATGGGGGGATGAGTGACCGTCCAGCCCCCCTCGCCGACCCGCATCTCGTCTTCGATCCCGTGGACGGAAGCCGGGATGTCGTGATCCTCGGCTCCACCGGATCGATCGGCACGCAGGCCATCGACCTCGTGCTGCGCAACCCCGACCGGTTCCGCGTGACCGGCCTCTCCGCGGCGGGCGGGAGGGTGGAACTGCTGGCGGAGCAGGCGCACCGGCTCCGCGTCAAGGCCGTCGCCGTGGCGCGCGAGGACGCCGTACCGGCCCTGCGCGAGGCCCTGTCCGCGCGGTACGGCCCCGGGGAACCCCTGCCCGAGCTGCTCGCCGGAGCGGACGCGGCCACCCACCTCGCCGCCTCCCCGGGCCACACCGTCCTGAACGGCATCACCGGCTCGATCGGTCTCGCCCCGACCCTCGCCGCCCTGGAGGCGGGCCGCACCCTCGCGCTCGCCAACAAGGAGTCGCTCATCGTCGGCGGCGACCTGGTGAAGGCGCTGGCCGCGCCGGGCCAGATCATCCCGGTCGACTCCGAGCACGCCGCCCTGTTCCAGGCGCTGGCCTCCGGCACCCGGGCAGACGTACGCAAACTCGTCGTCACCGCCTCCGGCGGCCCCTTCAGGGGACGTACGAAGGCCGAGCTGGCCGACGTCACCCCGAAGGACGCCCTCGCACACCCCACCTGGGCCATGGGTCCGGTCATCACCGTCAACTCCGCGACCCTCGTCAACAAGGGGCTCGAAGTCATCGAGGCGCACCTCCTCTACGACATTGCCTTCGAGCACATTGAGGTGGTCGTGCACCCGCAGTCGTATGTCCACTCGATGGTGGAGTTCACGGACGGATCGACGATGGCCCAGGCGACACCCCCCGACATGCGGGGGCCGATCGCCATCGGTCTGGGCTGGCCCGGTCGCGTCCCGGACGCCGCGCCCGCCTTCGACTGGTCCAGGGCGTCGAGCTGGGAGTTCTTCCCCCTCGACAACGACGCGTTTCCGTCGGTGGGGCTCGCCCGGCACGTCGGGGAGCTCGCGGGCACGGCCCCCGCGGTGTTCAATGCCGCCAACGAAGAATGTGTGGACGCGTTCCTGAACGGCACGCTGCCGTTCAACGGGATCATGGAGACCGTCACCGAGGTCGTCGCCGAGCACGGCACGCCCCTGACGGGAACCCCGCTCACCGTGGCGGACGTCCTCGAAGCGGAGACCTGGGCCCGCGCCCGGGCCCGCGAACTGACAGCACAGACAGCAGCTCGGACGACAGCCATGACAACGGCGGAGGCTCGTGCATGACGACCCTGATGATGATCCTCGGCATAGTCGTCTTCGCGGTCGGCCTGCTCTTCTCGATCGCCTGGCACGAGCTGGGACATCTCTCCACGGCCAAGCTCTTCGGCATCCGCGTGCCGCAGTACATGGTCGGCTTCGGCCCGACGATCTTCTCGCGCAGGAAGGGCGACACGGAGTACGGCGTCAAGGCGATCCCGCTCGGCGGCTACATCCGCATGATCGGCATGTTCCCGCCCGGCCCCGACGGCCGGATCGAGGCCCGCTCGACCTCGCCGTGGCGCGGCATGATCGAGGACGCCAGGGCGCAGTCCTTCGAGGAACTGCAGCCGGGTGACGAGGACCGCCTCTTCTACACGCGCAAGCCGTGGAAGCGCGTCATCGTGATGTTCGCCGGCCCTTTCATGAACCTGATCCTGGCCGTCGCGATCTTCCTCGGCGTGATGATGACCTTCGGCGTCCAGACCCAGACCACCACCGTCGGCAAGGTCTCCGACTGCGTCATCGAGCAGAGCGAGTCCCGGTCCGAGTGCCGGAAGAGCGACACGGCCGCGCCCGCCAAGGCCGCCGGTCTCGAGGGCGGTGACAAGATCCTCGCGTTCAACGGCGAGAAGGTCACCGACTGGTCGGCCCTGCAGTCCGACATCCGCGCCAACCCCGGCAAGGACGTCACCCTGACCGTCGAGCGCGACGGCAAGCAGCTCGACCTCTCCGCCCACCTGATCCGCAACCAGGTCAGCCAGACCGACGGCGAGGGCGGCTACGTCGAGGGCAAGTACGTGTACGCCGGCTTCCTCGGCTTCACGCCCGCCTCCGGCATCGTCCAGCAGTCGTTCGGGCAGTCCGTGGACCGCATGGGCGACATGATGCAGAACGGCGTCGAGTCGCTGGTCAACCTGCCGTCCAAGATCCCCGCCCTGTGGGACGCGGCCTTCGGCGACGGCCCGCGCGAGGCGGACTCCCCGATGGGCGTGGTCGGCGCGGCCCGCGTCGGCGGTGAGGTCTTCACGCTGGACATCCCGCCGGAGAACCAGATCGCGATGATGCTGTTCCTCGTCGCGGGCTTCAACCTCTCCCTGTTCCTGTTCAACATGCTCCCGCTGCTGCCGCTCGACGGCGGGCACATCGCGGGCGCCCTGTGGGAGTCGCTGCGGCGCAACGCGGCCAAGGTGCTGCGGCGCCCGGACCCCGGCCCGTTCGACGTGGCGAAGCTGATGCCCGTCGCGTACGTGGTGGCCGGAATCTTCATCTGCTTCACGATCCTGGTCCTGATCGCGGACGTCGTTAACCCGGTGAGAATCTCCTAGCCATACCCAGTTGGTGACGGCCGGACACGACGTGTGTCCGGCCGTCCCTCATCGAGTGGTCCTGCACGGGGAAGGTGCTCCGGTCCGCAAGGGTGACGTAATCTCGGTGACTGGAGCCCGTCAGCTTTCGGGACCGACCGAATCCTTACCTTGGGGTTGCACAGCAGATGACCGCGATTTCACTCGGCATTCCGGACGTTCCCACCAGGCTCGCCGTGCGCCGCAAGAGCCGGAAGATCCAGGTCGGAACCGTGGCCGTGGGTGGGGACGCACCCGTCTCGGTGCAGTCGATGACGACGACGCGTACGTCGGACATCGGCGCCACGCTCCAGCAGATCGCCGAGCTGACCGCGTCCGGCTGCCAGATCGTCCGCGTCGCCTGCCCGACCCAGGACGACGCCGACGCCCTCGCCACCATCGCCCGCAAGTCGCAGATCCCGGTCATCGCGGACATCCATTTCCAGCCGAAGTACGTCTTCGCGGCGATCGACGCCGGCTGCGCCGCGGTGCGCGTGAACCCGGGCAACATCAAGCAGTTCGACGACCAGGTCAAGGAGATCGCGCGGGCCGCCAAGGACACCGGCACGCCGATCCGCATCGGGGTCAACGCCGGTTCCCTCGACAAGCGCCTGCTCCAGAAGTACGGCAAGGCGACGCCCGAGGCGCTCGTCGAGTCCGCGCTGTGGGAGGCGTCGCTCTTCGAGGAGCACGACTTCCGGGACATCAAGATCTCGGTCAAGCACAACGACCCGGTCGTCATGGTCAACGCCTACCGGCAGCTCGCCGCCGCCTGCGACTACCCGCTGCACCTCGGCGTGACCGAGGCGGGCCCGGCCTTCCAGGGCACCATCAAGTCGGCGGTCGCCTTCGGGGCGCTGCTCAGCGAGGGCATCGGCGACACCATCCGCGTCTCCCTCTCGGCCCCGCCGGTCGAGGAGATCAAGGTCGGGATGCAGATCCTGGAGTCGCTGAACCTCAAGCAGCGCCGCCTGGAGATCGTCTCCTGCCCGTCCTGCGGACGCGCCCAGGTCGACGTCTACAAGCTCGCGGAGGAGGTCACCGCGGGCCTGGAGGGCATGGAGGTCCCGCTGCGCGTCGCGGTCATGGGCTGCGTGGTGAACGGCCCGGGCGAGGCCCGCGAGGCCGACCTCGGCGTCGCCTCCGGCAACGGCAAGGGCCAGATCTTCGTCAAGGGCGAGGTCATCAAGACGGTCCCGGAGTCGAAGATCGTGGAGACCCTCATCGAGGAAGCGATGAAGATCGCGGAGCAGATGGAGGCCGACGGAATCCCCTCCGGGGAGCCGTCGGTGTCGGTCGCCGGCTGACGGACCCGGTGCGGGTGCGCGGGGCCGGTCGCGCAGTTCCCCGCGCCCCCGGGCATCTCGGCCCGTCCGGCGTTCGAGGACGAGCGCGCCGGCGGGGCCCGGGGGCGCAGCCCCCAGGGACGGCAAGGGCGGGGCGGCAGGGGCGAGATCCGGCAGGTACAGTGCGGAGACCAGCAGACCTGATGGTGAAGGCCCCGCACGTGTTGACGCAGACGACCACCAGGGTCCTCGGCCCGAGCGACCTGGACGCCGCGCTCGCCGTCCTAGACCGCGAGCCGGTGGCGAACGCCTTCGTGACGTCCCGCGTACAGGTCGCGGGCCTCGACCCCTGGCGCCTCGGCGGCGAGATGTGGGGCTGGTACGAGGACGGCATGCTCACCTCCCTCTGCTACGCCGGCGCCAACCTCGTCCCCATCTGCGCCGGCCCCCGAGCCGTACGCGCCTTCGCGGACCGCGCCCGCAGGGCGGGCCGCCGCTGCTCCTCCATCGTCGGCCCCGTCGAGGCCACCGCCCTGCTCTGGCGCCTTCTCGAACCCAGCTGGGGCCCCGCCCGCGAGGTCAGGCCGCACCAGCCCCTGATGGTCGCCGACCGGCTCCCCGCCGACATCGCCCCGGATCCGTACGTCCGCCGTACCCGCAAGGACGAGATGGAGACGATCATGCCGGCGTGCGTGGCGATGTTCACGGAGGAGGTCGGCATCTCCCCGCTCGCGGGCGACGGGGGCCTGCTCTACCAGGCGCGGGTCGCCGAACTCGTCGGCAGCGGGCGCTCGTTCGTCCACGTCGGCCGGGACGGCCGGGTCGTCTTCAAGGCGGAGATCGGCGCCGCGACCCCGCAGGCCTGCCAGATCCAGGGCGTCTGGGTCGCCCCCGAGTACCGCGGCCAGGGCCTCGCGGCCCCCGGCATGGCGGCCGTCCTGCGCTACGCGCTCGCGGACGTGGCCCCCCTGGTCAGCCTCTACGTCAACGACTACAACACGGCCGCCCGCGCCACCTACCGCAGGGTCGGCTTCCAGGAGACCGGCGCGTTCATGAGCGTCCTGTTCTGAGAGAGGCCCGCGCGCCCCGGCGCCGCCCCCGCGGCGGCACGCCGTCAGGAGAGGGCGGGGGAACCGCGCGACCAGCCACATCCGGCCCGCACCCGACAAGCAGGCCAGGCCCGGCCTACGCGGTGCAGGCGCCCCGGGTAGTCTCCGGGGCATGCTGCGCTTTCCCGGTCAGTCCGGTCAGGGCCCCCTCACGCCGGACGACATCGTGATCGGCCCCCTGGACCTGGCCACCCGCATCGACGAGGCGCTGAACGTCCAGGCCGTCGCCTTCGGGCTCGGCGCGGACGAGATCGCCGTACGGCGCCAGATCGTGCTCCGCCACCTCACCTTCCCCGGCGCCCGCGCACTCGGCGCGACCACCGCCGACGGACGGCTCGCCGGATTCGTCTACGGCATGCCCAACGACCGCACGCACTGGTGGTCCACCGTCGTCGAGCCCTACCTGCGCGGAGAGGGACACGACGAGTGGCTCGACCACTCCTTCGTCATCACCGAACTGCACGTCCACCCGGACTTCCAGAACCGCGGGGCCGGCCGCGCCCTCATCACCACCATCACGGACGGCGCCGCCGAACCGCGCTCGATCCTCTCGGCCATCGACACGGAGAGCCCCGCCCGCGGTCTGTACCGCTCGCTCGGCTACGAGGACCTGGCCGTACAGGTGCTGTTCCCCAGCGCGCCGAAGCCGTACGTGGTGATGGGCGCCCCGCTGCCCCTCAGACGCCGCTGACGGATCCCCCGCGGGATCCCTCCGCCGGATCGGCCGCCCGCCGCCACCGCCGTCCCCGCCGCCGAAACGGATTTCCGGCGACGGCGGCCGCCCGGCTAACCTCCTAGGCACCACCCTTACGCAGCAGGAGTCGAGAACCATGGCCCAGGTCCAGCGCATGTCCCGTTTGATGGTCAAGACACTGCGTGACGACCCGGCGGACGCCGAGGTGCTCAGCCACAAGCTGCTGGTGCGCGCCGGCTACGTCCGCCGGACCGCCGCCGGCCTGTGGTCCTGGCTGCCGCTGGGCAAGAAGGTGCTGGCCAACGTGGAGCGCGTCGTCCGCGAGGAGATGGACGCCATCGGCGCCCAGGAGGTCACGCTGCCCGCCCTGCTGCCGAAGGAGCCCTACGAGGCGACCGGCCGCTGGGAGGAGTACGGCCCCGAGCTGTTCCGCCTCAACGACCGCAAGGGCGGCGACTACCTCCTCGGCCCGACCCACGAGGAGATCTTCACCCTCCTGGTCAAGGACCAGTGCACGTCCTACAAGGACCTGCCCGTGATCCTCTACCAGATCCAGAACAAGTACCGCGACGAGGCCCGCCCGCGCGCCGGCATCCTGCGCGGCCGCGAGTTCCTGATGAAGGACTCGTACTCCTTCGACACGGAGGACGAGGGCCTGGCCCGGTCGTACGCCCTGCACCGCGAGGCGTACCAGAAGATCTTCGCGCGCCTCGGCCTGGACTACCGCATCTGCGCGGCCACCGCGGGCGCCATGGGCGGCTCCAAGTCCGAGGAGTTCCTCGCCCCGGCCGCGGCCGGCGAGGACACCTTCGCCGACTGTCCGAACTGCGACTACGCCGCCAACACCGAGGCGGTCACCCACCCGCTGAAGTCCGTCGACGCGGCCGGGGTCCCCGCCCTGGACGAGATCCCCACCCCCGAGACCCCGACCATCGAGACGCTCGCCGCGTACCTTCAGGTGCCCGCCTCCGCCACCCTGAAGAACCTGCTGGTCAAGGTGGACGGCGAGATCGTGGCGATCGGCGTGCCCGGCGACCGCGAGGTCGACATGGACAAGGTGGAGGCGCACTTCGCCCCCGCCGCCGTCGACCTCGTCACGGCCGAGGACTTCACGGGCCGCGACGACCTCGTGCGCGGCTACGTCGGACCGCAGGGCCTGGAGAAGGTCCGCTACCTCGCCGACCCGCGCGTCGCCCCCGGCACCGCCTGGATCACCGGCGCCAACAAGGAGGGCGTGCACGCGAAGAACGTCGTCGCGGGTCGTGACTTCGAAGTCGACGCGTACGTGGACGCGGTCGTCGTCCGTGAGGGCGATCCCTGCCCCGTCTGCGGCACCGGCCTCACGCTGGACCGCGCCATCGAGATCGGCCACATCTTCCAGCTCGGCCGCAAGTACGCCGACGCCCTCCAGCTCGACGTGCTCGGCAAGCAGGGCAAGCCGGTCCGCGTCACCATGGGCTCGTACGGCATCGGTGTCTCGCGCGCGGTCGCGGCGCTCGCCGAGCAGCACGCCGACGAGCAGGGCCTGGTCTGGCCCGCCGAGATCGCCCCGGCCGACGTCCACGTCGTCGCCGCGGGCAAGGCCCTCCAGACCGAGCTGGCGCTCGACGTCTCCGAGAAGCTGGGCGCGGCGGGCGTACGGGTGCTCGTGGACGACCGGGCGGGCGTCTCGCCCGGTGTGAAGTTCACCGACGCGGAACTCATCGGCGTACCGAAGATCCTGGTGGCCGGCCGGCGCTCGGCCGAAGGCGTCCTGGAGCTGAAGGACCGCCGCACCGGTGAGCGCGAGGAACTGACGGTGGACGAGGCGATCGCCCGCCTCACGGCATAGCACCGCGGAGTCCCGCGCCCCTCGAGGGGCGCGGGGAACCGCGCGCTCAGCCCACGACGGCGCGCGCACGGACAGCCCGCCGCTCCACCGCTCCTACAACCACGCGGCGAACTCCAGCAGCAGTTCGGCGTCCCTGGGCCGGCCCACGCGCCGGGCCCGTACGCCCGACTCCACGGCCCGGAACAGGGTCCAGCCGCGCAGCCGCTCCTGATCCAGGTCCAGGGAGTCCGCGAGCCGTTTCACCCGGCGGCGGGTGGTCGCGGCGCCGGACGCCGAGGCGATCAGGTCCTCGACCCGGTCGCGGACCAGCCGGGCCAGGTCGAAGGCGCACTCGCCGACCACGGGGTCGGGACCGACGGCCAGCCAGGGGCTTCGGTCGCCCGCCAGGACCTTGCTCTGCCGGAAGGTGCCGTGCAGCAGGCGCGCCGGGGGCGCGGACGCCAGCAGTTCCTCGCGCACCGCGAGAGCCGCGTCGACCAGCGGCGCCGACTCGGCGTCGGCACCCGCCCGCATCGCCGCGGCCTGCCGCTCCGTCCGCCCGGCCACGGTCTCGAAGACATGGTCCGCGGGCGGCTCGACCCACAGCCTGCGCAGCGCGCCCGCCGCCTCCAGCATCGACCTGGCCTCCGGCAGCGACCGCACGGACACATCGGGGTGCAGCCGCTCCAGCAGCAGCACACCCTCGGCCCCGGCCGGCTCCAGGAGGCGTACCGCGCCCCGGCCGTCCCAGTGCGCCAGCGCGGCCCGCTCGCTCTCCGGGCGGGCCCGGCGCGGTGCCAGCTTCAGGACGGCGGGGGTGCCGTCCGGCAGCCGGATCAGGACCACCAGACTGCTGCGCCCACCGGGAACCTGCACACGCTCCGCGGCCGACTCGCGCGTCACGACGGCCTGCTCGGCCGCCTGGGGCAGCTTCCCCAGCCAGTCGTCGCCGTCCGGTGCCGTCTCGCCGAGCGCCTTGACCAGACGCGGCGGCGGTTCGAAAGCCATGCGCGAGTCGTTCCCTTCCCTGGGCGTCACGAGGACGGTGCCGCCGGCGCGGTGGCGGAGGCCGACCGCTCGGCGAGACCAGGGAAGGCTACGCTCCCGCCGCGCCAGCGCACCGCGCGCACCGCGGCTTCCCGCAGGGCCTCGGCCGCTGCCCGCCGCCGCTCACCCCCGGCGGCCCGGACGAGGTCGGAGTACACCCCGGCCACCCGGTCCTCCAGCTCCGCGGCCAGCCGCACGGCCGACCCGGAGTCCGTCACCCGGAACGGCAGCGCGTACGCGGCCGCCGCGGGCCCGGGCTTCCCGCCCAGGTCGCGCACCGACCGCGCCAGCTCGTCGCGGCGGGCCCGGTGCGCGTCGTACGCGGCCCGCGCCTCGCCGCGCCGGCCGTCGCCGATCGTGCCGCCCACGACGCCGTAGCCGTACACGGCGGCGTGCTCGGCGGCGAGCGCGGCCTGCGCGGCCCTCAGCTCCGCCGACGCCTTCGCCCGGGCCGCCCCGCCCGCCGCCTGTGCCCTTGCCCCGCCGGAACCGCTCACTTCTCGTCCTCCGTCAGCAAAAACGCGTGCCCCGCGCCGGCCGCGGCCACCGAGGCCAGCAGCCGGGCCAGCTCTCCCGGTACGTCCGCCAGCGCCTTCATCCGCCGGTCCGTCAACGCGCGCTCGGCCGCCGCGAGTTCGGCGAGGGCCGCCTTCCGCGTCGCCGGCACCGCGGGGGAGGGGGACGGCGACGCGCCCGCCGGAGGACCTGTGGAGGAGCCGGCGGAGGAGGGCGCCGGGGCGGAGGCCGACGCCGCGTCCGAGGCGCGCCCGCCGCCCCCGAACGCCTGCGCGTGCCGTACGACCTCCGCCAGCAGCGGTGCCAGCCGGGCGTCCAGCGCGGGATGCGCCGCGAGCACGGCCCGGTACCGCTCCGCGAGCCGTTCGCTGTCGCGGGCCGCACGCGCGCGTGCCCGTGCGGCGGCGGACGAACTCCCGGTGGTACCGGGGGAGGAGTCGGAGGCGGAGCAGCCGGCGAGCAGCGCGGCGCCCGCTCCGGCGGCCCCGGCGAGCAGGCTCCTTCGGCGCGGCCCCGAGGGGGTGCGCGACGGCAGGGTGAACGGCACGGCAGACGTCCTCGTCAGGGCTCGTACGAACGAAAAGGGCAGACCCTTGATCACGGTACCCGCGTACCGTCCCCGCGCCCACCAGCGGCGCCGCCCCGTGGCCCGGCGGACCTCGGTGGACGGCAACACCCCTCGGGACCGGATACCCTTTGACCTGACACGCGCCCTACCCACAACAGCACACGCGGCCGAGGAGTCACCCGGATGAGCACCACCCAGAGCGAGAGGCTGCGAGAGCTCCTGGAACCGCTCGTCAGCTCGCAGGGACTCGATCTCGAGGAGATCGAAGTGGACTCGGTGGGACGCAAGCGTGTGCTGCGGGTCGTCGTCGACTCCGACGAAGGGGCCGACCTCGACGCGGTCGCCGATGTGAGCCGCGCGCTCTCGGCGAAGCTCGACGAGACCGAGGCCATGGGCCAGGGCGAGTACACCCTCGAGGTGGGAACGCCCGGCGCGGAGCGCGAGCTCGGCGAACACCGTCACTACGTACGTGCCACCGGCCGCCTCGTGCGGTTCCGGCTGGAGGACGGCGGCGAACTGGTCGCCCGGATCCTGACGGTGGACGACGAGGGCATCGACGTCGAGGTACCCGGCGTGAAGGGGCGCAGGCCCACCGCCAGGAGGCTCGCCTTCGGGGACGTCGCCAAGGCGCGTGTCCAGGTCGAGTTCAACCGCAAGGCCGAAGGCAAGAACGACGACAAGAACGTCGACACGAAGGAAGAGGAGGAGGCGTAGCCGTGGACATCGACATGAGTGCCCTGCGGGGCCTGGTGCGGGAGAAGGAGATCTCCTTCGACCTGCTGGTCGAGGCGATCGAGTCGGCCCTCCTCATCGCCTACCACCGCACCGAGGGAAGCCGCCGCCACGCGCGCGTGAAGCTCGACCGGGAGACCGGTCATGTGACCGTGTGGGCGAAGGAGGACGCCGCCGACCTGGAGGAGGGGCAGGAGGCCCGCGAGTTCGACGACACCCCGTCGGACTTCGGCCGGATCGCCGCCACCACCGCCAAGCAGGTCATCCTGCAGCGCCTGCGGGACGCGGAGGACGACGCCACGCTCGGCGAGTACGCGGGCCGCGAGGGCGACATCGTCACCGGTGTCGTCCAGCAGGGCCGCGACCCGAAGAACGTGCTCGTCGACATCGGCCGGCTGGAGGCCATCCTGCCCGTGCAGGAGCAGGTCCCCGGCGAGAAGTACCAGCACGGCATGCGGCTGCGGTCGTACGTCGTACGGGTGGCCAAGGGCGTCCGCGGTCCGTCCGTGACGCTCTCCCGCACGCACCCCAGCCTGGTCAAGAAGCTCTTCGCGCTCGAGGTCCCGGAGATCGCCGACGGATCCGTCGAGATCGCCGCCATCGCCCGCGAGGCGGGTCACCGCACGAAGATCGCCGTCCGGTCCACCCGGTCCGGCCTGAACGCCAAGGGCGCCTGCATCGGCCCGATGGGCGGCCGCGTGCGCAACGTGATGGCCGAGCTGAACGGCGAGAAGATCGACATCGTCGACTGGTCGGACGACCCCGCGGACATGGTGGGCAACGCGCTCTCCCCGGCCCGGGTCTCCAAGGTCGAGGTCGTCGACCTCGCGGCCCGCTCCGCGCGCGTGATCGTCCCGGACTACCAGCTGTCGCTGGCGATCGGCAAGGAAGGGCAGAACGCCCGGCTCGCCGCCCGGCTGACCGGCTGGCGCATCGACATCCGCCCGGACACCGAGCAGACGGGTGACCAGGGCGGTGACCGGCCCGGTGACCGCGACGCGGACTGAACCGGGGAATGGATCCCAGCCGCAGGTGGTTTGGATCACGACAGTTTCATGTGCGGCAACTGTTCGATACTTGCCCCAAAGGGGTGAGGTCGGTGCAGGGAGGTAGACTTAAGAGTGTCTGGCCGGACGCATGCCCGCGCATGCCCTGAGCGCACCTGTGTGGGGTGCCGGGAGCGAGCGGCCAGGACCGATCTGCTGCGTGCCGTGGCGGCCGGGGGTGAATGCGTCCCCGATCCTCGCGGTACGCTGCCCGGCCGGGGTGCGTATGTACACCCCGCCCTGGTCTGTCTGGACCTGGCGGTTCGCCGCCGGGCGTTCCCACGGGCGCTGCGTGCCCCGGGCCAGCTCGACACAAAGGCGTTGCGCCGGTACGTCGAGCAGGCGGACAGTTGCTGAGCAGGCAACACCGTAAGGAGAGCCGCGCGGAACCCCGTGCGGCCCTGGTACCCCGCGAGTTGGAAGTAGGTCGAGATTGCGATGAGCACTCGATGAGCACGCGATGAGTACGCCCATGAAGTAGCGACGGTCCGGACGCAACCCGGACCTAAAAGGAGCGAAGTGGCTAAGGTCCGGGTATACGAACTCGCCAAGGAGTTCGGGGTGGAGAGCAAGGTCGTCATGGCCAAGCTCCAAGAACTCGGTGAATTCGTCCGTTCGGCGTCCTCGACGATCGAGGCGCCCGTAGTACGCAAACTGACCGACGCCCTCCAGCAGGGCAACGGCGGCGGCAAGCCCGCCCCGCGCAAGGCCTCGCCCGCCAGGCCCGGCGCGCCTTCACCGGCGCAGGCCGCCCGTCCGGGTCCGGCCGCACCGCGTCCGCCGGCCCCGAAGCCGGCCGCCGAGAAGCCCGCGGCCTCCGCGGCACCGGCGGCTCCGGCCTCCGGCACGCGTCCGACGCCGGGCCCGCGCCCCGCGCCGCGGCCCGCGCCGGTGTCCCCGGCCCCGGCCGCGCCCGAGTTCACGGCGCCGCCCGCGGCTCCCGCCGCTCCGGAGACCCCGGCTCCGGCCCAGGCTCCTGCCCCGGCCGCGAACCAGCGTCCGGCCGGCGCCCGTCCCGGCGCCCCCAAGCCCGGTGTCCGTCCGGCCGGTCCCGCACAGGGCGGCCAGGGTGGTCCCGGTCAGGGCCGTGGCGAGCGCACCGACCGCGGCGACCGCGGTGACCGTCAGGGCGCCCCGCGTCCCGGCGGCCAGGGCACGCGTCCCGGCGGTCGTCCCGCCGGCCCGCGTCCGGGCAACAACCCGTTCACGTCCGGTGGCTCCACCGGCATGGCGCGTCCGCAGTCGCCCCGTCCGGGCGGCGCCCGTCCGGGTCCCGGCGGACCCGGCGGTGCCGGTGCTCCGGGTGGCGCTCCGCGTCCCCAGGGCGCGGGCCAGGACCGTGGTCCCCGTCCGCAGGGTGGTCCCGGTGGCGCTCCGCGTCCCGGTGGCGGTCCCGGCGGCAACCGTCCGAGTCCGGGCGGCATGCCCCGTCCGCAGGGTGGTCCCGGTGGCGCTCCGCGTCCCGGTGGCGGTCCCGGCGGCAACCGTCCCAACCCCGGCATGATGCCGCAGCGTCCGGCTGCCGGCAGCCCGCGTCCCGGCGGCGGCCCCGGTGGCCGCGGTCCCGGCGGTGGCGGAGGCCGTCCCGGCGGTGCCGGCGGCGGTCGTCCCGGTGGCGGCGGCTTCGCCGGCCGTCCGGCCGGTCCCGGTGGCGGCGGCGGCTTCGCGGGTCGTCCCGGTGGTCCCGGTGGCGGTGGCGGCGGTTTCGCCGGCCGTCCGGGTGGTCCCGGTGGCGGCGGCGGTCGCCCCGGCTTCGGTGGTCGTCCCGGTGGTCCCGGTGGCCGTGGTGGCACACAGGGCGCCTTCGGCCGTCCCGGTGGTCCCGCGCGTCGCGGTCGCAAGTCGAAGCGGCAGAGGCGCCAGGAGTACGAGGCCATGCAGGCCCCGTCGGTCGGCGGCGTCATGCTGCCTCGCGGCAACGGACAGTCCGTCCGCCTGTCGCGCGGTGCCTCGCTCACCGACTTCGCCGAGAAGATCGGCGCCAACCCGGCGTCGCTCGTCGGCGTGATGATGAACCTCGGCGAGATGGTCACTGCCACGCAGTCCGTCTCCGACGAGACGCTGAAGCTCCTCGCGGACGAGATGAACTTCGTCCTGGAGATCGTCAGCCCCGAGGAGGAGGACCGCGAGCTGCTCGAGTCCTTCGACATCGAGTTCGGTGAGGACGAGGGTGGCGAGGAGTTCCTCGTCGCGCGTCCGCCGGTCGTGACCGTCATGGGTCACGTCGACCACGGTAAGACCCGCCTTCTCGACACCATCCGCAAGACGAACGTCGTCGCGGGCGAGGCCGGTGGCATCACCCAGCACATCGGTGCCTACCAGGTCGCGACCGTCGTCAACGACGAAGAGCGTCGCATCACCTTCATCGACACCCCGGGTCACGAGGCGTTCACCGCCATGCGTGCCCGTGGTGCGAAGTCGACCGACATCGCGATCCTCGTGGTGGCGGCCAACGACGGTGTGATGCCCCAGACGATCGAGGCGCTGAACCACGCCAAGGCGGCCAACGTGCCGATCGTGGTCGCGGTCAACAAGATCGACGTCGAGGGCGCCGACCCGACCAAGGTGCGCGGTCAGCTCACCGAGTTCGGTCTGGTGGCCGAGGAGTACGGCGGCGACACGATGTTCGTCGACATCTCCGCCAAGCAGGGCCTCAACATCGAGAGCCTGCTGGAGGCCGTGGTCCTCACCGCGGACGCCTCGCTCGACCTGCGGGCCAACCCGGAGCAGGACGCGCAGGGCATCGCGATCGAGTCCCACCTGGACCGTGGCCGCGGCGCCGTCGCGACCGTCCTGGTCCAGCGAGGCACCCTGCGGGTCGGCGACACCATGGTGGTCGGCGACGCGTACGGCCGTGTCCGCGCGATGCTCGACGACAAGGGCGAGAACGTGGAAGAGGCGGGTCCCTCGACCCCGGTCCTCGTCCTCGGTCTCACCAACGTCCCGGGCGCCGGCGACAACTTCCTCGTCGTCGACGAGGACCGCACGGCCCGCCAGATCGCCGAGAAGCGCGCGGCGCGCGAGCGCAACGCCAACTTCGCCCGGCGCGGAGTCCGGTTCTCCCTGGAGAACCTGGACGAGGCCCTCAAGGCCGGTCTGGTGCAGGAACTCAACCTCATCATCAAGGGCGACGCGTCCGGTTCGGTGGAGGCTCTCGAGTCCTCGCTGCTCCAGCTCGACGTCGGCGAAGAGGTCGACATCCGCGTCCTGCACCGCGGTGTGGGTGCGGTCACCGAGTCGGACATCGACCTGGCGACCGGATCCGACGCCATCGTCATCGGCTTCAACGTCCGCGCTGCGGGCCGCGCGGCGCAGATGGCGGAGCGCGAGGGCGTCGACGTCCGCTACTACTCGGTGATCTACCAGGCCATCGAGGAGATCGAGGCGGCCCTCAAGGGCATGCTCAAGCCGGAGTACGAAGAGGTCGAGCTCGGCACGGCGGAGATCCGCGAGGTCTTCCGCTCGTCCAAGCTGGGCAACATCGCCGGTGTGCTGGTCCGCTCCGGCGAGGTCAAGCGCAACACCAAGGCGCGGCTGCTGCGCGATGGCAAGGTCATCGCGGAGAACCTCAACATCTCCGGTCTGCGTCGCTTCAAGGACGACGTCACCGAGATCCGCGAAGGGTTCGAGGGCGGTATCAACCTCGGCAACTTCAACGACATCAAGATCGACGACGTCATCGCGACGTACGAGATGCGCGAGAAGCCGCGCGCGTAACGCCTGCGGCTCGGCTCGACCGTGTGGGGCCGGCCGACGGGAACTCGTTCCCGTCGGCCGGCCCCCACGGGGTTTTCCGCCCCCGGCCCCCCGGGATCGCGCTGCGCGCTCGTCCTCAAACGCCGGACGGGCTGGATATCCAGCCCGTCCGGCGTTTGAGGACCGGGGGTTCGGGGGGCCGGCCCCCCGAGGTCGGGACGGGAAGGGGCGGCGGGGGCGAAACTCCGTCGAGCGGCACCGGAGGTTCGGGGTACCGTTCAAGTGCCCCGGCAAGAGCACGGCCGGGCCGCCTACCCCGAACCGGCGGGACATCCGGACACACACATGTACGTGGGGACTCTGTCCTTCGACCTCCTCCTCGGCGACGTACGGTCACTGAAAGAGAAGCGCTCCGTCGTCCGCCCGATCGTGGCCGAACTCATCCGCAAGCACGCGGTGAGCGCGGCGGAGGTGGAGCACATGGACCTCCACCGCAGGGCCGTCATCGGACTGGCGGTGGTCTCCGGGGACACCGGCCACCTGACCGACGTACTGGACAGGTGCGAACGCCTGGTCGCCGGGCGCCCCGAGGTGGAGCTGCTGTCGGTGCGACGACGGCTCCACGGGGAAGACGACGAATGAGCGTACGGCGGCAAGGACCGGCCGTACGTGGATCAGCGGGATCAGCAGATAAGAGGGAGACGGACCAGTGGCCGACAACGCGCGGGCGAAGAGGCTGGCGGACCTCATCCGAGAGGTCGTTGCCAAGAAGCTGCAGCGTGGGATCAAGGACCCGCGGCTCGGTTCGCATGTGACCATCACGGACACCCGGGTCACCGGGGATCTGCGCGAGGCGACCGTCTTCTACACGGTGTACGGGGACGACGAGCAGCGCGCGGAGGCCGCCGCGGGCCTGGAGAGCGCCAAGGGCGTACTCCGCTCGGCCGTCGGCGCGGCGGCGGGCGTGAAGTTCACCCCGTCGCTCACCTTCGTGGCGGACGCCCTGCCGGACACCGCCAAGACCATCGAGGACCTGCTCGACAAGGCCAGGGCCAAGGACGCCCAGGTGCGTGAGGTCTCGGCGGGCGCCACCTTCGCCGGTGAGGCCGACCCGTACAAGAAGCCGGAAGAGGACGACGAGCCCGGCGACGAGGACGAGTCGGACGACGACGAGGAAGACGGCGACGCCGCCAAATGACGCAGCAGCAGAAGACGCCCGACGGCCTTGTCATCGTCGACAAGCCGTCGGGCTTCACTTCGCACGACGTGGTCGCCAAGATGCGCGGGATCGCCAGGACCCGCCGCGTCGGACACGCGGGCACCCTCGACCCCATGGCGACGGGCGTGCTCGTCCTCGGCGTCGAGAGGGCGACCAAGCTCCTCGGGCACCTCGCGCTGACCGAGAAGGAGTACCTGGGCACCATCCGGCTCGGGCAGAACACCCTGACGGACGACGCCGAGGGCGACCTCACCTCGTCGGCCGACGCCTCCAAGGTGACGCGGGACGCCATCGACGCCGGGATCGCCAAGCTCAGCGGCGACATCATGCAGGTGCCGTCCAAGGTCAGCGCCATCAAGATCAACGGCGTGCGCTCGTACAAGCGGGCGCGTGAGGGCGAGGACTTCGAGATCCCGGCCCGGCCGGTACGGATCTCGTCGTTCGCCGTGTACGACGTCCGGGAGGCCGTGGCCGAGGACGGCACGCCCGTGCTGGACCTGATCGTCTCGGTGGTGTGCTCGTCCGGTACGTACATCCGTGCGCTCGCCCGTGACCTGGGCGCCGGCCTGGGGGTGGGCGGCCATCTGACGGCGCTGCGGCGCACCCGCGTGGGCCCGTACAAGCTCGACTCCGCCCGCACCCTCGACCAGCTCCAGGAGGAGCTGGCCGTGATGCCGGTGGCGGAGGCCGCCACGAGCGCGTTCCCCCGCTGGAACGTGGACACGAAGCGCGCGCAGCTGCTGACGAACGGCGTGCGGCTGGAGATGCCCGAGGAGTACACCGGGGCCGGAGCCGTCGGGGTGTTCGACCCCGAGGGGCGGTTCCTGGCGCTGGTGGAGGAGCAGAAGGGCAAGGCCAAGAGCCTCGCGGTCTTCGTCTGAGGTCTTTGTCCCTCGGCCCTTCCGTCCTTCCGTCCCTTCGCCCGGCGGTCTCCCGACGGCCGGCCGGATCGCTCTTCCTCCGAAGTGGAGCGGCGTTCACGGGGTGACCTGTGTGCGCCGCTCCACTTTCCCCCTCGGTTCCCCCTTTCAAGGGTGTATCCGTCCGGCCCCGCCTATTCACCCGTCCGGCCAGGCGCTCGGAGTGAACCGGGGGAGCGGAGGGGGGCTTGTTCGGCTCGGGATCTGTCGCCCCTGATCACCGCACGCCTACCGTCGGAAGCGAGAAGCGCCGAAGCACGGTACGGCGCGCGCGGCGGGAGGTTCGGAGATGGCGGGACGGGGTCAGGGGGCCGGAGGCCGTCATCGGACACCGGACGCCCCTGCCTCCGGCACGGCCGGGGAGGCCGCGACCTCGGCAGGCGGAACGACGGCCTGGACCGAAGGGGTACCGGCCCGGACCGAGGACGTACTGCCGGTTCGGGGCGCCGGGGCGCCGGACCTGCGCCGGGGCGCGGTCGAGCCCGGTGCGGATGCCCTGGAGCGGCGCCCGGGCGCCGCGGAGCAGGGCCTGGACGTGCCGGCGCCGCGCGTCGAGGCGTCCGGCCCGGCCCGGGGCCTCGTGCGGATCCGCGACCTCGCCGGGCGGCCCCGCGGGGCCGGGTTCGTCGCGGACCACCACGGCACCGTCGTCACCAGCCACGAAGCGGTCGACGGCCTTCCCCAGCTTGTCCTGCACACACCCGCGGGGGACCGCACCTGCCTGGTCGCGGCCGACTCCGTCACCCCTCTCCCGGCCCTCGATCTCGCCCTCGTCCACTGCGACGGCCTCGGCCTCGACCCGCTCCCGGTCACCGTCCGGGACTCCGTGCGGACCGGCGCGTACGTCCGTGTCGCGGCGGGCGGCTGGCGCGAGGCCCGCGTGCTGGGCCCGTCCGCCGTGACCTACACGACGGCCGGCCGGCCCCACCACCTCGACCACGCGCTGGAGCTGGCGATCGGCACCGCCGGCCGTGACGCGCTGCGGCCCGGCGGCGGGGCGGCCGGCGGACCGGTGGTCGACGCGGCCACCGGTGCCGTGATCGCCGTCCTGGGCACCGCCCTCCACCGCGACCACCCGGCCGGCGGCTTCGCCGTACCGCTCTGCACCGCCCGCACGGCCGGTACCACCCCCCTCGCCGAGCTGCTGGCCCGCAACGCCGCGACGGTGCCCGCCTACGGGGACGACCTCAACCTGGCCGGCGTACTGGAGCTGACGGCCACCGTCGCGTCCCCGCCGGCCTGCGGCGCCGCCCCGCCCGTCGAACGAGCCGCGGTGGCCGCGGAGTTCGCCGCCTTCACCGAAGGCCCGTACGGCGTCCTCGGACTCGTCGGCGCGCCCGGCAGCGGCCGTACGACGGAACTGGCCGCCCTGGCCGCCCGGCGCGGACAGGGCCCGGAGCCCGCTCCGACCCTGTGGCTGCGCGGCGCCGATCTGCTGGCCACCGACGCGTCGGTGGCCGACGCGGCCCGGCGGGCGCTGCGGCGGTCGGGGCGGATCGTGGCGGCCGCCGGGGCGGGGGGTGCGCCGGCCCCGCTCGGAGACATCGGGCCCGAGCGGCTGGCGCGCCTCGCCGGGGAGGCCGGGCGGCCCCTCCTGCTCCTCCTCGACGGCCCCGAGGAGATGCCGCCGGGGCTCGCCGACCGGCTCCCCGGGTGGGCCGCCGGCACCGCGGGCTGGCTGCGGGAGCACGGGGTGCGGCTGGTGGTGGCGTGCCGGGAGGAGTACTGGGAGGGAGCCGGGGCGCAGTTCCCGCCGGAACTGCTGTACGGGCCGCCGCCGACGGATGCGGCCGGACACGAGGTGCCCGGTGGGTTCCCCGTCTGCGTACGCCTCGGGGACCTGGCGGCGGACGAGGCGCGCGAGGCCCGGGCGCGGTACGGGATCCCGGAGGGGGTCCTGGACGGGGCCGACGCCCGGCATCCCCTGACGCTGCGGCTGCTGTCGGAGGTACGGGCCGCGCTGCCCGGCAACCGGCCCGGCAGGGCGGCGCGGGACGAGGTCTTCGCGGCGTACCTCGACCTGATGTGTCTGCGGGTGGCCGTCCGGCTCGCGGCGGTGAACGGGCTGCGCGGGACAGCGGTGCGGCGCCTCGCGGCCAGGGTCGCGGGGCAGGTGCACGTGGCGGCGCGGCGGTGTCTGGGGCCGGGTGAGGGGGAGCTGGACCGGGCGGCGTTCGAGACCCTGTTCCCGTGGGGTCCGGTGCCCGACCGGCGGCTGGGCGGGTGCACCGGGTGGGCCTCCGCCGTGCTCACCGAGGGCCTGCTCGTGCCGGCCGGCGACGGCTACCGCTTCGCCCACGAGGAGTTCGCCGACTGGATCCAGGGACTGCACCTCGACCTGGACACGGCACTGGGGTCGCTGACGCACCACGACGGCCCCGACCGCACTGGGCACTTCGTCGTCCCCCGCCACCGCATCGGACCGGTCCTGGAAGCCCTGCTCCTCGTGCCGCGTCAACAGGGGGACGACCATCTCACCCGCTGTCTGCGTGAACTGCTCCGTGTACTGGACGGCCTCGTCACAGGAGCCGTCACAGGAGTCGGCGCCGGCGCCGGCGCCGGCGCCGACGTCGATGCCGACGCCGACGGCTGGTGGGCCACCCGGCTGCTCCGTGGCGTACTGCTGCGCGTCCCCGACGCGACCCCGTACCTCGGAGCGCTGCGGCACCTCGCCGAGCGGGTGGTGCGGTGGCGGGCCGAAGGGCGGGCGGTGCCGGACGGGTTCGGGCCGGGCTTCTGGCTCGGGCTGCCCCTGCCGCAGGCGCACCGCTTCGACCTGCTGAGGCGTCTCGTGGTGGCGGACGAGGCGCCGCCCGCCACCGAACCGCGTTACCTGGACGCCGTGTCCGGGCTGCTCGTCGCGGATCCGGCCGGTGTGCAGCCGCTCCTCACCCACTGGTTCGACGACGACCGCCCGCTCCCCGCGACCCCCGACGCCACCGTCGCGACCGCCGCCCAGGTCCTCCTGCACACCCACCGGCACCGTGCCCCCGACGACCTCGCCGAGGCACTGGCCGACAGCGGACACGCGCGCGCGGACGAGCTGCTGGACGTACTCGCGGAGGAGGAGCCCGCCACGCTCTGCCGCGCGGTCGACCGCTGGGCGCGCGACGAGCGCCCGGCCCGGCGGACGGCGGCGGCCACGTACGCGCTGCGGACCGCCACGCACGTACGCACCGGGCCCGACCGCGAGCTGCTGCGCCGTGCCGCGCTCACGCTGCTCGGCCGCCCCGGCGACTGCACGCTGCACGGAAGCGCGCTGGCGCTCCTGGTCCGTGACCCGCACACGCGGGCCCGTCACCTGCCGCAGGCCCTGGCCCGCTTCCGGGCCGCCGACCCGCGGCTGCCCGTGAGCGCCCTCACCGCCGCGCTGGCCACGCACCCGGACCCGGTGCTCGCCGCCTTCCACGACCGGCTGCGGCAACCGGACGACGGCACGGTCCTGCGCACGCTCGCCGAGGCCACGACACCGGCGCTGGCCCGCCGCGTCGCCGCACTCGTACGCGACGTCCTGGAGCGGCGCCCGGACGCGGCCGCGCACCTGGTGGCGTACGTCGACCGGCGGCTCGAGCACGGCCCCGGCGCCCGTGAGGTGCTGCACCCCCTCGTCGCCGTACTGCTCGACGGGGGCCGGCCACCGGTACGGGCCGCACTCGCCCAGGTGTTCGCGACGCCCGGCTCGCCCGCGTCGGGCCCGCGGCGGCGCGAGTTCCTGGACCTGCTGCTGACGCGCGAACGCGATCCGGAGGTGCTCGACGTGCTCGTACGGGCCGTGCCCGCGGACCGCCCGACCGCGGTCGGGCCCGGTGCGGACCGCGTGATCGAGGAGCTCGCGAGGGCGCGGGTCCCGGTCTGACCCCGCGGCTTCTGCCGCTGCCCGCGTGCCGCCGGTCACAGGGTCCATGCCGATGCGGGCCGAGGGGACGCGGCATGGCACCCTTAGAGCTGCGTACGAGGCAGACACGGACACGGGTTCGACGAGGAGCGGTCACAGTGCAGCGCTGGCGTGGCTTGGAGGACATCCCCCAGGACTGGGGGCGCAGCGTCGTCACCATCGGCTCGTACGACGGCGTCCACCGCGGACACCAACTGATCATCAGCCATGCCGTCGAACGGGCGCGTGGGCTGGGTGTCCCCTCGGTCGTCGTCACGTTCGACCCGCACCCGAGCGAGGTCGTCCGCCCCGGCAGCCATCCGCCGCTGCTCGCCCCGCACCACCGGCGTGCCGAACTGATGGCCGGACTGGGCGTGGACGCGCTGCTCATCCTGCCCTTCACGACCGAGTTCTCGAAGCTGTCGCCCGCCGAGTTCGTGGTGAAGGTCCTCGTCGACAAGCTCCATGCCAAGGCCGTCGTCGAGGGTCCCAACTTCCGCTTCGGCCACAAGGCCGCCGGCAACGTCGCCTTCCTCGCCGAGCAGGGCGAGACGTACGACTTCGAGGTCGACGTGGTCGATTTGTACGTGACCGGCGAGGCCGGTGGCGGCGAGCCGTTCTCCTCGACCCTCACCCGGCGGCTGGTCGCCGAGGGCGAGGTCGACGGGGCCCGCGAGATCCTCGGCCGGCCGCACCGCGTCGAGGGTGTCGTCGTCCGCGGCGCCCAGCGCGGACGCGAGCTCGGCTATCCCACGGCCAACGTGGAGACGCTGCCGCACACCGCGATCCCCGCCGACGGGGTGTACGCGGGATGGCTGCACGCGCAGGGCGAGGCGATGCCGGCGGCGATCTCCGTCGGGACGAATCCGCAGTTCGACGGCACCGAGCGCACGGTTGAGGCGTACGCCATCGACCGGGTGGGGCTCGATCTGTACGGGCTGCACGTCGCTGTCGATTTTCTGGCGTTCGTGCGGGGGATGGCGAAGTTCGATTCCATCGAGGGGTTGCTCGAGGCGATCTCGGACGATGTGAAGCGGTCCCGGGAGCTCGTCGCCGTGTACGACGCCGGGGCCTGACCGGCGGGTGGTCCGGCTGACGGCCCGTGGCGGCTGGGCGCGCAGTTCCCCGCGCCCCCGAAGGGACGCGGCCTCAAAGGGACGCGGCCTCAAAGGGACGCGGCCTCAAAGGGACGCGGCCCGATGGCAGGCCACCTGGGCTTCGCCGGTGCCGTTCAGCAGCGACAGGTCCTGCGTGCGGCATGCGCCCGCGACCTCCGCGCGGTCGGCCTCGCCGTCCGCCAGGATCTGGCAGCGGGCGTGGAAGCGGCAGCCCGCGGGGATGCGGGACGGGTCCGGGAGCTCGCCGCCCAGCACGACCGGGTCGCCGGGGGCGTCGGGCAGGACCGACGACAGAGCCGGTGTGCAGGGGTGCCGAGGCGCTCTCAGGACGTCCTCGACCGGCCCCGTCTCGATGATCCGCCCCAGATACATGACCGCGACCCGGTCCGCGATGTTCCGTGCGAGGCCCGGATCGTGCGTCACCACCAGGGCGGACAGGCCGAGTTCGGCGCGCGGCCGCAGCCGCGATTCCATCCGCTTGACGATGTCCGCCCTCCTAGGGGCGGCGTACTCCTTGGCGCAGGCGAAGTTGTCGGTCGCGCCGACGTCCTCCGGCGTCGCCGGGAGCGCCGCACACGTGTGGACGGAGAGGACGAAGTCGGGGTCGGGGTTGAGGACCAGCTGTCGAAGGCGAGGTCGCCCCACCGCTCCCGCAGATACTTCCCGACGGCCTCGGCCGGGTTGAGGTGAGTGTCCACCAGCGCCGGCCGGCATGCGTCAACGGCCCGTGAACTCCCTGTGGCCTGCGGAAATAACGAGTTGACCCGGATTTCACGGTCATCGGTCCACACCGGTGAAGGAGCCCTGGTCGGGGACCGACGGCACCGAACGGGGCTGGTGCGGCGGTGTTTCGGCGCCGGGCGCGCGAGACCCGTCCCGGGACACGCCGAGGGCCCGCGCCGTGGAGGTACGGGGCGGGCCCTGGGGCGGGACCGACGACCGGGGATTCGGCCGTACGGGTCACCTGAGCGGTCGGTTACTGCTGGGGCGGCGGAGGCGGCGGGGCCTGGTGGGGAGCCTGCCCCTGGGAGTCCCGGGAGTCCTGGCCGCCCTGCTCCTGCTGCGGGGGCTGGAAGGGGGCACCCGGCTGGAACTGCTGCCCCGGCGCGGGCGCGGCCGGAGGCTGCTGGAAGGGCGCGCCGGGCTGGGGCTGCCCCACGGGCCGGGCCTGCCAGCTCTGCGGAGGGGGATAGTCCGGCTCACCGGGCTGCTGGTGCTGCTGGTGAGGCGGCTGCGGGTAACCGCCGGGCTGTTGCTGGGGCGGCGCTCCGTGGGGCGGCGCTCCGTGCTGGGGCGGCACTCCGTGCGGCGGGTACGGCTGGCCGGGGTGCGGCTGCTGGGGCTGCTGGTACGGCTGCCCCGGCTGCGCGGGCCGGCCCTGCTGGGGGAACTGCCCGGGCTGGGGCTGACCCGGAACCGGCTGACCCGGAACCGGCTGGCCCGGCTGCCCCGGGTACGGCTGGCCCGGGTACTGCTGGCCGGGCATCGGCGGGGCGGCGACCGGCGGCGGGTTGCCGTCCGACGTCCACAGGCCCTGCGACTGCTGGTGGCGCGCGATGTCCTCCGCGACCAGCGCCGACAGGTTGAAGTACGCCTCGCGCACCTTCGGCCGCATCATGTCGAGGTTGACCTCGGCACCGGCCGCCAGATGTTCGTCGAACGGGACGGTGATCACGCCGCGGCAGCGCGTCTCGAAGTGGCTGACGATGTCGTCCACCTTGATCATCTTGCCGGTCTCGCGTACCCCGGAGATGACGGTGAGGGACCGCGACACCAGATCCGCGTACCCGTGCGCCGAGAGCCAGTCCAGCGTCGTACTGGCGCTGCTGGCACCGTCGACGGACGGCGTCGAGATGATGATGAGCTGGTCGGCGAGGTCGAGCACGCCGCGCATGGCGCTGTACAGCAGGCCCGTACCGGAGTCCGTGAGGATGATCGGGTACTGCCTGCCGAGCACGTCGATCGCGCGCCGGTAGTCCTCGTCGTTGAACGTCGTCGACACGGCCGGGTCGACGTCGTTGGCGATGATCTCGAGCCCCGAGGGCGCCTGCGAGGTGAACCGCCGGATGTCCATGTACGAGTTGAGGTACGGGATCGCCTGCACGAGGTCGCGGATGGTGGCCCCGGTCTCGCGGCGCACCCGGCGGCCGAGCGTACCGGCGTCCGGGTTGGCGTCGATGGCGAGGATCTTGTCCTGCCGCTCGGTGGCGAGCGTCGCGCCGAGGGCGGTGGTCGTGGTCGTCTTGCCCACGCCGCCCTTGAGGCTGATGACGGCGATCCGGTAGCACGACAGCACCGGCGTGCGGATCAGGTCGAGCTTGCGCTGCCGCTCGGCCTCCTCCTTCTTCCCGCCGAGCTTGAACCGGGAGGCGCCGGCGGCGGGCCGGCCGCTCTTCGCCTTCTGCTTCTTGTTGTTGAGCAGCCGGTCCGACGACAGCTCCACGGCCGCCGTGTAACCGAGCGGCGCTCCCGGGTTGGTGCGCTGCCGCTGGTCGTGCTGCACGGGCTGCGGCCAGGCGGTACCGGTACGCGGATCGACGGGAGCCTGCTGTTCGGGCTGCGACTGCGGCTGCCCCTGCTGAGGTGCCTGGGGCGCCTGGGGTGCCTGGCCCTGTGCCTGCGGCAGGGGTACGCCGGTCCCGCCTGCCTCGGCGTGCGGAGGCGACTGCGGTACGGGCTGCTGCGCCGACGGTTGCTGGTAGGGCTGCCCCTGCTGGGGGAACGGCTGCGGGGCGTGCGGCTGCTGGGCCGGAGCCTGCGGAGCCGCCTGGGCCTGCGGGACAGCGGGCTGCGGCGCGGCTGCCTGCGGTGTCTGGGGTGCGTGGGGTGCCTGTGCGGCCGGCGGCTGCGGGAATCCGTAACCCCCGGGCTGCGCCGGCGGGTTGGGCGTACCCGGCTGCGGGAAGCCGTAACCGGGCTGCGGCGCCGAGGCGTCGGACGTGTCGGGAGCGGGGCTTCCCGGCGCCGGGAAGCCGTAAGCCGCCTGCGGGCCGGCCGCGGGCACGGGAGCGGCCGGGGCGGGCCGCGCCGGCTGCTGGAGGCCGTAACCGTCCTGCGGTGCCGGGGCGGCAGGGGGCTGCGCGGCGGCAGGCCCGGGCTGCGGGAACCCGTAACCGGCCTGAGGACCCGGACCCGGACCCGGCTCAGGCACCGGACCCGGACCCGGACCCGGCACCGGACCCGGGGCCTGAGCCGCAGGTGCGGTCGTGAACCCGGGCTGCTGCGGGTGCGGAGGCGGTTGCTGGACGCCGGGAACCGCCGGCGCCGCGGGAGCCGCACCGGGAACGCTGCCCTGCGTACCCGGAGTCGTGTTCGGGCCCGTCCCCGGAGCGTTGAACTGCGGGAACCCGTAACCGCCCGGCTGGCCGGCGGGCGCCGCAGCGGCAGGCTTACCGGGCACGTCAGGCGCGCCGGGACCGGCGGGCCAGGCCGCCGGGGACGGCTGCGGCGCCTGCGGCTGGAACGGCTGCCCCTGCGGCGGCACGGACGGCTGCGCCGGTGCCTCCGCCGGTACCTGCGGCCGGCCGCCCTCACTCTCCGTCGACGCGGGCCACTGCCCGGCCGGAGTGGGCGCGGCGGGCTGGTACGACGGCGGCAGCGGCGGCAGTCCGCCCTGCGGCAGCGGCGGCGGGGTCCACGCGGGAGGCGTCTCCCGCACGGCGCCGGCCACGTCCGCGGCGGGCTCCGGCACGGTGTCCCGGGGCGCGGCCTCGTCCGTCGGCGGCGCGTCCCGCGGCGCGGGGTCCGTCACGGGCCCGGTATCGCCGTGATCACCGGAGTTCTGGGCGGTGGCGTCAACCGATCGCGGCTCGTCGTCGTCCGCGAACGTCTGCGCGACTGCGGCCTCGTCCTTCCGCTCGCCGTCTTCCCGCTCCCCGTCTTCCCGCTCCGCGTCCTTCCGCTCCTCGTCCTCACCCTTGTTCACATCGGGCGCGACGGACAGCACGGGCACGCTCCCGGGGGACGTCTCTTCGGCCCCGCCCGCTTCCTCGGCTCCGTCGTCCACCTGGTCGTCGTCCTCGGACCGGCTCCCGAACGCGACCTGGACGACCTCCGCGTCGGCGCTCTCGGTGACGTCGTCGGCCACTTCGTCCGGACCGACCGGCTCGGGCTCGGGCTCCGGCTCGGGCTCCGGCCCACGCTCGGGCACCTGCCCGCCCTCGGCCTGGGACTCGGCCGCGGCCCGCTCGGCGACCTCCCGCTTCACGGCGCCGGGGGAGATCCGCAGGGTGGCGCCGCTCTCGATGTCCCCGCTGTCGCTCTCGGCGCCGTCAGGAGCCTGCGCGGGCTGGGAAGCGGCAGTCGGAGGAACCGACGGAACCGACGGAACCGACGGAACCGACGGGACCGGAGGCGTCGGCGGAGACCACAGCTGCTGTCCCTGCGCCTGCCCCTGCCCCTGCCCCTGCGCCTGCGCCTGGAAGTTCGGCAGGTTCGGCACGCCGGCGGGCCCTCCCGTACCGCCGCCCGGCGCCTCGGGAGCGCCACCCTGCGGCTCGTACCCACTGCCCACAGGCAGCTTCGGAACGCCCACCGGCCCCCCGACGGGAGTGACCGGAGCCGCGGTCGGCGGAGTGAAGGGAGCCCCGGGAGCGAACGACGGCGCGACCGGAGTCCGCGGGGCTTGCGCCCCCTCCGTCTCGCCCGTCTCCTCTCCCTCCTCTGCCTCTTCCCCCTCCTCTGTCTCTTCCGTCTCCTGTGTCACGGCCGGGGGAGTGGTGTCCGAACTGCCCGACGCGTTCTGCGTGTACCAGGCAGGAGGGGCGTAGTCGATGGTGAACTCGCCCGTCGTCTCGACGGCGGACTCCGCGTCGGACTGGTCATCGCCGGGTGTGGCCCAGCCCCCGCGGATCCCGTCCCGATCGCTGTTCACAATTCCTCCTGGTGTGGTCGAGCACCCTCATACCGAGCTGGGGCGACCGTTCTCGTCGTCCGGAGCTTTCCGATCCGCCCCGGGTCCCCCTGTGAAGCGGCGGTCCCGTCCACGGGTACTACTGCCGCGCCCACCCCAGCCTAATCACCACAACCACCCCCACGGCAGGCCCGTCCACCCCTCCGCTCCCGCCCACTACGTCACGGGCTGCCCGGAAGTGGCGTACGAACGGCCTTGCACGGAAGGCAAAATGGACAAAGAGCGCTAAAGGAAGAAGGACCGGCGGCATCCGCGCCGCCGGTCCCGCTTCCTTTGTGCCGCCGTGCTACTCGGCCGCGGCCCCGCCGTTCCGCGGCGTCGGTTCCAGGTCGAACTCCCCGTCACGCGCACCGAGCACGAAGGCCCGCCACTCCGCCTCCGTGTACCGCAGGACCGTGTCCGGATCGAGGGACGACCGCATGGCCACCGCGCCGCCGGGCAGGTACGCGATCTCCACGCGTTCCTCGTGCTCCTCGGTACCCGGCGCGCTCTGCCATTCGACCCCCGAGATGTCGAGCGCGTAGAGCTCGTCCTTCTCCCGCTCCTTGCGCGCCCTGACGTCCTTGTCCTCTGCCTCGGCCATGGCGAAGCGACCCCTTCCAGACGAACGAACCCGATCTGTCGCGTCACCCTACTGGGACCGGCCCCGGCCTCCAGGGCCTCCCGCGGACCCCGGTCGGCGGGGCCCCCACCCCCTGGTACGCTGTGTTACGGCCGTATGTGTACGCACCCCCGGACCACCCTCACGGGCTCTGGAGGACGCGCTCAGCGGATCCCCGCCTCCCGAGTTACGGAAGCTCCCCTGAGAAGTGGACCAGGGGCACTCGGTGGCCATCAGAAGACTACGAGGAGTACGCGTGCCGCTCGACGCCGCTACGAAGAAGCAGCTCATCACGGAGTTCGGTCAGAAGGAGGGCGACACCGGCTCTCCCGAGGTCCAGGTCGCGATGCTCTCGCGCCGTATCTCGGACCTGACCGAGCACCTCAAGACCCACAAGCACGACCACCACTCCCGTCGTGGTCTGCTGATCCTGGTCGGTCAGCGCCGCCGCCTCCTGCAGTACCTGGCGAAGAAGGACATCCAGCGCTTCCGTGCGCTGGTCGACCGCCTGGGCATCCGCCGCGGTGCGGCGGGCGCCAAGTAAGACATCGTGGAGGGAGCGGTTCCCACTTCCAGGGGGCCGCTCCCTTTGCTGTACGTGCGGAGTGTCACCACCCCTTTGTAATGTGGTGGTACGACGCAGGACACGCAGTACGCAGGACACGGTGTGGCACCGCGACAGCGCACGGCGATGCGCGGCCGCCACACCGCACGACACGAGGGGAAACGCACCTCGCCGCCGCCGGTCCTCGGTAGTGGCCCCCGGGCGAATGGGAACCCGGGAGCTTCGATCGAAGACCGGCCCGCACGAGTAGGCGCGCTTCTCCGCAGAAGAGTCCCGCTGCCACACGGGCAGACCGGGACGAAAAGACGAAAAGTATCGGAGAAAACACTAGTGGAGAACGAGACCCACTACGCCGAGGCCGTTATCGACAACGGATCCTTCGGCACCCGCACCATCCGCTTCGAGACGGGCCGCCTGGCCAAGCAGGCCGCCGGCTCCGCCGTCGCGTACCTGGACGACGACACCATGGTGCTGTCGGCCACCACCGCTTCCAAGAAGCCCAAGGACCAGCTCGACTTCTTCCCCCTCACGGTGGACGTCGAGGAGCGGATGTACGCCGCCGGCAAGATCCCCGGCAGCTTCTTCCGCCGTGAGGGCCGGCCCTCCGAGGACGCGATCCTCACCTGCCGCCTGATCGACCGCCCGCTGCGCCCCTCCTTCAGGAAGGGCCTGCGCAACGAGATCCAGGTCGTCGCCACGATCATGGCGCTCAACCCCGACCACCTGTACGACGTCGTGGCGATCAACGCCGCGTCCGCGTCGACGCAGCTGGCCGGCCTGCCCTTCTCCGGCCCGATCGGCGGCGTCCGCGTCGCGCTGATCAACGGCCAGTGGGTCGCGTTCCCGACGCACACCGAGCTCGAGGACGCCGTCTTCGACATGGTCGTCGCCGGTCGCGTCCTGGAGGACGGCGACGTCGCGATCATGATGGTCGAGGCCGAGGCCACCGACAAGACGATCACGCTGATCGCGGGCGGCGCCGAGGCGCCCACCGAGGAGGTCGTCGCCGCCGGTCTGGACGCCGCGAAGCCCTTCATCAAGGTGCTCTGCAGGGCCCAGTCCGACCTCGCCGCGAAGGCCGCCAAGCCGACCGGCGAGTTCCCGGTCTTCCTCGACCACCAGGACGACGTCCTGGAGGCCCTGACGGCCGCGGTGAAGAGCGAGCTCTCCCAGGCGCTCACCATCGCCGGCAAGCAGGAGCGCGAGGCCGAGCTGGACCGCGTCAAGGAGATCGCCGCCGAGAAGCTGCTCCCGCAGTTCGAGGGCCGCGAGAAGGAGATCTCCGCCGCGTACCGCTCGCTGACCAAGGCCCTGGTCCGTGAGCGCGTCATCAAGGACAAGGTCCGCATCGACGGCCGCGGCGTCACGGACATCCGTACGCTCGCCGCCGAGGTCGAGGCCATCCCGCGCGTGCACGGCTCCGCCCTGTTCGAGCGTGGCGAGACCCAGATCCTGGGCGTCACCACCCTCAACATGCTCCGCATGGAGCAGCAGCTGGACACCCTCTCCCCGGTGACCCGCAAGCGCTACATGCACAACTACAACTTCCCGCCGTACTCGGTGAACGAGACCGGCCGCGTCGGCTCCCCCAAGCGCCGCGAGATCGGCCACGGCGCCCTCGCCGAGCGCGCCATCGTGCCGGTCCTGCCGACGCGCGAGGAGTTCCCCTACGCGATCCGTCAGGTGTCCGAGGCCCTCGGCTCCAACGGCTCGACGTCCATGGGCTCGGTCTGCGCCTCCACCATGTCGCTGCTGAACGCCGGTGTGCCGCTGAAGGCCCCCGTCGCCGGTATCGCCATGGGCCTGATCTCCCAGGAGATCAACGGCGAGACGCACTACGTCGCCCTCACCGACATCCTCGGTGCGGAGGACGCCTTCGGCGACATGGACTTCAAGGTCGCCGGCACCAAGGAGTTCGTCACCGCCCTCCAGCTGGACACCAAGCTGGACGGCATCCCGGCCTCCGTCCTGGCCGCGGCCCTCAAGCAGGCCCGTGACGCCCGCCTCCACATCCTCGACGTGATGATGGAAGCGATCGACACGCCGGACGAGATGTCCCCCAACGCCCCGCGGATCATCACGGTCAAGATCCCCGTGGACAAGATCGGTGAGGTCATCGGCCCGAAGGGCAAGATGATCAACCAGATCCAGGAGGACACCGGCGCCGACATCACGATCGAGGACGACGGCACCATCTACATCGGTGCCCAGCAGGGCTCGCAGGCCGAGGCCGCCCGCGCCACGATCAACGCGATCGCCAACCCGACCATGCCGGAGGTCGGAGAGCGCTACCTGGGCACCGTCGTGAAGACGACGACCTTCGGTGCGTTCGTGTCGCTGCTCCCGGGCAAGGACGGACTGCTGCACATCTCGCAGATCCGCAAGCTCGCCGGCGGCAAGCGCGTGGAGAACGTCGAGGACGTCGTGGCCGTGGGCTCCAAGGTCCAGGTCGAGATCGCCGAGATCGACTCCCGCGGCAAGCTCTCCCTCATCCCCGTGATCGAGGGCGAAGAGGGCGACGACGACACGAAGGACGACACCGACAAGTGACGTCGAACAGCTCCACGGCGACGGCCCGCACCTCCTCGGAGGCGCGGGCCGTCGCCCGTACCCAAACCCTGATCAAGGGCGAGAACGGCATCGGCACGGTCCGCAAGACCACCCTCCCCGGGGGCCTGCGCGTCGTCACCGAGACCCTGCCCTCCGTGCGCTCCGCCACCTTCGGCATCTGGGCGCACGTCGGCTCGCGCGACGAGACGCCGGCTCTGAACGGCGCCACGCACTATCTGGAACACCTCCTCTTCAAGGGCACGCAGCGACGCAGCGCCCTGGACATCTCCTCCGCGATCGACGCGGTCGGCGGCGAGATGAACGCGTTCACGGCGAAGGAGTACACGTGCTACTACGCACGCGTGCTCGACACCGACCTGCCGCTCGCCATCGACGTGGTGTGCGACATGCTCACCGGCTCGCTGATCCGCGAGGAGGACGTGAACGTCGAGCGCGGCGCGATCCTCGAAGAGATCGCGATGACGGAGGACGACCCGGGCGACTGCGTGCACGACCTGTTCGCGCACACGATGCTCGGCGACACCCCCCTCGGCCGCCCCGTCCTCGGCACGGTCGACACGGTCAACGCCCTCACCGCGGACCGCATCCGGCGCTTCTACAAGAAGCACTACGACCCGACCCACCTCGTGGTCGCCGCCGCCGGGAACGTCGACCACAACAAGGTCGTACGCCAGGTCCGTGCCGCCTTCGAGAAGGCGGGCGCGCTCAAGCGGCAGGACGCCACCCCGATCGCCCCGCGCGACGGCTCCCGCACCCTGCGCACCGCCGGACGCGTCGAGCTCCTCGGCCGCAAGACCGAGCAGGCCCACGTCGTCCTCGGCATGCCGGGCCTGGCCCGCACCGACGAGCGCCGCTGGGCCCTGGGTGTCCTGAACACCGCCCTGGGCGGCGGCATGTCCTCCCGCCTCTTCCAGGAGGTCCGGGAGAAGCGCGGCCTGGCCTACAGCGTGTACTCGTACACCTCGGGCTTCGCCGACTGCGGCCTCTTCGGCGTGTACGCGGGCTGCCGTCCCAGCCAGGTCCACGACGTGCTGAAGATCTGCCGCGACGAACTCGACCAGGTCGCCGAGCACGGCCTGCCCGACGACGAGATCGACCGCGCCATCGGCCAGCTCCGCGGCTCCACGGTCCTCGGCCTCGAGGACACGGGCGCGCTGATGAACCGTATCGGCAAGAGCGAACTGTGCTGGGGCGAGCAGATGTCCGTCGACGACATGCTGACCCGCATCGCGTCGGTCACCCCGGACGAGGTCCGCGAGGTGGCCCGCGACATCCTGGGACAGCGGCCCTCGCTGGCGGTCATCGGTCCGCTGAAGGACAAGCAGGCCTCCCGGCTGAACGACGCCGTCGCGTAGGCCGGAGCACGTCGGTACAGGTCCTCGACACAGGTCCTCGACCAGGAAAGCAGGAACATGAGCAAGCTGCGCGTGGCGGTCCTCGGCGCCAAGGGGCGTATCGGATCGGAGGCGGTCCGGGCCGTCGAGGCCGCCGCCGACCTCGAACTGGTGGCCGCCCTCGGCCGGGGCGACGCCCTGGAGACCCTGACCGACGCCGGTGCCCAGGTCGTCGTCGAACTCACCACCCCCGCCTCGGTCATGGAGAACCTCGACTTCTGTGTACGGCACGGCATCCACGCCGTGGTCGGCACGACGGGCTGGACCGACGACCGCCTCGCGCAGCTGGACACCGCCCTGGCCGCCTCGCCCCGGACGGGCGTGCTCATCGCCCCGAACTTCTCCATCGGCGCGGTGCTGACCATGAAGTTCGCCGAGACGGCCGCTCCGTACTTCGAGTCGGTCGAGGTCATCGAGCTGCACCACCCGAAGAAGGTGGACGCCCCCAGCGGCACCGCCACCCGCACGGCCCAGCTCATCGCCGCCGCCCGGCAGCGGGCGGACAGCGCCCCGCAGCCCGACGCCACGACAACGGCCCTGGACGGCGCCCGCGGCGCGGACGTCGACGGCGTCCCGGTGCACGCGGTCCGGCTGCGCGGCCTGCTGGCCCACCAGGAGGTACTGCTCGGCGGTGAGGGCGAGACCCTCACGATCCGCCACGACTCGCTCCACCACAGCAGCTTCATGCCGGGCATCCTGCTCGGTGTACGCCGCGTCGTGGACACCCCGGGCCTCACCTTCGGCCTGGAACACTTCCTGGATCTGAAGTAACCGCCATGACCGCGAAACTCACGTACGCCGTCACGGCCGCCGTCCTGGTCGTCTACTTCGTCCTGGTCGGCACCCGCGGGGTGATGCTGATCCAGCACGGCACGCTGCTCACCGTCACCTTCGGTGCCGCCGTCCTCGTCCTGCCGGGGATCGGTGTCTGGTTCCTCTGGAAGAACACGCAGTTCGTCCAGCGGGCCAACCGGCTGGCCGCCGAACTCGACGCCGAGGGCGGGCTGCCCGTCGACCAGCTGAAGCGCACCCCGGCCGGCCGTATCGACCGCGACTCCGCCGACGAGGTGTTCGCCCGCCGCAAGGCCGAGACGGAGGACGCCCCCGACGACTGGCGCAGCTGGTTCCGCCTCGCCGTCGCCTACCACGACGCCCGTGACACCCCACGGGCCCGCAAGGCGATGCAGCACGCGATCGCCCTGCACGACGGCAGGCCCGTACGCGCCTGAGGGACGGTACGACGGAGGGGTCCCGCCACACCGGTGTGGCGGGACCCCTCCGTCGTACCGCGTGTCAGGCGTGCTGCCGGTACTCGTCCGCCCACACCTCGACGCCGTCCGCGGCCCGGTCGAAGGCCTCGGAACGGCCCAGGAAGTCCGTGTTGTGCGTGGTCATCAGGGGCGTCGCCTCCTCACCGGAGTGGCCGTTGCGCTTGAGGACGAGGGCCTGTCCCTGCACGGTGCGCGGCAGCCCGAGCCAGCGCACCGGCTGCTGCACGGTCCGCACGAACATGACGTACTTCCACGGTGTCGTGCTCGTGGTGAGGAACCGCACCCGGCGCAGCCCGGCGGCGCTCACCCACGCGCCCATCCGCAGCAGGCGCAGGGCGCACGCGATGACCAGCACGGCGAGGACCAGCCACACCGCACCCCCCGACGCGTTGCCCGCCGCCGTGATGATGACCGCCGCGAACAGCAGGTACGAAGCCAGCAGCAGCAGGAGCGCGGCCGCGCCCACCCGCCACGGGCCGGGCCGGTAGGGACGCCTCCACCGGTCGCGGTCGTCGAACGGCAGCGCGAGATCCTCGCCCGCCTCGTCGAAAGCGCGATCGGCGGTCAGAAAGGGCAGGGGCACGGCTGATCCTCACTCAATCCACGCATGGGCTGTGCCCGGTGAGGCTACCCAGACGGATCTCCGCCCACCACCCGCGGGGGTCCATGAGGGTGCCGTGCAGGCCATCGGACCCGTGGTGGGTGAGTCGGCGGTCCGGCGGCCCGGTGGTCAGCGGCCCTGCGACACGTCGGACTGCTGCGTGTGCGCGGGCGAGGTGTCGGTCGACAGGGCGGGCCCGCCGACGAGCAGGGCGCCCACCAGGCCCGCGACGACGGTCAGGCCCATCAGCCACCGCCCGACGACCTCCCCGACGGAGGCACGCGGGCGCGGCGGGGGAGCGACATTGCTGCGGAACGTGTCGGCTTCGGCGATGAAGGCGAACGGAACGGGCTCGCGCCGACGGAACATGGGGTGCGCTTCTCCTCGGGGACCCGAATCCTCTGCGGATTCGAACGGAACACTGTCATCTACACAGACGAGCGAATGCCCCGAAGGGTGCCGTGTTTTCCGATATTTGATGCGGCAGGGCTCTGTCCGTCCAGCAAAAGAACCCCCGTAGAGTGGACGCCGCTCCTGAGATGTGATCGGAAGGACCCTCTGTGCCCACAGCCGACGACCCCCAAGCCGCCTCGCACGCTGATGTCACCTTGCGTGGTGATGTCAGCGTCGAGCTGGTGAAGTTCGACGCCTCGGATTCCGACGTCTTGTTCGCTGCCCGCGTCTCGACCGCTGGTGAGCAGTCCCTCGAAGAACTGCACAAGGATCCTGAGCGGTCCAAGGGCCTGATCAACTACCTCATGCGTGACCGGCATGGGAGTCCCTTTGAACACAACTCGATGACCTTCTTGATCAGCGCGCCGATCTTCGTGTTTCGTGAGTTCATGCGGCACAGGGTCGGCTGGTCCTACAACGAGGAGTCGGGCCGTTACCGGGAGCTCCAGCCCGTTTTCTACGTTCCCGACGAGTCGCGCAAACTGATCCAACAGGGTCGCCCTGGAAAGTATGTCTTCACCGAAGGCACTCCGTCCCAGCATGCGACGGTCGGACGAGTCCTGGACGAGTCGTATCAGCAGGCGTACAGCGCCTACCAGAAGCTGCTGGCCGAGGGCGTCGCCCGCGAGGTGGCCCGCGCCGTCCTCCCGGTCGGCCTGTTCTCCTCGATGTACGCGACGTGCAACGCCCGCTCGCTGATGCACTTCCTCGGCCTGCGCACCCAGCACGAACAGGCGAAGGTCCCCTCCTTCCCGCAGCGCGAGATCGAGATGGTCGGCGAGAAGATGGAAGCGGAGTGGGCCCGGCTCATGCCCCTCACGTACGCCGCCTTCAACGCCAACGGGCGCATGGCGCCGTAACGCACCTCGAGCGCCCCGTGCCGGACCGGCGGGCACATCTGTACGGTCGGCCGGGTGAAGTGTCCGTATTGCGGCATTTAGAGAAGTTCATCTAGCCTGATCAAAGGGACCCGGCACTGCTTGAACCCCCGAGCAGGCAGTGCCGGGCTCCATCTTTGTCCTGACTTGTCGCCTCCCCCGAGGGCAGACCACACGGTGAGCAGCGAGTAGCGTGTTACCCATGGCTCCGACCTCCACTCCGCAGACCCCCTTCGGGCGGGTCCTCACTGCCATGGTCACGCCCTTCGCGGCGGACGGCGCACTCGACCTCGACGGCGCGCAGCGGCTCGCCACCCACCTGGTGGACGCAGGCAACGACGGCCTGATCGTCAACGGCACCACGGGCGAGTCCCCGACCACCAGCAACGCGGAGAAAGCGGACCTCGTACGAGCCGTGGTGGAGGCCGTCGGCGACCGCGCCCACGTCGTGGCCGGCGTCGGCACGAACGACACGCGCCACAGCATCGAACTGGCCCGCGGGGCCGAGAAGGCCGGCGCGCACGGCCTGCTCACCGTGACGCCGTACTACAACAAGCCTCCGCAGGAGGGCCTGTACCAGCACTTCACGACGATCGCCGACGCCACCGACCTGCCGGTCATGCTCTACGACATCCCCGGCCGCAGCGGTGTCCCGATCAACACCGAAACACTGGTACGTCTCGCCGAGCACCCGCGGATCGTCGCCAACAAGGACGCCAAGGGCGACCTCGGCCGGGCCAGCTGGGCCATCGCCAGCTCCGACCTCGCCTGGTACTCGGGCGACGACATGCTGAACCTGCCGCTCCTGTCCGTGGGCGCGGTCGGCTTCGTCTCCGTGGTCGGCCACGTGGTCACCCCGGAACTCCGCACCATGATCGACGCGTACCTGGGCGGCGACGTCCAGAAGGCCACCGAGATCCACCAGAAGCTGCTCCCCGTCTTCACCGGCATGTTCCGCACCCAGGGCGTCATGACCACCAAGGCCGCGCTCGCCCTGCAGGGCCTGCCCGCCGGGCCGCTGCGCCTGCCCATGGTCGGCCTGTCGCCCGAGGAGACCGCGCAGCTCAAGATCGATCTTGCCGCCGGCGGGGTACAGCTCTAGACACAGACTTCACAACTGAATACGTACGACCCAGCAGGCCACGAGAGCCTGCTGCACCAGACAACTGCTACTGCACGAACGTCATGCGCGCCACGTGCCCTGCCAGGTACGTGGCGCGTGTGGTGAGGAGAGTCTTTTGAGTCATCCGCATCCGGAACTCCGTCTGCCGCCGAAGCTGCCCCAGGGCGGGCTCCGGGTCACCCCACTGGGTGGCCTCGGTGAGATCGGCCGAAACATGACGGTCTTCGAATACGACGGCCGCCTGCTCATCGTCGACTGCGGCGTGCTCTTCCCGGAGGAGGAGCAGCCCGGCATCGACCTGATCCTGCCGGACTTCAGTTCGATCAGGGACCGCCTCGACGACATCGAGGGCATCGTCCTCACGCACGGCCACGAGGACCACATCGGCGGTGTCCCCTTCCTCCTGAAGGAGAAGCCGGACATCCCGCTCATCGGCTCCAAGCTGACCCTCGCCCTCATCGAGGCGAAGCTCCAGGAGCACCGCATCCGCCCCTACACACTCGAGGTCGCCGAGGGCCACCGCGAGCGCGTCGGTCCCTTCGACTGCGAGTTCGTGGCGGTCAACCACTCCATCCCGGACGCCCTCGCGGTCGCCATCCGCACCCCCGCGGGCATGGTGGTCCACACCGGCGACTTCAAGATGGACCAGCTCCCGCTGGACGGCCGGCTGACCGACCTGCACGCCTTCGCGCGGCTGAGCGAGGAGGGCATCGACCTCCTCCTCTCGGACTCGACGAACGCCGAGGTCCCGGGCTTCGTCCCGCCCGAGCGCGACATCTCGAACGTGCTGCGGCAGGTCTTCGCGAACGCCAGCAAGCGCATCATCGTGGCCAGCTTCGCCAGCCATGTGCACCGCATCCAGCAGATCCTCGACGCCGCCCACGAGTACGGCCGCCGGGTCGCCTTCGTCGGCCGCTCGATGGTCCGCAACATGGGCATCGCGCGCGACCTCGGCTACCTGAAGGTCCCGCCGGGCCTGGTGGTGGACGTCAAGACCCTGGACGACCTGCCGGAACACGAGATCGTCCTCGTCTGCACCGGCTCGCAGGGCGAGCCGATGGCGGCCCTGTCGCGGATGGCCAACAGGGACCACCAGATCCGCATCGTCCAGGGCGACACGGTGATCCTGGCGTCGTCGCTCATCCCGGGCAACGAGAACGCGGTCTACCGCGTCATCAACGGCCTGACCCGCTGGGGCGCCCACGTCGTCCACAAGGGCAATGCCAAGGTGCACGTCTCGGGCCACGCCTCGGCCGGCGAGCTCCTGTACTTCTACAACATCTGCAAGCCGCGGAACCTGATGCCGGTCCACGGCGAATGGCGCCACCTGCGTGCCAACGCCGAGCTGGGAGCCCTGACCGGCGTCCCGCACGACCGCATCGTGATCGCCGAGGACGGCGTGGTCGTCGACCTCATCGGAGGCAAGGCCAGAATCGCCGGCAAGGTCCAGGCCGGGTACGTGTACGTCGACGGCCTCTCGGTCGGTGACGTCGGCGAGCCCACGCTCAAGGACCGCAAGATCCTCGGTGACGAGGGCATCATCTCGGTCTTCGTGGTGCTGGACACCAGCACGGGCAAGATCACCGGGGGCCCGCACATCCAGGCCCGCGGCTCGGGCATCGAGGACTCGGCCTTCAGCGCCGTCCTCCCGAAGGTCGTGGAGGTCCTCGAACGCTCGGCCCAGGACGGTGTCGTCGAGGCCCACCAGATGCAGCAGCTCATCCGCCGCACGCTGGGCAAATGGGTCTCGGACACCTACCGTCGCCGGCCGATGATCCTGCCGGTCGTCGTCGAGGTTTGAGCCTCGCGTACACGAGAACCCGGAGCGGAGCACCTCGATTTGCGTCGGGGCGCTCCGCTCCAGTACGTTTACGGCTCCGCCAGAACGGGAACCCGGACCGATCACGTGTCCGGACCACCCCGGGAGGGGCGGGAAATCCGACTCAGACTTTCTGATAAAGTCGGAACCGCCGGAAAGGGAAACGCGAAAGCGAAAACCTGGAAAGCACCGAGGAAATCGGAACCGGAAACGGTCTGATAGAGTCGGAGACGTAAGACAGCAAGACCGAAGGGAAAAGCCCGGAGGAAAGCCCGAGAGGGTGAGTACGAAGGAAGCGTCCGTTCTTTGAGAACTCAACAGCGTGCCAAAAATCAACGCCAGATATGTTGATACCCCGTCCGTCACCGTTTGGTGGCGGGTGGAGGTTCCTTTGAAAAAGTCCTGCCGGGCGTAAGCCTGGCAGGCGCATCAGCGAGGACGCTGTGAACAGTCTTCCTTATTCCGGTCGACTGTTCCGCTCTCATGATGTTGTCCCGATTACGGGAAAACATTCACGGAGAGTTTGATCCTGGCTCAGGACGAACGCTGGCGGCGTGCTTAACACATGCAAGTCGAACGATGAACCACTTCGGTGGGGATTAGTGGCGAACGGGTGAGTAACACGTGGGCAATCTGCCCTTCACTCTGGGACAAGCCCTGGAAACGGGGTCTAATACCGGATGATACTTCCACTCGCATGGGTGGGGGTTGAAAGCTCCGGCGGTGAAGGATGAGCCCGCGGCCTATCAGCTTGTTGGTGAGGTAGTGGCTCACCAAGGCGACGACGGGTAGCCGGCCTGAGAGGGCGACCGGCCACACTGGGACTGAGACACGGCCCAGACTCCTACGGGAGGCAGCAGTGGGGAATATTGCACAATGGGCGAAAGCCTGATGCAGCGACGCCGCGTGAGGGATGACGGCCTTCGGGTTGTAAACCTCTTTCAGCAGGGAAGAAGCGAAAGTGACGGTACCTGCAGAAGAAGCGCCGGCTAACTACGTGCCAGCAGCCGCGGTAATACGTAGGGCGCAAGCGTTGTCCGGAATTATTGGGCGTAAAGAGCTCGTAGGCGGTCTGTCGCGTCGGATGTGAAAGCCCGGGGCTTAACCCCGGGTCTGCATACGATACGGGCAGACTAGAGTGTGGTAGGGGAGATCGGAATTCCTGGTGTAGCGGTGAAATGCGCAGATATCAGGAGGAACACCGGTGGCGAAGGCGGATCTCTGGGCCATTACTGACGCTGAGGAGCGAAAGCGTGGGGAGCGAACAGGATTAGATACCCTGGTAGTCCACGCCGTAAACGGTGGGAACTAGGTGTTGGCGACATTCCACGTCGTCGGTGCCGCAGCTAACGCATTAAGTTCCCCGCCTGGGGAGTACGGCCGCAAGGCTAAAACTCAAAGGAATTGACGGGGGCCCGCACAAGCAGCGGAGCATGTGGCTTAATTCGACGCAACGCGAAGAACCTTACCAAGGCTTGACATCGCCCGGAAAGCCGTAGAGATACGGCCCCCCTTGTGGTCGGGTGACAGGTGGTGCATGGCTGTCGTCAGCTCGTGTCGTGAGATGTTGGGTTAAGTCCCGCAACGAGCGCAACCCTTGTTCTGTGTTGCCAGCATGCCCTTCGGGGTGATGGGGACTCACAGGAGACTGCCGGGGTCAACTCGGAGGAAGGTGGGGACGACGTCAAGTCATCATGCCCCTTATGTCTTGGGCTGCACACGTGCTACAATGGCAGGTACAATGAGCTGCGATACCGCAAGGTGGAGCGAATCTCAAAAAGCCTGTCTCAGTTCGGATTGGGGTCTGCAACTCGACCCCATGAAGTCGGAGTTGCTAGTAATCGCAGATCAGCATTGCTGCGGTGAATACGTTCCCGGGCCTTGTACACACCGCCCGTCACGTCACGAAAGTCGGTAACACCCGAAGCCGGTGGCCCAACCCCCTTGTGGGGAGGGAGCTGTCGAAGGTGGGACTGGCGATTGGGACGAAGTCGTAACAAGGTAGCCGTACCGGAAGGTGCGGCTGGATCACCTCCTTTCTAAGGAGCATTTCTTGGCCGGCAGGTTTACCTGACGGTCCAGAGGCCAGTTCATCGGCGAATGTCCGGTGCTGGTTGCTCAAGGGTGGAACGTTGATTATTCGGCATTCTCAGTCTGCTCAGGCTGCAAGTACTGTCCTTCGGGGCGTGGAAAGCTGATCTGGGGGTCGGGGGTGTCGGGCACGCTGTTGGGTGTCTGAGGGTATGGCCGTAAAGGTTGCCTTCAGTGCCGGCCCCAGTGCACTCGCCTGTAAGGGTGGGGTGATGGGTGGTTGGTCGTTGTTTGAGAACTGCACAGTGGACGCGAGCATCTGTGGCCAAGTTTTTAAGGGCGCACGGTGGATGCCTTGGTACCAGGAACCGATGAAGGACGTGGGAGGCCACGATAGTCCCCGGGGAGCCGTCAACCAGGCTTTGATCCGGGGGTTTCCGAATGGGGAAACCCGGCAGTCGTCATGGGCTGTCACCCACATCTGAACACATAGGGTGTGTGGAGGGAACGCGGGGAAGTGAAACATCTCAGTACCCGCAGGAAGAGAAAACAACCGTGATTCCGGGAGTAGTGGCGAGCGAAACCGGATGAGGCCAAACCGTATGTGTGTGAGACCCGGCAGGGGTTGCGCATACGGGGTTGTGGGATCTCTCTTTCACAGTCTGCCGGCTGTGAGACGAGTCAGAAACCGTTGGTGTAGGCGAAGGACATGCGAAAGGTCCGGCGTAGAGGGTAAGACCCCCGTAGTCGAAACATCAACGGCTCGTTTGAGAGACACCCAAGTAGCACGGGGCCCGAGAAATCCCGTGTGAATCTGGCGGGACCACCCGCTAAGCCTAAATATTCCCTGGTGACCGATAGCGGATAGTACCGTGAGGGAATGGTGAAAAGTACCGCGGGAGCGGAGTGAAATAGTACCTGAAACCGTGTGCCTACAAGCCGTGGGAGCGTCGCTCACAGAGTTTACTCTGTGGGTCGTGACTGCGTGCCTTTTGAAGAATGAGCCTGCGAGTTTGCGGTGTGTTGCGAGGTTAACCCGTGTGGGGAAGCCGTAGCGAAAGCGAGTCCGAATAGGGCGATTCAGTAGCGCGCTCAAGACCCGAAGCGGAGTGATCTAGCCATGGGCAGGTTGAAGCGGCTGTAAGAGGTCGTGGAGGACCGAACCCACCAGGGTTGAAAACCTGGGGGATGACCTGTGGTTAGGGGTGAAAGGCCAATCAAACTCCGTGATAGCTGGTTCTCCCCGAAATGCATTTAGGTGCAGCGTCGTGTGTTTCTTGCCGGAGGTAGAGCACTGGATAGGCGATGGGCCCTACCGGGTTACTGACCTTAGCCAAACTCCGAATGCCGGTAAGTGAGAGCACGGCAGTGAGACTGTGGGGGATAAGCTCCATGGTCGAGAGGGAAACAGCCCAGAGCATCGACTAAGGCCCCTAAGCGTACGCTAAGTGGGAAAGGATGTGGAGTCGCACAGACAACCAGGAGGTTGGCTTAGAAGCAGCCACCCTTGAAAGAGTGCGTAATAGCTCACTGGTCTAGTGATTCCGCGCCGACAATGTAGCGGGGCTCAAGCGTACCGCCGAAGTCGTGTCATTTCAGCAATAGGGCCAACGCCTGCTGGGATGGGTAGGGGAGCGTCGTGTGCCGGGTGAAGCCGCAGCGGAAGCTAGTGGTGGACGGTTCACGAGTGAGAATGCAGGCATGAGTAGCGATACACACGTGAGAAACGTGTGCGCCGATTGACTAAGGGTTCCTGGGTCAAGCTGATCTGCCCAGGGTAAGTCGGGACCTAAGGCGAGGCCGACAGGCGTAGTCGATGGATAACCGGTTGATATTCCGGTACCCGCTGTGAAGCGTCAAATATCGAACCAGGCGATGCTAAGTCCGTGAAGCCGTTCCGGACCCTTCGGGGAAAGGAAAGTGGTGGAGCCGACGGTCCAGACCTGTAGTAGGTAAGTGATGGGGTGACGCAGGAAGGTAGTCCATCCCGGGCGGTGGTTGTCCCGGGGTAAGGGTGTAGGGCGTTGTCCAGGTAAATCCGGACAGCACATAGCCTGAGACCTGATGCCGAGCCGATTGTGGTGAAGTGGATGATCCTATGCTGTCGAGAAAAGCCTCTAGCGAGTTTCATGGCGGCCCGTACCCTAAACCGACTCAGGTGGTCAGGTAGAGAATACCGAGGCGTTCGGGTGAACTATGGTTAAGGAACTCGGCAAAATGCCCCCGTAACTTCGGGAGAAGGGGGGCCATCACTGGTGATCCGATTTACTCGGTGAGCTGGGGGTGGCCGCAGAGACCAGCGAGAAGCGACTGTTTACTAAAAACACAGGTCCGTGCGAAGCCGTAAGGCGATGTATACGGACTGACGCCTGCCCGGTGCTGGAACGTTAAGGGGACCGGTTAGTGCACTTTCGGGTGTGCGAAGCTGAGAACTTAAGCGCCAGTAAACGGCGGTGGTAACTATAACCATCCTAAGGTAGCGAAATTCCTTGTCGGGTAAGTTCCGACCTGCACGAATGGCGTAACGACTTCTCGACTGTCTCAACCATAGGCCCGGTGAAATTGCACTACGAGTAAAGATGCTCGTTTCGCGCAGCAGGACGGAAAGACCCCGGGACCTTTACTATAGTTTGATATTGGTGTTCGGTTCGGCTTGTGTAGGATAGCTGGGAGACTGTGAAGTGCGGGCGCCAGCCCGTGTGGAGTCGTCGTTGAAATACCAGTCTGGTCGTGCTGGATGTCTAACCTGGGTCCGTGATCCGGATCAGGGACAGTGTCTGATGGGTAGTTTAACTGGGGCGGTTGCCTCCTAAAGAGTAACGGAGGCGCCCAAAGGTTCCCTCAGCCTGGTTGGCAATCAGGTGTTGAGTGTAAGTGCACAAGGGAGCTTGACTGTGAGACCGACGGGTCGAGCAGGGACGAAAGTCGGGACTAGTGATCCGGCGGTGGCTTGTGGAAGCGCCGTCGCTCAACGGATAAAAGGTACCCCGGGGATAACAGGCTGATCTTCCCCAAGAGTCCATATCGACGGGATGGTTTGGCACCTCGATGTCGGCTCGTCGCATCCTGGGGCTGGAGTCGGTCCCAAGGGTTGGGCTGTTCGCCCATTAAAGCGGTACGCGAGCTGGGTTTAGAACGTCGTGAGACAGTTCGGTCCCTATCCGCTGTGCGCGTAGGAATATTGAGAAGGGCTGTCCCTAGTACGAGAGGACCGGGACGGACGAACCTCTGGTGTGCCAGTTGTCCTGCCAAGGGCATGGCTGGTTGGCTACGTTCGGGAGGGATAACCGCTGAAAGCATCTAAGCGGGAAGCCTGCTTCGAGATGAGTATTCCCACCAACTTGATTGGTTAAGGCTCCCAGTAGACGACTGGGTTGATAGGCCGGATGTGGAAGCCCTGCAAGGGGTGGAGCTGACCGGTACTAATAGGCCGAGGGCTTGTCCTCAGTTGCTCGCGTCCACTGTGTTGGTTCTGAAACCACGAACAACCCCATACCCCTTTTAGTGTGGCCACGGGGGGTGTGGTGCGGGTGTTTGAATCAGAGTTTCAAAGTGTTTCGGTGGTCATAGCGTGAGGGAAACGCCCGGTTACATTCCGAACCCGGAAGCTAAGCCTCACAGCGCCGATGGTACTGCAGGGGGGACCCTGTGGGAGAGTAGGACGCCGCCGAACAAATATTAAAGAGAGCGGGTCCCTGAACTTAGGTTCAGGGACCCGCTCTTTTTTGTTGTGCGTCACTTGGAGTTCACGTTGCGCGACCAATATCACCGGCATGAGTACTGCTGCAATGCTCAGGGCCGCGGGTGTCGGAGCCGGTGACGAGGTCATCGTGCCTGCCTTCGGGAACGCCGAGGTGGCCGAGGCCGTGATCCTGGCCGGCGCCCTGCCGGTGTTCGTCGACATCGACCCGGCGACGTACTGCCTCGACGCCGTCGGGGTGGAGGCCGCTGTCGGGCCGCGGACGGCCGCGATGGTGGCCGTTCACCGCTTCGGGCGGCTCGCCGACATGCCGCGACTGTGGGACATCGGTCAGCGGCGCGGGCTGCTCGTGCTCGAACAGGGCGAGTCCGAGGCGCCGTACGCCGAGCTCGTCGAGCGCAGGGCGCACGCGGCCTACCTCGACGGGCGGCTGCGGGGAGTGCGGACACCGGAGCGGGGCACGGGCCACACGTACCAGCAGTACGTCGTGCGGGTGCCGGGGAACGGGCGGCCGGACCGGGACGCCTTCGCGCGGGCCGTCCGGGCCAGGGGTGTCGAATGCCGGGTGCCGGTGAAGACACCGGTGCACCGGATGCCGGCGTTCTGGCGGGACGTCTGTCTGCCGGAGACCGAGCGGGCCGCGGACGAGACGCTGGCGCTGCCCGTCGGCGCATCGCTGACGAAGCGCGAGATGCAGCGGATCGTGTCCGCCTGCAATGCCCTCGGCGGACTGCTCCAACCCGCCTTCTAGGGCTGTCGGGGCGGTATCGAACGCAGTTGGGAGCACACCGGCGTTCGGGGTATGCTTTCCTCCGTTGCCACGAGGGGAACCTCGAAAGCAACAGGCCCCTATAGCTCAGTCGGTAGAGCGTCTCCATGGTAAGGAGAAGGTCAACGGTTCGATTCCGTTTGGGGGCTCCGACAGAAAAGGCCTCCGCCCTTGTGGGCGGGGGCCTTTTGCGTGTCCCGGGGCAGGTGGGCCCCGGGACCGGTCCTTTCAGTCCTCCTGCAGTCCCGGAACGCGCATCGCCAGAATGGCCATGTCGTCGGAGGGGGCGTCGCTCGCGAAGCGCTCGACCGCGCGCATGATGCGGGCGGCCACCGCGCCCGCCGTCAGACCCGTGCACGTGGTCAGGACGTCCGCGAGGCCGTCGTCGCCCAGCATGCGCGTGCCCTCACGGCGTTCGGTGACGCCGTCCGTCACGCACAGCAGGACGTCCCCCGGATCGAGCGTCACCTCCTGCTCGTACAGCTCCAGATCGTCCATGACGCCGAGGAGCGGCTGCGGTTCGGCGGCCGGTTCCACCGTGCCGTCCGGACGCAGGCGCAGGGGGAGCGGATGGCCGGCGCAGACCACCTTCAGCAGGGCCGAGCCGTCCTCCTGGGGCCACAGCTCCCCGTACAGGAGGGTGAGGAAGCGGCTGCGGGCGCCCTCGTCGAGGATCGCGGAGTTCAGGCGGTCCAGGACCGCCGGGCCGTCGTAGCCCTCGCGGGCCAGCAGGCGCAGCGCGTGCCGGGCGAGGCCGGTGACCGCGGCCGCCTCCGGTCCCGTACCGCAGACGTCTCCGATGGCGAAACCGTAGGCGCCGTCGCGGATGGGGAAGAGGTCGTAGAAGTCGCCGCCGACCTCGTTGCCCTCGCCCGCCGCGCGGTAGATGACCTCGACCTCCACGCCCTCGATGTGGGGCAGTTCCGGGGGCAGGAGGCTGCGCTGGAGGGACTGGCTGATGGCCGTGCGCTCCGAGTACAGACGGGCGTTGTCCAGGGCGAGGGCGGCCCGGCGGCTCAGGTCCTCGGCCAGTTCCAGGATCTCCTGGCGGAAGTGCTCGTCCGTCGGCTTGCCGAGCGTCAGCATGCCGATGACGCGGTTGCGGGCCACCAGGGGCAGGACGACCGTCTCGCCGCCGACCGCGCCGGCCGTCGCCAGTGTCGTACCGATGCCGGAGCCGACCGAGGTGTTCTCGCCCAGGCCGAGGCTGCGCATGGAGGTGCGCAGGGCGGCCGTGTGGGCGGCCTCCGCGGGCGCCGCCCAGATGCGGGCGCCCGGAGTGGGGACCGGGTCCGGAGGGGCGATCTTCGACAGGAGGGCCTTGAGACCGTCGATGCGTTCCTCGTCCTCGTGCAGGACGTACGAGAGGTAGGGGTCCGAGGCCTGGTCGGCGATCGTGTAGACGGCGCACCAGGTGGCCAGGGTCGGGACTGTCATCTGGGCCATCAGGGCCAGCGTCTGGTCGCGGTCCAGCGTGCCCGCGAGGAGGTCCGAGGCCTCGACGAGGAAGGACAGCGAGCCGCGGCGCAGGCGCTCCAGCTCGCCCAGACGGGCCGACTCCACGGCGAGGGCGATGCGGTCGGCGGCGAACTGGAGGCGCAGCGCCTCCTCGTTCGAGTAGCGGCCCGGTGACTCGGCGGCCACGCCGAGCGAGCCGGTGAGCCGGCCCTCGACCTTGAGGGGGACCGTGACGACCGAGCGCATACCGGTGCCGTTGAGGAGCGGGACGGCACCCGGGACGGCCGTGAGGTCCTCGTGGACGGCCGGCATGCGGGCCGAGCCGTACCGGCCCGTACCGGCCTCCACGGGGACGCGGGCGAAGCGCTGGCGGGCGGAGGGGAGGCCGGTGGAGGCGCGTACCTCCAGCTCCGTCTCGTCGTCGGTCGCCAGGAGCAGGAAGGCGGAGTCGCCGTCGAGCATGTCGCGGGCGCGCTCCACCGTGCGCTGCAGGAGGCCGTCGAGGTCGTCCGGGGCCGGTGAGCCGATGAAGACCTCGAAGGGGTCCGAGGCGTGGCCCTCGGAGCTGGTGGTCGTGTCCGTGGCCGAGACGCGCAACGGGGTCTGCAGGACGGCTCGCTCGTGGTCGCGCACCAGGAGGCAGACCGTCGAGGGCTCGCCTTCGGTGTCGCGTACGCGCAGGTGTGAGGCGTACACGGGCGTGACGCGGCCGTTGGCGCCGCGCAGGCCGTAACTGCCCTCCCAGCGGGAGAGTTTGAGGGCCTCGACGATGCCGGTGCTGGTGCCGGGGGTGTGCGGCCAGGCCGCGAGGTCGGTCAGGGGCTTGCCGATGACCTGCTCGGCCGCGTAGCCGAAGAGCTCCTCGGCGTCCTCGTTCCAGGCGTTGATCGCGCCGACGCGGTCGATCTGGACGACCGCCACGCGGACCCGGCCGTCGGCCAGCGGAAGCAGGTGCGCCGGGAGCGAGGGGCCTGCCGTGCGGGTGCCGACCGCGCGCTCGGGCAGGTCGAGCTGGAACCAGACCTGTTTGTGGGCGGGCGCGTAGTCGACGCCCCAGCGGTCGGCCAGGGCGGCGCAGAGCTGGAGGCCGCGGCCGCCCTCCCGGTCGGGGTTGCCCATGTTCAGGGCGTTGCCCTGCAGTGGAATCTCACGTTCCGGGTAGCGGTCCCCCACTTCGATCCGTACGCCGTCGTCGCTGCGCAGACACAGGACGTCCGCGGACGTACCGGCGTGGACCACGGCGTTGGTGACCAGTTCGCTGGTGAGGACCACGGCGTCGTCGACGATGTCGGCGAACCCCCAGCCCTGGAGGGTGTCACGGACGAAGGAACGAGCGGTCGCGACGGACCGCCCGACAGGGTCGAAGCTGGCGGCCGCGCGCGCGGTGATCACAGAACTCCTTGTCCGGTCGTCGGCGGGCACGGCCTCAGGACCGACCCGCCCCTGCCTGGGCAGGAGCTGGTTCTCGGTCGGCCGGGGATCCTGGGGTGTTCCCCCGGGATGCAGTCCGGTGGTCATGGTGCGGTGCCCTCCGATGCCTGCCCGCTCGTGCTGGTGCCACCGCCCAGGCCGGAAGGACCGGCGCGGCTGGACAGCCGCATGCAAGGTTACTTACCTTCGCCGTCCGCACGGATGCCGGTCGCCAGTGTTTACGTCCGGAGGGTGTGCGGACCGTGTGCGAAGCTGCCGAACTGTTATGGCCTGGTTCAACCATGGTGAAACACTGGGCAGGATTCCGGGGAAGGTCCGGGCAGGCCGAGCACCTTCCGGTACGTGCAGCAGTGGCAGTGGACAAGCGGTACCGAGTACGCCGAGCAGTAATGGTCGACCCTTGCGGGAGGGACACAGTGGAGTCTGGCGCAGCGACGCGGGGCACTAAGACGCGCGCGAAAGGCGGACAGTCCCTGAGTAACCGGAGCACACCACGCGGTGGCACCACGGAAGTGGACACGGCGGCCCTGAACAAGCTGCTGGCAGCCCTGGTGTCGATGCGGGACGGCAACTTCCGCAAGCGGCTCACCGTCTCGGGCGACGGCGTGATGTCCGAGATCGCGGCGGTCTTCAACGAGGTGGGCGACCGTAACCTGCAGCTGACCGGTGAGCTGTCGCGGGTGCGGCGGATGGTCGGGCGTGAGGGGAAGCTCACGGAGCGGCTGGAGACGGGCGCCTGCGAGGGTTCCTGGGCCGCGGCGATCGACGCGTCCAACGCGCTCGTGGACGATCTCGTACGGCCCGTCTCCGAGGTCGGCCGGGTGCTGTCCGCGGTGGCGGAGGGCGACCTGTCACCCCGCATGGAGCTGCGGGCGCAGGCCGCGGACGGCAACGGGCATCCGCTGCGGGGCGAGTTCCTGAAGGTCGGGCGCACGGTCAACAACCTGGTCGACCAGTTGTCCACGTTCACCGACGAGGTCACGCGGGTGGCCAGTGAGGTCGGCACCGAGGGCAAGCTCGGCGGGCAGGCCCGGGTGCGCGGCATGTCCGGTTCGTGGAAGGACCTCACGGACTCGGTCAACACGATGGCGTACCGGCTGACGGCGCAGGTGCGGGACATCGCGCTGGTGACGACGGCGGTCGCCAAGGGTGATCTGTCCCGGAAGGTCACGGTTCACGTGGCCGGCGAGATGCTGGAGCTGAAGAACACCGTCAACACGATGGTGGACCAGCTCTCCTCGTTCTCCTCCGAGGTGACGCGCGTCGCGCGTGAGGTGGGCACCGAGGGCGAGCTGGGCGGGCAGGCGCAGGTGCCCGGGGTGGCCGGGGTCTGGAAGGACCTCACCGACTCGGTGAACCTCATGGCCGGCAACCTGACGGCGCAGGTGCGGGGCATCGCCCAGGTGACGACGGCGGTCGCCAACGGCGACCTGTCGCAGAAGGTGACCGTGTCGGCGCGCGGCGAGGTCGCGCAGCTCGCCGAGACGATCAACCAGATGACCGAGACGCTGCGGACGTTCGCGGACGAGGTCACCCGCGTCGCCAACGAGGTGGGCGGCGAGGGGCGGCTCGGCGGGCAGGCGAACGTGCCGGGGGCGGCGGGGACGTGGAAGGACCTCACCGACTCGGTGAACACGGTCTTCCGCAACCTCACCACCCAGGTGCGCGACATCGCCGCGGTGACGACTGCGGTGGCCAACGGCGATCTGTCGCAGAAGGTCAGCGTCGAGGTCGCCGGCGAGATGCTGGAGCTGAAGAACACCGTCAACACGATGGTCGACCAGCTCTCCAGCTTCGGCGCGGAGGTCACGCGCGTGGCGCGGGAGGTCGGCGTCGAGGGTGAGCTGGGCGGTCAGGCCCAGGTGCCGGGCGCGGCCGGCACATGGAAGGACCTCACCGACTCCGTCAACACGGCGTTCCGGAACCTCACCGGACAGGTGAGGAACATCGCCCAGGTGACGACGGCGGTGGCCAACGGCGACCTGTCGCAGAAGGTCACCGTGGACGTCTCCGGCGAGATGCTCGCGCTGAAGAACACCGTGAACACGATGGTGGACCAGCTGTCGTCCTTCGCCGACCAGGTGACGCGGATGGCGCGGGACGTGGGCACGGAGGGCCGCCTCGGCGGCCAGGCGCGCGTGGACGGCGTGTCCGGCACCTGGAAGGACCTCACCGACTCCGTCAACTTCATGGCGGGCAACCTCACCTCGCAGGTGCGGCAGATCGCCCAGGTGACGACGGCGGTGGCGCGCGGTGACCTGTCGCAGAAGATCGAGGTGGACGCGCGGGGCGAGATCCTGGAGCTGAAGAACACCATCAACACGATGGTGGACCAGCTCAGCGCCTTCGCGGAGCAGGTGACCCGGGTGGCCCGCGAGGTGGGCACGGACGGCCGGCTGGGCGGTCAGGCGCAGGTGCCGGGCGTCGCCGGGGTGTGGCGGGATCTGACCGACTCGGTGAACGGTATGGCCGGCAACCTCACCGCCCAGGTGCGCAACATCGCGCAGGTCGCGACGGCGGTGGCGCGCGGCGACCTGTCGCAGAAGATCGACGTGGACGCGCGCGGCGAGATCCTGGAGCTGAAGAACACCCTCAACACGATGGTGGACCAGCTGTCGAACTTCGCCGAGCAGGTCACGCGGGTGGCCCGTGAGGTGGGTACCGAGGGCATCCTCGGCGGGCAGGCCGAGGTGCAGGGTGTCTCCGGCACCTGGAAGGACCTCACGCAGTCCGTGAACTTCATGGCGAACAACCTGACGATCCAGGTGCGCAACATCGCCGAGGTCACGACCGCCGTCGCCAAGGGCGACCTGTCGAAGAAGATCACCGTCGACGCGAAGGGCGAGATCCTCGAACTCGTCACCACCGTCAACACGATGGTGGACCAGCTCAGCGCCTTCGCGGAGCAGGTGACCCGGGTGGCCCGCGAGGTGGGCACCGAGGGCATCCTGGGCGGCCAGGCGCGCGTACCGGGCGTCACGGGCATCTGGAAGGACCTCAGCGACAACGTCAACCTGATGGCCAACAACCTGACCATGCAGGTGCGGAACATCTCCCAGGTCGCCGCGGCCGTCGCCAACGGTGACCTGACCCGGACGGTGACGATCGAGGCGAGCGGCGAGGTCGCGCAGCTCGCCGACACCTTCAACACCATGGTGAAGACGCTCAGTTCGTTCGCCGACCAGGTCACCAAGGTGGCCCGCGAGGTGGGCACGGACGGCATCCTCGGCGGCCAGGCCCGCGTACCGGGCGTGTCCGGTACCTGGAAGGACCTCACCGAGTCCGTGAACGGAATGGCGTCCAACCTGACCGGACAGGTGCGCAACATCGCGATGGTCACCACGGCCATCGCCAAGGGCGACCTGACCAAGAAGATCGACATCGACGCGCGCGGCGAGATCCTGGAGCTCAAGACCACCATCAACACGATGGTCGACCAGCTCTCGTCCTTCGCCGAGGAGGTCACCCGGGTGGCCCGCGAGGTGGGCACCGAGGGCCAGCTGGGCGGCCAGGCACGCGTGCGTGACGTCGACGGCACCTGGCGCGACCTCACCGAGTCGGTGAACGAGATGGCCGGGAACCTGACCCGTCAGGTGCGTGCCATCGCGCGCGTGGCGACCGCCGTGACCCGCGGCGACCTCAACCTGAAGATCGACGTGGACGCCTCCGGCGAGATCCAGGAGCTTCAGGACTACATCAACAAGATGATCGCGAACCTGCGCGACACCACCATCGCCAACAAGGAGCAGGACTGGCTGAAGGGCAACCTCGCCCGGATCTCCGGTCTGATGCAGGGCCGCCGCGACCTCGCCGACGTGGCCTCGCTCATCATGAGCGAGCTGACTCCGGTGGTCTCGGCGCAGCACGGCGCGTTCTTCCTGGCGATGCCGCTGGACGCCGGCAAGGACGTGGGCGCCGCCCACGACGACTCGTACGAACTGCGCATGCTCGGGTCGTACGGGTACTCGATGGGCTCCATGCCGACGTCGTTCCGGCCCGGTGAGACGCTGATCGGGACGGCCGCCAAGGAGAAGCGCACGATCCTCGTGGAGAACGTGCCGCCGGGGTACCTGAAGATCGCCTCAGGGCTCGGGGAGGCACCGCCGGCGCACGTCATCGTGCTGCCGGTGCTGTTCGAGGCGACCGTCCTCGGTGTGATCGAGCTGGCGTCGTTCCACTCGTTCACGCAGATCCAGAAGGACTTCCTCAACCAGATCGCCGAGATGATCGCGACGAGCGTCAACACCATCGCGGTCAACACCAAGACCGAGGTGCTGCTCAAGCAGTCGCAGGAACTGACCGAGCAGCTCCGGGAGCGGTCCGCGGAGCTGGAGAACCGGCAGAAGGCCCTCCAGGAGTCCAACGCCGAACTGGAGGACAAGGCCGAGCTGCTGGCCCAGCAGAACCGCGACATCGAGGTCAAGAACACCGAGATCGAGGAGGCGCGGCAGGTCCTGGAGGAGCGCGCCGAGCAACTCGCGGTCTCCATGCGCTACAAGAGCGAGTTCCTGGCCAACATGTCCCACGAACTGCGGACGCCGCTCAACTCGCTGCTGATCCTCGCCAAACTGCTCGCCGACAACGCGGACACCAACCTCACCCCGAAGCAGGTCGAGTTCGCCGAGACGATCCACGGAGCGGGTTCCGACCTGCTCCAGCTGATCAACGACATCCTCGACCTGTCGAAGGTCGAGGCGGGCAAGATGGACGTGTCGCCGACGCGTATCGCCCTGGTGCAGCTCGTCGACTACGTGGAGGCCACCTTCCGTCCGCTGACGGCGGAGAAGGGCCTCGACTTCTCCGTACGGGTGTCGCCGGAGCTGCCGGCCACGCTCCACACGGACGAGCAGCGGCTCCTGCAGGTGCTGCGCAACCTCCTCTCCAACGCGGTGAAGTTCACCGACACCGGAGCCGTCGAACTGGTCATCAGGCCGGCGGGCGCGGAGGTGCCGGTCGCCATCCGGGAGCAGCTGCTGGAGGCGGGCTCGCTGCGGGACGCGGACGCCGACCTGATCGCGTTCTCCGTGACCGACACGGGCATCGGTATCGCGGCCAGCAAGATGCGGGTCATCTTCGAGGCGTTCAAGCAGGCGGACGGCACGACGAGCCGCAAGTACGGCGGTACGGGACTGGGGCTGTCCATCTCGCGGGAGATCGCCCGGCTGCTGGGCGGCGAGATCCACGCGCAGAGCGAGCCGGGACGCGGCTCGACGTTCACGCTGTACCTGCCGCTGCACCCCAGCGAGCTCCCGCCGCAGGGCTATCCGCAGCTGTCCCCGCCCATGGAGGCCGGCGCGCTGCCGGCGGGTGAGGACGACGGGGCCGGGGCGCGGGCGGAGACACCGGCGGAGGTCAGGTCGTACCAGGAGACCCAGAGCGGGGCCGCCGCGCTCTTCAGGCGGCGCCGCAGGGCGGTCCCCGCGGCCGAGCAGCGGCCCGCGCCGCCGGGGTCCCTGCCGCAGGCTCCGCAGGCCTGGGGCGCGGGCGAGGAGGAGGTGGCCGCGCGGCCGCGTACCGTCTTCCGCTTCGAGGGCGAGAAGGTGCTGATCGTCGACGACGACATCCGCAACGTGTTCGCGCTCACCAGCGTCCTGGAGCAGCACGGGCTGTCGGTGCTGTACGCCGAGAACGGCCGCGAGGGCATCGAGGTCCTGGAGCAGCACGACGACGTGACGGTCGTCCTGATGGACATCATGATGCCGGAGATGGACGGGTACGCGACCACGACGGCGATCCGCAGGATGCCCCAGTTCTCCGGGCTGCCGATCATCGCCCTGACCGCCAAGGCGATGAAGGGCGACCGGGAGAAGGCCATCGAATCGGGCGCCTCCGACTACGTGACGAAGCCGGTCGATCCCGATCACCTGCTCGAGGTCATGCAGGAGTGGATGCGGGGCAAGTGACCGGACGTCCGGCTCCGGCCGGGCGGCGGAGCATGATGGAGTGGCGGGTGAACGGCCGCGTGCACGGGGCGGTCGGACGGCGGGCCGGTGTGCCGGGTTGCTGACTGACCGTGCCCGGAGCCGTGTAGAAACCCGGGATTCGGGGAACCTTCTGATCCCCCGCTGCGTTTCTGCTACGTGCACAGTGACATCGCGGTGACAGGGTGTGGCGACGGGCGGGGTGCGGCTACCATGACCGGCACAAGGACGGACGGCGCTCAGAAGCCGTCCCCTGGGGCAGCGCCCGGTGCACTGCCGGGACGAGGAGGGCGGGCCATGGTGCAGAAGGCCAAGATCCTCCTGGTCGATGACCGGCCGGAGAATCTGCTGGCGCTGGAGGCCATCCTCTCTGCGCTCGATCAGACACTGGTTCGGGCATCTTCCGGGGAGGAAGCGCTCAAAGCACTGCTCACGGACGACTTCGCGGTCATTCTGCTGGACGTCCAGATGCCAGGCATGGACGGTTTCGAGACCGCCGCGCACATCAAGAGGCGAGAACGGACCCGGGACATCCCGATCATCTTCCTCACCGCGATCAACCACGGTCCGCACCACACCTTCCGGGGATACGCGGCGGGTGCGGTGGACTACATCTCCAAGCCGTTCGATCCGTGGGTGCTGCGCGCGAAGGTCTCGGTCTTCGTCGAGCTGTACATGAAGAACTGCCAACTGCGGGAGCAGGCGGCGCTGCTGCGTCTCCAGCTGGAGGGCGGCGGCGGCAAGGCGGCCCTCGGTGACACCAAGGAACCGGCCGGACTGCTCGCCGAACTGTCCGCGCGCCTCGCGGCCGTCGAGGAGCAGGCCGAGGCGCTGTCCAAGCAGCTGGACGACGACGCGGCGGACGCGGCGGCGGTGGCGACCGCGGCCCATCTCGAACGCAAACTGACCGGTCTGCGCCGCGCGCTGGACGCGCTGGAGCCGGGCACGGGGAGCAACGGGGCGGCTTCGCTCCCGTCCCAGAGCTGAGCCCGAGCGCTCCTGTCCCGGCCGCGATCTTCGACCCGGACGTGCTCCGGGCGCGATCCGGATGTGCACCGGTCGGATCCGGACGTGCTCCGGCCGGGCTCCGGACGCGCTCGTCGGCTCGGCGGTGCGCACGCCGTCCGGGGTGTCCGCGTCGGCCCGGGTTGTCCGCGTCGGCCGTGAAGCGGTCCGGTGGCGGCACAGGGCCCTTGTGAGGCTTGTGGGTTGGGGCGGGCCCGTGCGGTCGGTCCAGTGGGCCTCCGCGCCCTTCACGGGCGCCGGTGCGCCGGACGGCGGGCCCAACAACGGGCCTCCGGAGGTTGATTCACGGCGAGGCGGCGTCAGTTCCGCGCCAGGAACGGACGACACGAACGGGTGAAGCAGTAGGCACACGTGTCCGCAGTGGTCTCCACCGGTAACCTCGCACCCATGGCCTCACGTCAGCCCGCAGCCAAGAAGCCGATCCCCAAGAAGGCGGTCGCTCCGACGAAGGCTGTGGCGAAGAGGGCCCCGGCGAAGAAGGTTCCCGCCAAAAAGGTGCCCGCGAAGAAGGCCGCCGTCAGGAAGGCGCCGCCTCCGAAGCCGGCGCCCAGCCCGACCGGAGGCGTGTACAGGCTCCTGCGCGCCCTGTGGCTCGGGGTCGCGCACACCGTCGGCGCCGTGTTCCGCGGCATAGGGCAGGGCGCCAGGGGACTCGACCCGGCGCACCGCAAGGACGGTCTCGCCCTGCTGCTGATCGGCCTCGTGCTGATCACCGCCGCCGGAACCTGGTCCAACCTCCGCGGCCCCGTGGGCGACCTCGTCGAGATGCTCGTGACCGGCGCCTTCGGCCGCCTCGACCTGCTCGTGCCGATCCTGCTGGCGGTCGTCGCCGCCCGGCTCATCCGGCACCCCGAGAAGCCCGAGGCCAACGGACGCATCGTCATCGGCCTGTCCGCGCTCGCCATCGGCGTGCTCGGCCAGGTCCACATCGCCTGCGGGGCGCCCGCGCGCAGCGCCGGCATGCAGCCGATAAGGGACGCGGGCGGGCTCATCGGCTGGGGTGCGGCGACACCGCTGACGTACACGATGGGTGACGTCCTCGCCGTGCCGCTCCTCGTGCTGCTCACGGTGTTCGGACTGCTGGTGGTCACCGCGACACCCGTCAACGCGATTCCGCACCGGCTGCGGATGCTCGGTGTGCGGCTCGGTGTCCTGCAGCCGCGCGAGACCGACGACGTCGTCGGCGAGGACGACGAGCGCTACGACGAACAGTGGCGTGAGGCGCTGCCCGCGGGCTCCCGGCGGCGCCGTGCGGAGCCCGGGGCGTACGACCCGGACGACGCCGAGCAGGAGGCACTGGCCGGGCGCCGGGGCCGCCGCAGGCGCCCCGCCGTGCAGCAGCCCGAGATGGACCGGCCCATGGACGCGGTCGACGTGGCCGCGGCCGCCGCCGCGGCGCTGGACGGCGCCGTGATGCACGGGATGCCGCCCTCGCCGCTGGTGGCCGACCTGACGCAGGGCGTCGGCACGGACCGCGGCGACCACGAGGAATCGGGCCACGGCGCGGCGCCGTACCCCGACGCGGAGCCGACACCGGTGCCCGCCGCGCGGGGCAGGCGCGCCGGGCCCAGGCAGGAGACCCTGAAGGCCGAGGTCGCCGACCTGACCAAACCCGCTCCCGACGCGCCCCAGGACCTCCCGGCCCGGGCCGAGCAGCTCCAGCTCTCCGGCGACATCACCTACGCGCTGCCCTCGCTCGACCTGCTGGAGCGCGGCGGTCCCGGTAAGACGCGCAGCGCCGCCAACGACGCCATCGTCGCCTCGCTCACCAACGTCTTCACCGAGTTCAAGGTCGACGCGGCCGTCACCGGCTTCACCCGCGGGCCGACGGTCACGCGGTACGAGGTCGAGCTCGGCCCCGCCGTGAAGGTCGAGCGGATCACGGCGCTGGCGAAGAACATCGCGTACGCCGTCGCCAGCCCGGACGTGCGGATCATCAGCCCGATCCCCGGCAAGTCCGCGGTCGGCATCGAGATCCCCAACACCGACCGCGAGATGGTCAACCTCGGTGACGTGCTCCGTCTCGCGGCCGCCGCGGAGGACGACCACCCGATGCTGGTGGCGCTCGGCAAGGACGTCGAGGGCGGCTACGTGATGGCCAACCTCGCGAAGATGCCGCACGTCCTGGTGGCCGGAGCGACCGGCTCCGGAAAGTCCTCCTGCATCAACTGTCTGATCACGTCGGTCATGGTGCGGGCGACCCCCGATGACGTACGCATGGTTCTCGTCGACCCCAAGCGCGTCGAGCTGACCGCGTACGAGGGAATTCCGCACCTGATCACGCCCATCATCACCAACCCGAAGCGGGCCGCCGAGGCGCTGCAGTGGGTCGTCCGGGAGATGGACCTGCGCTACGACGACCTGGCGGCCTTCGGGTACCGGCACATCGACGACTTCAACGACGCCATCAGGAAGGGCAAGGTCAAGCTGCCCGAGGGCAGCGAGCGGGAGCTCTCCCCGTACCCGTACCTGCTGGTGATCGTGGACGAGCTCGCCGACCTGATGATGGTCGCGCCGAGGGACGTCGAGGACGCCATCGTGCGCATCACGCAGCTCGCGCGCGCGGCCGGCATCCACCTGGTGCTCGCCACGCAGCGGCCGTCCGTCGACGTCGTCACCGGCCTGATCAAGGCGAACGTGCCGTCCCGGCTCGCCTTCGCCACCTCCTCGCTCGCCGACAGCCGCGTCATCCTCGACCAGCCCGGCGCCGAGAAGCTGATCGGCAAGGGCGACGGGCTCTTCCTGCCGATGGGCGCGAACAAGCCCACCCGTATGCAGGGCGCCTTCGTCACCGAGGACGAGGTCGCGGCCGTGGTGCAGCACTGCAAGGACCAGATGGCGCCGGTCTTCCGGGACGACGTCACCGTGGGCACCAAGCAGAAGAAGGAGATCGACGAGGACATCGGCGACGACCTCGACCTGCTGTGCCAGGCCGCCGAACTCGTCGTGTCCACGCAGTTCGGGTCGACCTCGATGCTCCAGCGCAAACTGCGCGTCGGCTTCGCCAAGGCCGGGCGGCTGATGGACCTCATGGAGTCCCGCAGCATCGTCGGGCCCAGTGAGGGGTCCAAGGCGCGCGACGTCCTCGTGAAGGCCGACGAGCTGGACGGCGTGCTCGCGGTGATCCGCGGGGAGGCCCAGCCGTAGAGGGCGGGCCGCGAAGTTTGAATCGGGCCATCGGGGTGATCCGAACGTGACTCACCCGTAAGGAAACGGTGAGCAACTGTTTCCCCTCGTCGCACGTCAAGTTGAGGGAAGGGACAGGCAGCTGTCCCGTCATCAGGATGACCGGCCATTCCGATGGCGTACAAAGTCCTACCGCCCGGTTGCCCCACCCTTTCGTACCCCCCCTAGACTGAACCCCCAGCACAGGTGGCTCGACGCTCGAAAGGCGCCCCCGTGTCCATCGGCAACTCCCCTGACGACAACACCTCCGACGACCACACCCCTCAGGACGAGCGTCCCTCCGTGGAGGACGATCTGCCTTCGGTCGGGCACGCCCTGCGACAGGCGCGCATCGCGGCGGGGCTGACCGTCGACGACGTCAGTAACGCCACGCGGGTCCGTATCGCCATCGTGCGCGCGATCGAAGAGGACGACTTCGGCCCCTGCGGCGGCGACGTCTACGCGCGCGGTCACATCAAGACGCTCGCCCGCGCCGTCGGCCTCGACCCGGTTCCGCTGCTCGCGAGCTATGACGCCGCGCACGGCGGCCGGCCGGCGCCCACCCCCGCCGCTCCCATGTTCGAGGCGGAGCGGATCCGTCCCGAGCGCCGGGGCCCCAACTGGACCGCGGCCATGGTCGCGGCCATCGTCGCCGTGATCGGCTTCGTCGGATTCACCCTGTTCAGCGGTGGCGACGACGACGCCTCGACGACGCAGGTCGCCGAGGGCTCCACGCCCAGCGCCGGCAAGCCCGCCAAGACCGAGCCGGCGCCGGCCGCGTCCGGCACCCCGAAGTCCGCCCCCTCCGAGAGCGCCATCGCGGCCGCCCCGCAGGACAAGGTCACCGTCCAGGTCAGCGCCCCCGACGGCCGCAGCTGGATCTCGGCCAAGGACCACAACGGCCGGCTGCTCTTCGACGGCCTGCTCGAACAGGGCGACTCCAAGACCTTCCAGGACAAGGAGAAGGTCGACCTCGTCCTCGGCGACGCGGGCGCCATCCAGCTGTACGTGAACGGCAAGAAGATCGACGACGAGTTCCAGTCGGGCCAGGTGGAGCGCCTCTCGTACACGAAGGGCGACCCCGAGGTCGGCTGAGCCGAACCGCTGTGCCGGTACGCGCCGGCACAGCGCGTGCACACCTCCGCCCGGTCTCCCGGGCACCCGCGGACGGGGTTGGCCGTGATCGGCCAACCCCGTCGACGTGGGCCGTCACCGGGACGAAGTAGTCTTGAGCCCATGCCTGAACGCCGTACCGTCGCACTCGTCACTCTTGGCTGCGCCCGTAACGAGGTGGACTCGGAGGAGCTCGCAGGCCGCTTGGAGGCGGACGGCTGGCACCTCGTGGAGGACGCCGAGGACGCGGACGTCGCCGTCGTCAACACCTGTGGCTTCGTCGAGGCCGCCAAGAAGGACTCCGTCGACGCCCTCCTGGAGGCCAACGACCTCAAGGGACACGGCAGAACCCAGGCGGTCGTCGCCGTCGGCTGCATGGCCGAGCGCTACGGCAAGGAACTGGCCGAGGCGCTGCCCGAGGCCGACGGCGTGCTCGGCTTCGACGACTACGCCGACATCTCCGACCGGCTCCAGACCATCCTGAACGGCGGCATCCACGCCGCCCACACCCCGCGCGACCGGCGCAAGCTGCTGCCGATCAGCCCCGCCGAGCGGCAGGACGCCGGCGCGGAGGTCGCCCTTCCGGGACACGGCCCCGTCGACCTCCCCGAAGGACTCGCTCCGGACTCGGGCCCCCGCGCGCCCCTGCGCCGGCGCCTGGACGGCTCCCCGGTCGCCTCGGTGAAGCTCGCCTCCGGCTGCGACCGGCGCTGCTCCTTCTGCGCCATCCCGTCCTTCCGCGGCTCCTTCATCTCGCGGCGCCCCAGTGACGTACTGGGGGAGACGCGCTGGCTCGCCGAGCAGGGCGTGAAGGAGATCATGCTGGTCTCCGAGAACAACACCTCGTACGGCAAGGACCTCGGCGACATCCGCCTCCTGGAGACGCTGCTGCCCGAGCTCGCCGACGTCGACGGGATCGAGCGGGTGCGCGTCAGCTACCTGCAGCCCGCCGAGATGCGGCCCGGACTCATCGACGTGCTGACCTCCACGCCGAAGATCGCCCCCTACTTCGACCTGTCCTTCCAGCACTCCGCGCACGGGGTGCTGCGCGCCATGCGGCGGTTCGGGAACACCGACCAGTTCCTGGGCCTCCTCGACACCATCCGCTCCAAGGCCCCGCAGGCCGGCGTCCGGTCCAACTTCATCGTCGGCTTCCCCGGCGAGAGCGCGGACGACCTGGCGGAGCTGGAGCGCTTCCTGACCGCCGCGCGCCTGGACGCCATCGGCGTCTTCGGGTACTCCGACGAGGACGGCACCGAGGCGGCGACGTACGAGAACAAGCTGGACGAGGACGTCGTCGCCGAGCGGCTCGCGCGCGTGTCCCGGCTCGCCGAGGAGCTGGTCTCGCAGCGGGCGGAGGAGCGCGTCGGGGAGACGCTCCAGGTCCTCGTCGAGTCCACCGGCTCGGCCGCCGAGGACGAGGCCGCGTACGGCCGCGCCGCGCACCAGGCGCCCGAGACGGACGGCCAGGTGCTGTTCACGAGCGGCGAAGGACTGGCCGTCGGTCGTATGGTCGAGGCGAAGGTGGTCGGTACGGAAGGTGTCGACCTGGTGGCGGAGCCGCTCCCGGGCTCGCAGGTGTGTACTGAGGAGGCAGCCAGATGACCGGAGTCCCGGCATCCGCGGCGGGCGGCCCCGGTGCGCCCTCTCCCCGCGGAACCGCCGGAACTGCCGGCACGGCACCGGTCGGTACGGGATCCGGATCCACTCAGACGGGGCCCGTCGGTACAGGGCCCGTCGGTACGGGACCCGCCCAGACGGCACCTGCCGGTACGGGAGCCTCCGCGCCGGGGGTTCCTGGTACGGGTATCCCGGATGCGGTGACCTCCGGCGCCGGGACTTCCGGTGCCAAGGTGTCCGGTGTGCAGGCTCCGGGCGGCGGGGCTTCGGGTGGCGGGGCTCCAGGTGGCGGGGCTTCGGGCGGTCAGGCGCCGAAGACACCGCTCGGCGGTACGAAGCTCGGCGCCGCGGCCGTCAACCAGGCCAGCCTGTGGAACGTCGCCAATCTGCTCACCATGCTCCGGCTGGTACTCGTGCCGGGGTTCGTGGCGCTGATGCTGGCCGACGGCGGGTACGACCCCGTGTGGCGGGCCTGGGCCTGGGCGGCCTTCGCCGTCGCCATGATCACGGACATCTTCGACGGGCATCTGGCCCGCACGTACGACCTCGTCACCGACTTCGGGAAGATCGCCGACCCCATCGCCGACAAGGCGATCATGGGGGCGGCGCTGATCTGTCTCTCCTACCTCGGCGATCTGCCCTGGTGGGTGACCGCGGTGATCCTCGGGCGCGAGCTGGGGATCACCTTGCTGCGTTTCCTGGTGATCCGCTACGGCGTGATCCCGGCCAGCCGCGGCGGCAAGCTGAAGACCCTCACGCAGGGCGTGGCCGTCGGGATGTACGTCCTGGCGCTGACGGGGCCGCTGGCGACCCTGAGGTTCTGGGTGATGGCCGTGGCGGTCGCCCTGACCGTCGTCACCGGAGCCGACTACGTAAGACAGGCCATTGTGCTGCGGCGCCAGGGACTGGCCGCGCGGCGGGCCGCCGCCGGGGAGGCGCAGGCGTGACGTCCACGGCCGCCGAAGTGCTGCGACTACTCACGGTGAAGGGGCAGACCCTTGCGGTCGCCGAGTCGCTCACCGGCGGTCTGGTGGCCGCGGAGCTGGCGGCGGTCCCCGGAGCCTCCAAGGCCTTCCGCGGCTCCGTGACGGCGTACGCCACCGATCTCAAGCGCGACGTGCTGGGTGTCGACGCCGCCCTGCTGGAGCGGCGTGGAGCGGTGGACCCGCAGGTCGCGGCAGCGATGGCGGCCGGTGTACGCAAGGTGCTCGGCGCGGACTGGGGGATTTCGACCACCGGGGTCGCGGGTCCTGATTCCCAGGACGGGCAGTCGGTCGGCACGGTTTTCGTCGCCGTGGACGGGCCCCGCGCGGCGACGGACGCAAGCGCTCTTGGCGGGAAAGTGGCGGCGCTGCGGTTGAACGGCTCCCGGACGGAAATCCGTATGGAGAGTGTACGGAGCGTGCTCGCACTGCTTCTGGAGCGGCTTGTGGGCGAACACCCTGGGAATGAGCGGACACAGGATACGGAACAGAACGGGGGGTTTTGATGTTTGCAGCCCTGAGTGAACACGACATCGCTCCCCGCACGGCCGCGGCGCAAGGCGGTACGGTGGGGCGTGAAGGATGCGGCTACGCGGTCCGAGGAGGGAGCCACCGATGATTCTGCTCCGTCGCCTGCTTGGTGACGTGCTGCGTCGGCAGCGCCAGCGCCAGGGCCGTACTCTGCGCGAAGTCTCCTCGTCCGCCCGAGTTTCGCTCGGCTATCTCTCCGAGGTGGAGCGGGGGCAGAAAGAGGCTTCCTCGGAACTGCTCTCCGCGATCTGCGACGCGCTGGACGTACGGATGTCGGAACTGATGCGGGAAGTGAGCGATGAGCTCGCCCTCGCCGAGCTGGCCCGGTCGGCAGCGGCCACCGAACCTGTGCCCACGCCGGTACGCCCGAGGCTGAACTCCGTCTCGGTGGCCGGTGTGCCACCGGAACGGGTGACCATCAAGGCGCCTGCGGAAGCGGTCGACGTCGTCGCCGCCTGACGCCCGCGCGCTTGACGCCCGTGAACTGAGAAGAACTGTGCGAGAGCCCCGGCAGGGGCTTCCCCGGGGAGACCCGGGGAAGCGGGCCGGGGTTTTTGTGTGGGCGGACCCGGGCGAGTCGTGGGGCTCTGTCGCGTTTGCCGGGATCGTCCGGGGCGGCGATGGTGGAGGTGCGAGAGCTGGCCCGTTGGGCGCTGCTGACCGGAGGATGTCGATGTACGTCGTGAAGAGCCCGTTGTCCGATGCCGATCTCAAGATCGTGTCCGAGGCGCTGCAAGGCGCGCTCGTCGATCTGGTGGATCTGTCGCTGGTGGCGAAACAGATCCACTGGAACGTGGTCGGGCCGCGCTTCCGGTCCGTCCACCTCCAGCTCGACGAGGTCGTCGACTCCGCGCGGCTGCACTCCGACTCCGTGGCGGAACGTGCCTCGGCGCTCGGCGTCTCGCCGGACGGACGTGCCGCGACGGTCGCGAGCAGCAGCGGTATCGGCGTCGTACAGAACGGGTGGGTGAAGGACGTCGACGCGGTCGGCTCCCTCGTCGACGCGCTCGGTGCCGTGATCGGGCGGATGCGGGAGCGGGTGGAGTCGACGGAGACCGCTGATCCGGTGAGTCAGGACCTGCTCATCGGGATCACGGCGGATCTCGAGAAGCACCACTGGATGTTCCAGGCGGAGAACGCGGGCAACGGATAACAGCCGGTCAAGGGTGGTCCGCTTCGGCGTTGGACCCGGCTTCGGGGCGCATCGTGGCGTTGGGGCGCCATTGGTGCGCCCGGTGCGCTCCTGTTGTGCTGGTGCGCCCTGTCGGCAGGGGGACACGGGGGTCTAGCGTCGGGCTGGAGGCGGTGCCATGACGGGGCGAACGGTGCGAATAGGCAGGTGGGGGCTTGCTCTGGGGGCTGGAGGGCTGTGGTGGTGGGCGGTCCTACGGCTGGCGTTCGCCGCGGACGCCGGCGTGCTCGAGGGCGCGGTGGCGGCGGGCGGGTGGGGGCTGAGTCTGCTGCCGGTGCACTGTGTGCCGAAGAAACGGGCCGTGGGGGCGGCCGGGTCGGACCGGTGGATGCGGCGCGTTCTGGAGGTCTGGCGACGCGGGCGCGGACCGCTGCCGGGGCGGGGGGAGCCCTCTTGACGGGCTGGACGGGCTGGACGGGCTTGCGGGCTGGACGGGGTGGAGTCGCATCGCGGCTGGATGTCGGGTGCTGAACGTCGGGTGCTGGGTGCTGGACGCGGTTCTCCGGGGTGCGGAGCTGTGCGGCAGGGGCTGCCGGAGCGCGTTCGGGTGCTACCAGGGCATCGCCACGCCCCCGTTGGGGCGGAGGATCTGGCCCGTCGTGAAGGCCGAGGCGTCGGAGGCGAGGTGCAGGACCGCGTGCGCGATGTCCTCGGGGTCGCCGACCCGGCCCAGCGGTGACATACGGGCCATGAACGCCTCCGTCCGCGCCTGGGTCCCCTCGTTGTGGCGGTCGGTCATCGGCGTGCGGATCCAGCCCGGCGCGACCGCGTTCACACGGATGCCGTGCGGGCCCATCTCGGTCGCCAGGGTCTTCGTCAGCTGTACGACGGCCGCCTTCGCGGCGCCGTAGCAGAGCAGCCCCGGCCCGCCGGTGTCGACGGCGCCCGAGGCCATCGTGATGATGCTCCCCGGGGTCCTGGTGGCCAGCATCGAACGGGCCGCCTCCTGGCAGGCGTACAGGACGCCCTTGAAGTTGACCCCCAGGACCCGGTCGAGGTCCTCGTCCCTGGTCGTCAGGACGGGACTGCTGTGCATGATTCCGGCGACGGCCGCCATGACGTCCAGGCGGGCGCAGGTCGCGACGGCTGCGGCGAGCCGGGCCCGGTCGGTGACGTCGAGGGTGTGGACGTGGGCCGTACCGCCCCCGTCCTTGATCAGGGCGGCCGTCCCGTCGAGGCCCCGCGCGTCACGGTCCGCGCAGTGGACGGCCGCACCCGCCTCCGCGAGCAGGACGGCACTGGCGCGGCCGATGCCGCTCGCCGCGCCGGTGACGAATGCGGTGCGTCCGGTGAGGTCGTACGCCGTGACGGGCATGAGGGGACCGTACGAGGGAATCTGACGGGCCGTCAATTGGTCGGGCGTGCCGGGCTCGGGGCCGGGCCCGGCTGGCAGGCCGGGCACCAGTACGTGGGGCGCTCGCGGGAGCCGTCGCCCTGGTTCGCCACGCGGATCCGGGTGCCGCAGCGCAGACAGGGGCGGCCCGCGCGGCCGTACACGAACAGGTTCTGGTCACGGCGGCCGGTCGTGACGCGCTGGGGGCGCTCGCGGTTGACGTCCAGGAGCTTCTTGGCGAGCGTCATCGCGTGGGCGGCGTACTCGGCGGGGAGCCGGCCCACGGGCAGCCAGGGGGTGACGCGCAGCAGGAAGCAGAGCTCGCTCTTGTAGACGTTGCCGATGCCGGCGAGATTGCGCTGGTCGAGGAGGGCCTCACCGAGGGCCCGGTCCGGGTCGCGCCGGATGTTCGCCAGGGCGGTGCCGGGATTCCAGTCGGGACCCAGGAGGTCGGGGCCCAGATGGCCGACCGCGCGGTCCTCGTCGGCGGTGTGCAGCAGTTCCAGGACGGGCAGCCGGTACCCGACGGCGGTGCGCTCCTCGGTGCCGAGGATCACGCGGATCTGGTGGTCGGGACCGCCGCGCCAGCGCTCGCCGGGCGCGTAGATCCTCCAGGAGCCGTCCATGCGCAGGTGCGAGTGCAGGGTCAGGCCGCCCTCGACGCGGATGAGCAGGTGCTTCCCGCGCGGGGTGACGTCCAGGACGGTGCGCCCGGTGAGGTCGGACAGGGCGTACTTGGGGACCCGTAGGTCGGAACGGGTGAGTACGTGACCCGCGAGGGCCTCGTGCAGGCGTCTGGTGGCCTGCCAGACGGTGTCTCCCTCAGGCATGGGATCCAGGGTGGCACGGGTGGGGTGCCTCCTGGGGGCGGGTCCTGCCGGACGGGCCGCCGGGGGCCTGGCGGGAGTGCGTCGCAGGTGGGCGGGTGGTCCTACGCGCGCAGGCGCAGTCCGCGCGGGGTCGCATGGAAACCGGCTCCTTCCAGCAGGGCGCCGAACTCGGAGGTGAGGGCGGAGGCGCCGTTGACCCGCTCCACGGTGACGGTGCCGAGGGAACCCGCCCGGGCCGCCGCGGCCAGTGCCTCGGCCGCTGTGCGCAGCCGCGCGTCGTGCCGGGGCGCCTCGTCCGGTGCGCCGGGCCAGGCCAGGAGCGTCTTGCCGCCGCGCTCCATGTAGAGGGCCAGCTCGCCGTCCACCAGGACGACCAGGGAGCCCGCCTTGCGGCCCGCCTTGTGGCCCGCGCCGGTCGGGGGTTCGGGCCAGGGGAGGGCCGCTCCGTAGGCGTTCGCGGGGTCGGCCGCGGCCAGCACGACGGCGCGGTGGGTGTCGTCCGCGCGGGTACGGGAGCGGGGGCCTCCGGGGAACGCCTGCGGGGCCGAACGGGGTGAGTCGGCGAAGGGGGACGCGTAACCCTGCCGGGAGCCGCGCGACGAGGCGCCGGTGCCGGTGCCGGTGCCGGTGCCGAAGGACGGTCCGGAACCGGTGCCCAGGGAGTACGGGTCGTCGTCCGGCGGCAGGGTGCCGGCGGACGGGAGGCCCGCGTCGTCGGTGAAGGGGTCCGGATGCCCGGTGGGGCCGTCGAAGGGGTCCAGGGGTCCGGCGGGGTCGCCGAAGGAGTCCGGCGCGCCCGCGTGGGGGCTCGGCGTGTACGTCCCCGAACGGCCGAGTGCGGGAGCGCCCGCGAAGGCGGGCTCGGGCAGGGACTCGCCCCGCTCGCGGGCGGTCGCCGCCGCGCGCAGCCGGTCCACGGCGCCGTCCATCGCGAACTGGGCGGCTCCGAGCCCTTCCACCACATAGCCGCGGCGGGCCTGGCCGCTCTCCTCGAAGACCGACAGGACGCGGTAGACGGCGGAGAAGCCGCCCTCCACGCCCTCCGCCGCGACCGCGCCCCGGGTGACCACGCCGTGCCGGTCCAGGAGGGTGCGGGCCAGGGCGTGGGCGCGCACCGTGGCGTCGGGCTCCCGGCCGGGGAGCAGCGACCAGCGGCCCGCGACGGTCGGCGGGCCGGTGCGCGAGGTGGGGCGCGCGGCGGACGTCAGGCCGCCGTACCGCCCGCGGGGGGCCGCGCGTTTCGCGCGGTGCGCGGTGGAGCCCGCGGTACGGCCCGAGCCCAGGAGGGAGCGCATCGGGCCGAGCGTGTCGTTCGTCAGGCGGCCCGACCACGCCAGGTCCCAGATGACGTCGGCCAGCTGGAGGTCGGTGGCCTCCGGATGCGTGGTGGCGCGGACCTGGTCGGTGATCTGGCGGAAGAAGAGGCCGTAGCCGCCGGAGAGGGCGTCCAGGACCGACCGGTGGAGCGCGGTCAGTTCCAGGGGGTGCGGAGCGGGCAGGAGGAGCGGCGCCGCGTCCGCCAGGTACAGGGAGACCCAGCCGTCCTTGCCGGGCAGGGCGCCGGCACCGGCCCAGACCACCTCGCCGGCGGCCGTCAGCTCGTCGAGCATCGCGGGGGCGTAGTGCGAGACGCGGGACGGCAGGACCAGTTTCTCCAGCGCCGACGCGGGCACCGAGGCGCCCTGCAGCTGCTCGACGGCGCGCACGAGTCCGTCGAGGCCGCGCAGGTTGTGCCCGCTGCCCAGGTGCTGCCACTGCGGCAGGAACTGGGCGAGCGCGGCGGGCGGCACCGGCTCCAGCTCGTGGCGCAGCGCGGCCAGCGAACGGCGCCGCAGTCTGCGCAGCACCGTCGCGTCGCACCACTCCTGGCCGATCCCCGCCGGATGGAACTCGCCCTGCACGACACGGCCGCTCGCCGCGAGCCGCTGCAGGGCGCCTTCCGTGACGGCGGTACCGAGGCCGAAGCGGGCCGCGGCCGCGGTCGAGGTGAACGGGCCGTGCGTGCGTGCGTACCGGGCGAGGAGGTCGCCCAGCGGGTCCTTGACCGGCTCGGTGAAGGCTTCGGGGACGCCGACGGGCAGCGCGGTGCCGAGCGCGTCCCGCAGCCGGCCCGCGTCCTCGATCGTCGCCCAGTGGTCGGCCCCGGCGATGCGGACCTGGATCGCACGGCGGGTCGCGGCCAGCTCACGGGCCCACTCGGGCTCGGCCCCGCGCTCGGCCAGCTCGGCGTCGGTGAGCGGGCCGAGCATCCGCAGCCGGTCCGCGACACCCTCGATGTCCTTGGTCCGCCGGTCCTCGGTCAGCCACTGCAGCTCGCTCTCCAGCTCGGTCAGGACGTCCGCGTCCAGGAGCTCGCGCAGTTCCGCCTGACCGAGGAGCTCGGCGAGCAGGTGCGAGTCCAGCGACAGGGCCGCCGCGCGCCGTTCGGCGAGGGGCGAGTCGCCCTCGTACAGGAACTGGGCGACGTAACCGAACAGCAGCGAGCGGGCGAAGGGGGACGGCTCGGGTGTCGTGACCTCGACGAGCCGCACCTTGCGGGACTCCAGGTCGCCCATCAGCTCGACGAGACCGGGCACGTCGAAGACGTCCTGGAGGCATTCGCGGACCGCCTCCAGGACGATCGGGAAGGAACCGAACTCGCTGGCCACCTGGAGCAGCTGGGCGGCGCGCTGGCGCTGCTGCCACAGGGGCGTGCGCTTGCCCGGGCTGCGGCGCGGCAGGAGCAGGGCGCGGGCCGCGCACTCACGGAAGCGGGACGCGAACAGGGCCGAGCCGCCGACCTGGTCCGTGACGATCTGGTTGACCTCGCCCTTGTCGAAGACGACGTCCGCCGCGCCCACGGGGGCCTGCTCGGAGTCGTACTCCGTGCCCGCCTTGGCGGGCTCCTGGTCGAGCAGGTCCAGGCTCATCAGATCGGCGTCCGGCAGGCGCAGCACGATGCCGTCGTCGGCGTGCATGACCTGCGCGTCCATGCCGTAGCGCTCGGAGAGGCGGGCACCGAGCGCGAGCGCCCAGGGGGCGTGCACCTGGGCGCCGAAGGGGGAGTGCACGACGACACGCCAGTCGCCCAGCTCGTCGCGGAACCGCTCGACGACGATGGTGCGGTCGTCCGGGACGTGTCCGCAGGCCTCGCGCTGCTCGGCCAGGTACGACAGGACGTTGTCCGCGGCCCAGTCGTCCAGGCCCGCGGCGAGGAGCCGCAGCCGGGCGTCGTCCTTGGGCAGTGAGCCGACCTCGCGGAGGAACGCGCCCAGCGCGCGGCCCAGTTCGAGCGGGCGCCCGAGCTGGTCGCCCTTCCAGAACGGCAGCCTGCCGGGCACGCCGGGCGCGGGGGAGACCAGGACGCGGTCGCGGGTGATGTCCTCGATGCGCCAGGAGCTGGTGCCCAGGGTGAAGACGTCGCCGACCCGGGACTCGTAGACCATCTCCTCGTCGAGCTCGCCGACCCGGCCACCGCCCTTCTTGGGGTCGGAACCGGCGAGGAACACCCCGAAGAGGCCGCGGTCGGGGATCGTGCCTCCGGAGGTGACGGCGAGGCGCTGGGCGCCGGGGCGCCCGGTGACCGTGCCCGCGACGCGGTCCCACACCACGCGCGGCCGCAGCTCGGCGAAGGCGTCCGACGGGTAGCGGCCCGCGAGCATGTCGAGCACCGCCGTGAACGCCGATTCGGGCAGCGCGGCGAAACGGCGCCGCCCGGCGGACCGTGGCGAGCAGGTCGTCGAACTGCCAGGAGTCCATTGCCGTCATGGCGACGATCTGCTGGGCCAGTACGTCCAGCGGGTTCGCCGGCACCCGGAGGGACTCGATGGAGCCGGTGCGCATCCGCTCGGTGACGACGGCGGCCTGGACGAGGTCGCCCCGGTACTTCGGGAAGACCACGCCCGTGGAGACCGCCCCGACCTGGTGGCCCGCGCGGCCCACGCGCTGGAGGCCGGACGCCACCGACGGCGGCGACTCGACCTGGACGACGAGGTCCACCGCGCCCATGTCGATGCCCAGTTCGAGGCTGGAGGTGGCGACCACGGCGGGCAGACGGCCCGCCTTGAGGTCCTCCTCGACGAGGGTGCGCTGCTCCTTGGAGACCGATCCGTGGTGGGCGCGGGCGATGACCGTGGGGGCACCCTGGGCCGCGCCCGAGCCGCCCATCAGCTCGGCCGGGGAATGGTGCTCCGCCAGGGGCTCGCCCGTCGCCCGCTCGTACGCGATCTCGTTCAGCCGGTTGCAGAGGCGCTCCGCGAGGCGGCGGGAGTTGGCGAAGACGATCGTCGAGCGGTGGGACTGGACGAGGTCGACGATCCGCTCCTCGACATGCGGCCAGATGGAGGGCTTCTCCGCGCCCTCGTCGCGGTCGGCCGCCGGGGAGCCGCCCAGCTCGCCCAGGTCCTCGACGGGCAGGACCACGGAGAGGTCGAACTCCTTGCCGGACGGTGGCTGGACGATCTCCACCTTGCGCTGCGGTGAGAGGTAGCGGGCGACCTCGTCCACCGGGCGGACGGTGGCGGAGAGGCCGATCCGGCGCGCCGGCCTCGGCAGCAGCTCGTCGAGCCGCTCCAGGGTCAGCGCGAGGTGGGCGCCGCGTTTCGTGCCCGCGACCGCGTGCACCTCGTCCAGGATCACCGTCTCGATGCCGGTCAGCGCGTCGCGCGCGGCCGACGTCAGCATCAGGAACAGCGACTCCGGGGTGGTGATCAGGATGTCCGGCGGGCGGGTGGCCAGCGTGCGGCGCTCGGCGGCCGGGGTGTCGCCGGAGCGGATGCCGACCTTCACCTCGGGCTCGGGCAGCCCCAGCCGCACCGACTCCTGCCGGATGCCGGTCAGAGGGCTGCGCAGGTTCCGCTCCACGTCGACCGCGAGGGCCTTCAGCGGCGACACGTACAGGACGCGGCAGCGTTTCCTGGGGTCGGCGGGCGGCGGGGCCGAGGCCAGCTGGTCCAGCGCGGCCAGGAACGCGGCCAGCGTCTTGCCGGAGCCGGTCGGGGCCACCACCAGCACGTCCGAGCCCTCGGCGATGGCCTGCCACGCGCCGGCCTGGGCGTCGGTGGGCGCGGAGAAGGCCCCCGTGAACCAGGCGCGGGTCGCGGGGGAGAAGCCGTTCAGGGCTCGTTGCGCGGAGCTGACCATGCGTCCATCCTGCACCCGGACACTGACAATGGCATTGACCTGCGGGAACGCGGGTCGTGCCGGCGGCTCGCCGGTGCGGCCCGCGGGTTCGCGGGCTCGCGGCCGATGGCGCGCAGGCGGCCGCGTCCGGTGCCCGGGCGCGGTGGCGGAGAATGGCCGTGTGGCGGGTACGGGGCAGGAGCGGGCACGGCACTGGCGGTACGCGGAGCTGCCCGGTGTCGATCTGCTGCGCGCCCGGTACGTGCACAAGACCTTCGTCCGGCACACGCACGAGAACTTCGTCATCGCCGCCGTCACCGACGGCGTGGAGGTCTTCCACCACGGCGGCGCCGACCGGTACGCGGGGCCCGGCACACTCGCCCTGGTCAACCCCGACACCCCGCACACGGGGCGGGCCGGTGTCCCCGAGGGCTGGCGGTACGGGGCGGTCTACCCCTCACCGGAACTGGTCGCGGAGATCGCCGCCGGGACCACCTCCCTGCGCGGCTCCCCCGGATTCGTGGACCCGGTGCTCGACGACCCGTACACCGTGGGGCTGGTCCACCAGGTGCTGCGCGCCGCCGACGAGGGGAACGCGCTCGCCGCCGACACCTTGCTGCGGGTGGCCGTGACCCGGCTGCTGAGGCTGAACGGCGGAGCGCTGCCGCAGCGGGTCGCGCGGACGGCGGGCGCCCGGACGGCGGCACGCGCGCGTGCCGTGCTCGAGGAGCGGATCACGCGGCCGCCCACGCTGGAACGGCTCGCCGGAGACCTCGGGACCAGCCCCTTCGCCCTGCTGCGCGCCTTCCGGGACGCCTACGGGATGCCGCCCCACGCGTGGCTCACCGACGTCCGGGTACGGCGGGCACGCAGGCTGCTGGACGCCGGGGTCCTGCCCTCCGAGGCGGCGCTCGCCGTGGGCTTCACCGACCAGCCGCATCTCAACCGGCACTTCACCCGGATCGTGGGCGTGCCGCCCGGTGCCTACCGGCGCGAGCGCAAGAACGTACAAGACCCGCGGCAGGGATCCGGCCTAGGGTCCGGGACGTGGCAGAAGAAACAGCTCTCGCGGACATACGAAGTGAAGACGGCGGAAAACCCGACGCCGCCGTCGTACGGGACGCCCTCGGCGTCGGGGTGGCCGTCGGACTCTCCGGCTTCGCCTTCGGGGTGACCTCGGCGGGCGGCGGACTCACGGTGCTGCAGACCTGCGCCCTGAGCCTGCTGGTCTTCACCGGCGCCTCGCAGTTCGCCCTGGTGGGGGCGCTGGCCGGCGGCGGCAACCCGTTCACGGCCGCCGCGGGCGCGTTCTTCCTGGGAGTGCGCAACGCGTTCTACGGGCTGCGCCTGTCGCAGTTGCTGGCCCTCCCGCGCGCGGTGCGCCCCTTCGCCGCGCAGTGGGTCATCGACGAGACCACGGCCGTGGCCCTCGCCCAGCCCACGCGGCGCGGTGTGCGGATCGGGTTCACCGTCACCGGCCTGTCGCTGTACCTGCTGTGGAACCTGACCACCCTGCTCGGGGCGCTGGGCGCCGAAGCCATCGGGGACACCGACGCGTGGGGCCTGGACGCGGCCGGACCCGCGGTCTTCCTCGCGCTGCTCGCGCCGATGGTCAGGACGACCCTGGAACGGGCCGTCGCCGGCCTCGCGGTCGTGCTCGGGCTCGGGCTGCTGCCCGTACTGCCCGCCGGTGTCCCCGTCCTGGTCGCCGCGCTGGCCGCCCCGGTCGCGCTCTGGGTGGCCGGCCGCCGCGGGACGCGCACGGGCCCCGCCGGTGAGCCCGGCGGGGAGCGGGAGGAGCGGTGAACATCTGGATCGCGATCGGCCTGACCGCCGTCGGCTGCTACGCCGTGAAACTGATCGGGCTGCTGATCCCCGCGGGCGCGCTGGAACGGCCGCTCGTCCGGCGGCTGGCCGCCCTGCTGCCCGTCGCCCTGCTGGCGGCCCTGACCGCCCAGCAGACCTTCGCCGACGGCCGCGTCCTGGTCCTGGACGCGAGGGCCGCGGGGCTCGCCGCGGCCGCCGTGGCACTGCTGCTGCGGGCCCCCTTCCTGCTGGTCGTGGCCGCGGCCGTGGTGGTCACGGCGGGGGTACGGGCGATGACGGGCCAGGGCTGATCCCGAAGAAACGCCCTAGGCGAGCAGTCCGTACGCCTGCAAGGTGCGCAGCGCCTCGATCGTGACGGCGGGGCGTGCCTCCAGCGCGCTGCCCGGGGCCCATCGGCGCCGGCGGAGGGGCCAGCCGCCGTCCTCCTGCTGTTCCTCCCTGAGGTGGCACAGGGAGCGGGTCATCTCCTCGTCGGTGAACCACGCGCGCGCGAGGGAGCCGGGCGTCCTCGCGTAGTCGTGCGGCAGGTGGCGCTCCCCGGGCGCGTAACCGGGCGCCACGGGGAACGCGTCGGGGTCCCGTGGCTCCAGCACGGCGAGCCGCTGCTCGCGCACCAGCCGGCCGAGCCGGTCGGCGGCCGCCTCCGCGCGCGGGCGGTCGGGCGCGGAGTCCAGGAAGGCCACGGCGGCCTCGACCTCGTACGGATGTGTCTTCTCCAGGGAGTCCACCGCCTGCCAGCAGAAGTCGGTGGCCCGGAACAGCCAGGCGTGCCACACCTCGTTGCGGTGCAGCAGTCCCACCACGGGACCGGTGGCGAGCAGTTCGCCGGGCGGGTCGTCCAGGATCGGCACGAAGGGCGCCGACGGATAGCCGCGCCGGCCGGGACGGACCACGGGGAGCGCGCCGTCCCGCGTCGACACGGAGGTCAGGTAACGGCACACGCGTTCCACCCGCTGTCCGCCGCAGCGCCCGATCGAGTCCAGGACGCGCAGCGCGTGCCCGACGTGCAGGGGCTGGCTGACCGGGCCGCGCAGGTCGGGTTCCAGCGCGTGGCCGTACCCGTCGTCCTCGTTGCGGTACGCGGCCAGCGCGGTCTCGACCGCGTCCGCGCCGCTGCCCAGGAAGTGGTACTCGAAACGGCGCTGCTCCAGCACACGCGCGGTGAGCCAGACGAACTGCTCGGCGCGGGAGAGGGGGGTGTGCGCCGGGGGCGTCGGGGGGAGTGGGGATGCTCCTGTTTCGGCCATGGGTCAGACCGTAGGGCGGAAAGCGTTCTCGGCAGGCGGTCCCGGCACGGGCCCACCCCCAGGGGCGGGATACTGGAGGCATGCGGTTGACGGTCTTCTGGCAGCGGATGGCGGATCACTTCGGTACGGAGTACGCCGACACCTTCGCGCGCGACCACGTGATGTCGGAGCTCGGCGGACGGACGGTGCGGCAGGCGCTGGACGCGGGCTGGGAGGCGAAGGACGTGTGGCGCGCGGTCTGTACGGCGGTGAACGTTCCCCACGAATCGCGCTGACCGACCAGGAAGATCCGGGGGAGCGGGGCCGATTGTCGTCCACGTGGGCGAGACTTGGCCCGTGGCATCGACAGACGAGACGACGCAGGTCGGACAGCACGCCTCCCCGTTCGGCACGACACCTCCCACGCCCCCGGTCGGGGGCGCGGCCGAGGGGGGCAGCAAGATGCCGCGCTGGCTGCCGCGGGCCATGGTGCTCGCGCTCACCCTCATCGCCTGTTTCCAGCTCGGCAGTTGGGCCTTCCACCAGCTGACCGGGCTGCTGATCAACATCCTGATCGCGTTCTTCATGGCCCTCGCCATCGAGCCCGCGGTGAGCTGGATGTCCTCGTTCGGCATGCGCAGAGGGCTGGCCACCGGCCTCGTGTTCCTCATCGTGATGATCGTGAGTGCGGGCTTCATCACACTGCTCGGCTCGATGCTCGCCGGGCAGATCATCGACATCGTCGAGGACTTCCCGAAGTACGTCGACTCGGTGATCAGCTGGGCCAACACCACCTTCCACACGGAACTGAGCCGCGTCGACATCCAGGACAGCCTGCTGCGCTCCGACTGGCTCCGGAAGTACGTGCAGAACAGCGCGACCGGCGTCCTGGACGTGTCCGCGCAGGTCCTGGGCGGCCTCTTCCAGCTCCTGACGATCACCCTGTTCGCGTTCTACTTCGCCGCCGACGGCCCGCGGCTGCGGCGCGCGCTGTGCTCGGTGCTGCCGCCGGCCCGGCAGGCGGAGGTCCTGCGCGCCTGGGAGATCGCCGTCAACAAGACCGGTGGTTACCTCTACTCACGCGGCCTGATGGCCCTCATCTCCGGCCTGGCCCACTACGTCCTGCTGGAGTCCCTCGGCGTGGACTACGCGCCCGTGCTCGCCGTCTACGTGGGCCTGGTCTCGCAGTTCATCCCCACCATCGGCACGTACCTCGCGGGCGCCCTGCCGATGCTGATCGCCTTCACGGTCAACCCCTGGTACGCGCTGTGGGTACTGGTCTTCGTCGTGGTCTACCAGCAGTTCGAGAACTACGTGCTGCAGCCCAAGCTGACCGCGAAGACCGTGGACATCCACCCGGCGGTCGCCTTCGGGTCGGTCATCGCGGGCACCGCCCTGCTCGGAGCCGTCGGCGCGCTGATCGCCATCCCGGCGGTCGCCACTCTGCAGGCCTTCCTGGGGGCGTACGTGAAGCGGTACGACGTCACGGACGACCCGAGGGTGCACGGACGCCGTGCGCGGGGCTCGGGCACCCTCCTCAAGCGTGTACGGCACCTGCTGCGTGCGGACTCCCGGGAGCCGCGGCCGGTCGAGGACGACAGCCCCCGCGCCTCTTCCTGACGCCGTTCGGCGCGGCCCGCGCGACCCCGGAACAGCCGGGCGGCGCGGGCCGCGACACGCCCCCGCCCCGGTGCGTGATGTGCTTGACACCAAAATCGAACATCCGTTCTTATGGGGGCTCCGGCGAGACCTGGGGCGGGATGCGGGCGGGGAATTCGTGCCGAAGTGCCCGAGTTATCCACAGGCTGGACGGGCGTCGGGGCGCATTGTCAGTGGCAGGCGTTAGCGTCTTTGACGTGAAGCGATCGACTCAAGCAAATCGGGTGGAACCCATGGCAGGAACCGACCGCGAGAAGGCGCTCGACGCCGCGCTCGCACAAATTGAACGGCAATTCGGCAAGGGCGCGGTGATGCGTCTGGGTGAGCGGCCGAACGAGCCCATCGAGGTGATCCCCACCGGATCGACCGCCCTGGACGTCGCCCTCGGCGTCGGCGGTCTGCCGCGCGGCCGGGTGGTGGAGGTGTACGGTCCGGAGTCCTCCGGCAAGACGACCCTGACCCTGCACGCGGTGGCGAACGCGCAGAAGGCCGGCGGCCAGGTGGCCTTCGTCGATGCCGAGCACGCCCTCGACCCCGAGTACGCCAAGAAGCTCGGCGTCGACATCGAGAACCTCATCCTGTCCCAGCCGGACAACGGTGAGCAGGCGCTGGAAATCGTCGACATGCTGATCCGCTCCGGCGCTCTCGACCTCATCGTCATCGACTCCGTCGCGGCCCTGGTGCCGCGCGCGGAGATCGAGGGCGAGATGGGCGACTCGCACGTGGGTCTGCAGGCCCGTCTGATGAGCCAGGCACTGCGGAAGATCACCAGCGCGCTCAACCAGTCGAAGACCACCGCGATCTTCATCAACCAGCTCCGCGAGAAGATCGGCGTGATGTTCGGCTCGCCGGAGACCACGACCGGTGGCCGGGCGCTGAAGTTCTACGCCTCGGTGCGCCTGGACATCCGCCGCATCGAGACTCTGAAGGACGGCACCGACGCGGTCGGCAACCGCACCCGCGTCAAGGTCGTCAAGAACAAGGTGGCCCCGCCCTTCAAGCAGGCCGAGTTCGACATCCTCTACGGCCAGGGCATCAGCCGCGAGGGCGGCCTGATCGACATGGGTGTGGAGAACGGCTTCGTGCGCAAGGCCGGCGCCTGGTACACGTACGAGGGCGACCAGCTCGGCCAGGGCAAGGAGAACGCGCGCAACTTCCTCAAGGACAACCCCGACCTCGCCAACGAGATCGAGAAGAAGATCCTGGAGAAGCTGGGCGTCGGTGTGAAGGCGGAGAAGCCCGCCGCCGAGCCGGGTGCGGACGCGGCGGAGCCGGCCGCTGCGGGCGAGACCGCGAAGACGGTTCCCGCTCCCGCGGCCAAGGCCACCAAGCCCAAGGCCGCGGCGGCCAAGAGCTAGTCCGTGACACGACGAACGGACTGGAGCGAGCAGGTCCACCCCGTCGCCCGTGCAGGGCAGGGCCACGGGGAGGACACCGGCCCGGCCCGGGGCGGGGCCGACGCGTACGAAGGTGACGGCTCACCGGGCGGCGGCTCCGCGCGCGGCGCCGGCACCTGGCCGTACGGGGACGACGAGGGCCGGGACCGCGGAGAGCGGGACGGCGGGGGCCGTTCCCGACGGGGGCGCGGCCGGCGGCGCGGCTTCGGGGAGTCGTCCGGCGGCGGCACACAGGACGGAGGCACCCCTGCCTCGTCGGGGGCCGAGAAGGGGGAGTCCCCGAGGGACCCGGCTGAGCAGGCGCGGGCGATCTGCCTGCGCCTGCTCACCGGGACTCCGCGCACGCGGAAGCAGCTCGCGGACGCGTTGCGCAAGCGCGAGATCCCGGACGACGTGGCGGAAGAGGTGCTGTCCCGCTTCGAAGAGGTCGGGCTGATCAACGACGGTGCCTTCGCGGACGCCTGGGTCGAGTCCCGCCACCACGGCCGGGGCCTCGCCCGGCGGGCGCTCGTCCAGGAACTGCGGACCAAGGGCGTGGACTCCACGCTCATCGACGAGGCGGTCGCACAACTCGACTCCGACCAGGAGGAGGCGACCGCACGCGAACTCGTGGCGCGCAAACTGCGTTCCACCCGCGGCCTCGACCGCGACAAGCGCATACGGCGCCTGGCCGGGATGCTCGCCCGCAAGGGCTACTCCCCGGGCACGGCCCTCCGGGTGGTCCGGCAGGCGCTCGAGGAGGAGGGCGAGGACACGGAGCTCCTGGAGGACGAGGGGTACTGAGGGAACGCAGGCCCGGCAGCCGCCGGCGTCCCGCAGCCGCCAGGGCTCCGGGGCACGGCTCGATCCGGCCGACGCTCCCCGGACTCCGTACGTTCTTCAAGGAGCGCATCACCCTCCTCGACCGGTACAAGCGCCCTGCACGGACCTGGGCGGCGGGCGCGGTGACGGGGCCCCTTGCGCGAAGGGGCCTCCGCAGCTAGCTGTGCCCGACAGGGGCCGCACCCGACAGCACGGCCGTGTCCACCGGCAGCCCCGCCGACCGCCAGGCCTGGAAGCCTCCCACCAGATCCGTGGCCCGGTGGAGGCCCAGCCGCCGCAGGGACGCGGCCGCCAGGCTCGACGCGTACCCCTCGTTGCAGACGACCACGACACGCAGGTCGTGGCTCGTGGCCTCGGGGGCGCGGTGGCTGCCCTGCGGGTCGAGCCGCCACTCCAGTTCGTTGCGCTCGACGACCAGCGCGCCGGGGATCAGTCCGTCGCGCTCGCGCAGTGCCGCGTACCGGATGTCGACGAGCAGGGCGTCGCCCGCCCGCACGGCGTCACGGGCGGCTTTTGCCTCCACCCGGTCCAGATCCGCACGTACGCGCTCCAGCAACTCGTCGATCCCCACGGGGCGTTCGGCCGGCGCGGGCCGGACGTCCGTCACTGCCAGTCCTCGGGGCGCTCGACCTGCTCCAGGCGCAGGACCTGGCCGGTGCGGCTGTAGCGACGGATCCGCGGCAGCGGCGGGTAGTACGCGTGTACGGAGACGGCGTGCTCCTCGGTGGACTCGTTGAGCACCTCGTGCACGTGGTGGCGCCCGAAAGCACGGCCCTTGCCCGCCGACAGCCGCCGTTCGCGGTCGATCCCCTCGGTCAGTTCGAGGGTCTGCCAGCCGTCGGTGGGCAGTCGCGCGACGAGCGAGTTCTCCTTGAGCTCACCCGACGCGGTGAGGAACGCGCCCACCGACTCGGCGTGGTCGTGCCAGCCGGTGCCCGTGCCGGGCGGCCAGCCGATGAGCCAGGCCTCGCTGCCCCCGGGACCGTCGAGGCGTACCCACGTCCGGCCCTCGGGGTCGAGCGGGAGGGAGGCGATCAGCTCGGTGTCGGCGGCCGTACGGCGCACGAACTCCAGCAGTTCGGCCTGAGTGGGAGCACCGGCCGCGGTGGGAGCCGGGGAACCGGCGGAGACGGGAGCGGAAGTGGGAACAGAGGGTGACACAGACACGGGTACCGTCCTGAGGGGCGTTCGCGGTGACGCGCGGCGGCCGCAGGGGCTCACGCGCGGGAGGGAAGAAGGATGCGAAGTCAGCAGGACGGGCGACACACGCAGCCCGCATAGCGGACGAGGTCCATATGGACCCTCCGCCACAGGCGCACACAGCTGTCGGTCACGCTCCGGAGTACACCATCGCCGGTGGGCACCGGTCAACTCGATGTCAGTGCTTGGACAGGGCCCGCCTCACGTCCTGCTGGAGGCGGGCTCCGCCGCGGCCAGGGGACCGCCCAGCGTCGCCTCCGCGGCCGCGTACAGATCGGCGGGACGCACTCCGCCCAACGCTGTGACCAGGTGTCCGTCCGGGCGGATGAGCAGCACCGTGTGCGCGGCCGCGCCCGGGTAGCTCTCGGCGACCAGCAGCTCGGCCCGGTGCGGCAGCGCGGTCACGGCGGCGGCGAGCCGCGGCATGATTCCGGCCGTCACCCAGTGCTTGCGCTCCCACACCACGGTTCCCGGCGCGATCAGCAGCACCAGGAGGGCGCCCCTACCCAGCCGGTCCCGCAGTGCCACGGACGAGCCGTCCTCCGCCGTCACCCGTACGTCGGCGACCTGGGCGCCCACCGCCGTGTCGACCTCGACGAAGGATTCGGCGCGTGGAGGCGTGAGCGGCGAATCGGCGTACGCTCCCGGCGCACCCAGTGCGCCGCGCCCCAGGTGGCCGTCCGTGAGCAGGGTGTCGTGGTTGCGGGCCGCACCGGGCACCGCGGACCGCAGGCCTCCGCCGCGCAGCACCGGCAGCGCCTGGTCGGCGGCGCGCAGCCGGGCGGCGACGACCGCGCGCCGCTCCAGCTGGTAGCTGTCGAGCAGGGCCTCGTGCGGACCGTGGTGCCAGGCCAGGGCCAGCTTCCACGCGAGGTTGTCGGCGTCCCGCAGCCCCTCGTCGAGGCCCTGGGTGCCCAGCGCGCCGAGCAGGTGCGCCGCGTCCCCGGCGAGGAAGATCCGGCCGGCCCGCCACCTGCGCGCCAGCCGGTGGTGGACCGTGTGGACCCCGGTGTCCAGCAGCTCGTACGGCGGAGTGGTGCCCCCGCACCAGCCCGCGAGGGTCTCCCGGACGCGCGCCACGAGGAGGTCGGGGGTGACCAGGTCCTTGCCCGGCGGCAGCAGCCAGTCCAGGCGCCACACGTCCTCGGCGAGGGGGCGCGCGGTCACCTCGGTCACCGCGGGGCCCGAGGACCGCCACGGCGGCATACGGTGCAGCACCGCCTCGCCGGGCCACGGCAGTTCCGTACGCAGCGCCGCGACGGCGTGCCGTTCCACGGCGGTGCGGCCGGGGAAACGGATGTCCTGGAGCTTGCGGACCGTCGAGCGCGGACCGTCGCAACCGACCAGGTGGCTGCCGCGCCACCAGGTTCCCCCGGGGCCCCGCGTGTGCGCCGTGACGCCCGCGGGCTCCTGCTCGACGGAGTCGAGACGGCTGTCCACGGCCACCTTGACCAGCCGTTCGGCCGCGATGGCCTCCCGCAGGGCGGCCGTGAGCAGGTGCTGGGGGAGGTGCAGGAGCGCGGGGTCGTCCTCACCGAAGGTGATCTGCCGCATCACCTGCCTGCGCCGCATCGACCGCCATCCGGCCCAGCGGAAACCGGCCTCGGCCACGGGGAAGCCCGTCAGCCGTCCCAGCAGCGCGGCGGTGTCCTCGCGCAGGACGGCCGTGCGCGCGAGCCGCTGCTCGTCCTTGCCGGAGCTCTCGTCCAGGACGACCGAGGGGACCTCCTGACGCGCCAGTGCCAGGGCGAGCGTGAGTCCTACGGGCCCCGCTCCGACGATGATCACCGGGTCCACGGCGCGGTGCCCCCTGCCCGGAGCGGCGTCCAGAGTGTCCTACCGGGACTTGCAGGTGGAGCGGGGTACACGATCACAGAACGTATGCAACCCATTGCCGGTGCTTGCGTCAAGTGACGGAGGCAGTGGCGATCACGCCACTGCCTCCGGTTGCTCACATCTCGTCAGTTCCGCGGCGTGCGCGCCCTGTTCGCGAGGGCGCCTACTTCTGCCCTTCCACGTGCTCACCGGGGGTGCTGAGCTCCTCCACCGCGTCCGCCCCGACGACCGCGCCGGTGGACTTCTTGCCCTGGCGCAGCCGGCGCTCCAGCCAGCCTGCGAAGGTCGTGAGGGAGAAGTTGATCGCGATGTAGATCAGGGCCACGATCGTGAAGCTGGCGATGGTGTTCGCGCCGTAGTAGGAACTCATCGGGCTGACGGACGCCATCAGGTCGGGGAAGGTGAGGACCGCGCCACCGAGCGCCGTGTCCTTCACGATCACCACGAGCTGGCTGACGATCGCCGGCAGCATCGCCGTGACCGCCTGCGGCAGCAGGATGAACCGCATGATCTGGTTCTTGCGCAGGCCGATGGCCGACGCGGCCTCCGCCTGTCCCCTGGGCAGCGACAGGATGCCCGCCCGGACGATCTCGGCGAGGACCGAGGCGTTGTAGAGCACCAGACCGGTGACGACCGCGTACAGCGGACGGTCGTCCGTGCTGACGTCCGTGTACTCCGAGAACAGCGCCAGACCGAAGATCATCAGGACCAGTACCGGGATGGCGCGGAAGAACTCCACCACGACACCGGCCGGGACCCGTACCCAGGTGTGGTCGGACAGCCGGGCGATACCGAGGACCGCGCCGAGCGGAAGCGCGATGACCATGGCGAGCGCCGCGGCCTTGAGCGTGTTCAGCAGCCCCGGCCACAGGTACGTGCTCCAGGCCTCCCCGTGGACGAAGGGCTTCCACAGCGCCCACTCGAGCTGGCCCTTCTCGTCCAGCATGTCGTACATCCACCACAGCACCGCGGCGAGGACGACGACGAAGACCACCGAGACGACGACGTTGCGCCGCTTGGCTTTCGGGCCCTGGGCGTCATAGAGGACCGAGCTCATCGCTTCACCGCCACCTTCTTGCTCACCCAGCCGAGGATCAGACCGGTCGGCAGTGTCAGACACACGAATCCGAATGCGAAGACCGAGGAGATCAGGACGAGCTGCGCCTCGTTCTCGATCATCTCCTTCATCAGCAGCGCGGCCTCGGCGACGCCGATGGCGGCGGCCACCGTGGTGTTCTTCGTCAGCGCGATCAGGACGTTCGCCAGCGGACCGACGACCGAACGGAACGCCTGCGGCAGCACGACCAGCGTCAGTACCTGCGTGAAGTTCAGACCGAGGGCACGTGCCGCCTCGGCCTGGCCCACGGGCACCGTGTTGATGCCGGAACGCAGCGCCTCACACACGAACGCGGAGGTGTACACGATCAGGCCGAGCGTCGCGAGCCGGAAGTTGGTGGTGTCGAACTCGTTCGAGCCGAGAGTGACCCGGAACGTCTGGTTGAGACCCAGGGACGTGAACAGAATGATCACTGTGAGCGGAATGTTCCGCACGATGTTTACGTAGGCGGTACCGAAACCGCGCATCAGAGGTACCGGACCGACCCGCATGGCGGCCAGCATTGTTCCCCAGATCAGGGAGCCGACGGCGGACATGACGGTCAGCTGCACCGTCGTCCAAAAGGCTTCCCACAGGTTGTAACCTTCAAGAAAATCGAACACGATCTCCCGCGCTTCCGCGTGTGGGGAGGGCTCCTCCTGACCGGTGCGCCGCCCCAGGAGGACGGCGCACCGGTCAGGGCGGATCCCGCTTTACTTGACGACGTTGCCGATCTGCGGAGCGGGCTCGTTCTTGTACCCGGCCGGGCCGAAGTTGGCCTCGACGGCCTTGTCCCACGACTTGTCGGAGACCATCTTCTCCAGGGCCGTATTGATCTTGGCCTTGAGGTCGCTGCCCTTCTTGACGCCGATGCCGTAGTTCTCGTTGGTCATCTTGAAGCGGCCGAGCTTGAACTTGCCCTTGAAGTTCGACTGCGCGGCGTAACCGGCGAGGATCGAGTCGTCCGTGGTCAGCGCGTCGATGGCGCCGCTCTGCAGACCGGTCAGGCACGCGGAGTACGCTCGGGTACTGCTGCAGCTGGGCCTTCGGGGCGAGCTTGTCCTTGACGTTCTGCGCCGAGGTCGAGCCGGTCACCGAACACAGCTTCTTGCTGTTGAGGTCCTCCGGCGCCTTGATCGACTTGTCGTCGGCGCGCACCAGCACGTCCTGGTGGGCGAGGAGGTAGGGGCCGGCGAAGTCGACCTTCGCGGCGCGCTCGTCGTTGATCGAGTAGGAGGCGGCGATGAAGTCGACGTCACCACGCTGGAGCATGGTCTCGCGGTCGGCGCTCTTCGCCTCCTTCCACTGGATCTGGTCCTCGCCGTAGCCGAGCTGCTTGGCGACGTACGTCGCGACGTCGACGTCGAAGCCCGCGTAGCCGTCCGGCGTCTTCTGGCCGATGCCGGGCTGGTCGAACTTGATGCCGATGGTGATCTTCTTGTTGCCGCCGCCGCTGGACGAGGAGTCGCTGTCGTCCTTGTCGTCGGAACCGCACGCGGTGGCGGCGAGGGCGAGGGCGAGGACGGTGGCCGAGGCGGCGGTGACCTTGCGGAGCTTCATGGTGAAATCCTTTGAGTGGTGAAGAAGTGCGATGCGGCGGTGCGGGTGCCGTGGGTCGTCAGTGGTGCAGGATCTTCGACAGGAAGTCCTTCGCCCGGTCGCTGCGCGGGTTGCTGAAGAACTGGTCCGGCACAGCCTCTTCGACGATGCGACCGTCCGCCATGAAGACGACCCGGTTGGCCGCCGAACGGGCGAATCCCATCTCGTGGGTGACCACGACCATCGTCATTCCGTCACGCGCGAGCTGCTGCATGACTTCCAGGACCTCGTTGATCATCTCCGGGTCGAGCGCCGACGTCGGCTCGTCGAAGAGCATGACCTTGGGGCCCATCGCCAGTGCCCGGGCGATCGCGACACGCTGCTGCTGCCCGCCGGAGAGCTGCGCCGGGTACTTGTCCGCCTGGGCTGCGACACCCACTCGGTCGAGCAGCCCGCGCGCCTTCTCCTCGGCGTCCTTCTTGTCGGCCTTGCGGACCTTCAGCTGACCCAGCATCACGTTCTCGAGCACGGTCTTGTGCGCGAACAGGTTGAAGGACTGGAAGACCATGCCGACGTCGGCGCGCAGGCGGGCGAGCGCCTTGCCCTCCTCGGGCAGCGGCTTTCCGTCGATCGTGATGGTTCCCGACTCGATGGACTCCAGGCGGTTGATCGCGCGGCACAGGGTGGACTTTCCGGACCCGGAGGGTCCGATGACCACGACAACCTCACCGCGGGCGATGGTCAGATCGATGTCCTGAAGTACGTGCAACGCACCGAAGTGCTTGTTGACGTTCTTCAGTACGACCAGATCGTCGGCCGTGGGTGTGGCGTCCTTGGTCACCGATACTTCGGTCATCGGCCTCTAGCTCCGTCCTCCTCGGTTGCGGAGGACAGTAGTGATGCCGCACGACCAGCGTCATTACATCTGAGGGGAAATTGAGCATAACGATCCGGCGGCAGACGGACACTCTTCGTGAAGGCGCCTTCAGCCGCGTACCGGCTGCGTAACGGAACCGGGCCACGTCCCGTACACGCTTGACGCCGTCCGCGTCCATCCGCCTGACTGCCAGGTGACACGCGCGCGTGGGCGGCACCGGCCGCCCGGAACGCATGTCTAACCGTTCAGAACATACGACTGATGAACCGAAGGGGGCCGTGATGAGACTGCTCCTCGTCGAGGACGACAACCATGTCGCCGCCGCTCTGTCCGCGGTCCTCGCCCGCCACGGCTTCGCCGTCACGCACGCCCGCAGCGGCGCGGAGGCCCTCCAGGCACTCGTCCCGGAGGGCGACGGCTTCGGAGTGGTGCTCCTCGACCTCGGTCTGCCCGACCAGGACGGGTTCGAGGTCTGCGGCAAGATCCGCAAGCGGACCGGCACGCCCGTGATCATGGTCACCGCGCGCGCCGACGTACGCTCCCGGATCCACGGTCTCAACCTCGGCGCCGACGACTACGTGGTGAAGCCCTACGACACCGGGGAACTCCTCGCCCGTATCCACGCGGTCGCCCGGCGCACGGTCCCCGACGACTCGGCGCCCGTCGGCGACGACGCGCTGCGCCTGGGACCCGTACGCATCGAACTGCCCACCCGCCAGGTCAGCGTCGACGGCACGGTCGTCCAGCTGACCCGCAAGGAGTTCGACCTGCTGGCGCTCCTCGCCCAGCGGCCCGGCGTGGTGTTCCGGCGGGAGCAGATCATCAGCGAGGTCTGGCGTACCAGCTGGGAGGGGACCGGCCGCACCCTGGAGGTGCACGTCGCGTCGCTGCGCTCCAAACTGCGCATGCCGGCCCTGATCGAGACCGTGCGCGGCGTCGGATACCGGCTCGTCGCGCCCGCCGCGTAGCGGGTCCGGGTGCGCACACGCCTCCTCCCCCTGCTCATCGTCCTGATGGCGGCGATCCTGCTCGCCCTGGGGGTCCCTCTCGCCACCAGCCTGGCGGCGGCGCAGCAGCAGAAGGTGATCGTCGACCGGATCGACGACACGGCACGCTTCGCGTCCCTGGCCCAGTTCGTGGCCGACTGCCCGGACGGGTCCCGCAGCCCCACCGAACAGCGCGGCGAGACGCTCCGCGAGGAACTGGGCACCTACCACGAGCTGTACGAGATCAACGTCGGCGTCTTCTACCGCGGCGAGTGCGTCATGGCGAACGCGCCGCTGAACTGGTACCTCCCCGAGAAGGGCGAGGTGCGCGACGCCTTCAACGAAGCGCTCCAGAGCCGCCGCAGCCACGACCCCGAGCAGGTCTGGCCGTGGCAGCGGGACCGCCTGGTCGTCGCCTCCCCCGTCATCCGGGACGGTGACGTCGTCGCGGTCGTGGTCACCGACTCGCCCACCGGCCCGATGCGTTCCAGGATCCTGCGGGGCTGGCTCGTCATAGGCGCCGGCGAGATCGCGGCGATGCTCCTGGCGCTGGGCGCCGCGCTGCGCCTGACCGGCTGGGTGCTGCGGCCCGTGCGCATCCTCGACGCCACCACCCACGACATCGCGACCGGCCGGCTGAAATCCCGGGTCGCCGTCGCTGGCGGACCGCCGGAACTCAGGCGCCTGGCCCGGTCGTTCAACGAGATGGCCGACAACGTCGAGGACGTCCTGGAACAGCAGCGCGCCTTCGTCGCCGACGCCTCGCACCAGTTGCGCAACCCGCTGTCCGCCCTGCTGCTGCGCATCGAACTGCTCGCCCTGGAGCTGCCCGAGGGCAACGAGGAGATCGCCTCGGTCCGTACGGAGGGCAAGCGTCTGGCCCAGGTCCTGGACGACCTCCTGGACCTCGCCCTCGCCGAGCACGCCGAGGCGCATCTGCGGCTCACCGACATCGGCGAGCTCACCGCCGAACGCGTGGCGTCCTGGTCGCCGATGGCCGACGACAAGGGCGTACGGCTCGTGGGGACCTGCCCCGCCACGACCGCGTGGGCCGACCCCGTGGCCCTCTCCAGCGCCCTGGACGCGGTCATCGACAACGCGCTGAAGTTCACGCCCGGGGGAGAGTCCGTCGAGGTCACGGTCGCCTCGAACGGCGAGGTCTCGACCATCGTCGTCACCGACCGCGGGCCGGGCCTGAGCGACGAGGAGCTGACCCGCGTCGGCGACCGCTTCTGGCGCAGCGCCGGCCACCAGAACATCAGGGGCTCGGGGCTCGGCCTGTCGATCTCCCGCGCACTGCTCTCCGCGGGCGGCGGCTCCATCGCGTACGCGCACCACGAGCCGCACGGGCTGACGGTGACGGTGGCGGTGCCGCGGACGATGCCCGGGAGCTGAGCGGGCGTACACGGGGCTCGTACGCCCTCCGAGGCCCCGCGGGGACCGGGCGGGCGTACGAGCCCGTGACACGGCGAGCGGCGCCGTCCTCCGGCCGGACCGCTACGGCTTGACCGAGCGGTAGTAGCGCTGTGCGCCCGTGTGCAGGTCCAGCGGGTCGGTGTAGATGGCGGTCCGCAGGTCCACGCGCTGTGCCGCGTGGACCCGTTCGCCGATGTTGTCGCGGCTGTTGATCACCGTGCGGGTCATCCGCTCGGTGAGCGTCGCGTCCGTCCCGGCCCGGGTCACCAGCAGGTTCGCCACCGCCAGGGTCGGAACGGCGACGTCCTGGGCTCTGACGTAGGCGTCCGCCGGTATGAGGGCCGACCGGTAGTGCCCGGGCCTGGCACCCGTGGGGTGCAGCTTCGCGACGAGGTCGGCCTCGATCGGGACGAGTTTGACGTCGAAGCGCTCCGAGAGCTCGGAGACGGTTCTGGTCGGGAGCCCGCCGGACCAGAAGAACGCGTCGATCCTGCCCTTCTCGAGCATCTGCGGCGCATCCCCGATCCCGACGTACTCGGGCCGGATGTCCTTCTTCGGATCGAGGCCGGCCGCCCCCAGCACCTGCTCCGCGATCAGGAGCACCCCGGAACCCGCCTGCCCCACCGCCACCCTCTTGCCCTTCAGGTCCGCGATGGAGTTCACGGTGGACCTGCGGGGGACGATCACGTGCACGTAGTCGTCGTACAGCCGCGCGCAGCCGCGCAGCAGGTCCGCGCCGCGCCCGCCGTCCGCCTTGTACTTCTCGACCGCGTCGGCCGCCGCGATGGTGAAGTCGGCCTGCCCGGTGGCCACCCGCTCCACGTTCTCCTGCGAGCCCTCGCTCTGCTCCAGGTCCACCTCCAGGCGCGGCATGTCCTTCGCGAGCGCGTCCTTCAGCAGCTCTCCGTACAGCTGGTACACCCCGGTCCGCGTCCCCGTGCTGAAGACGACCTTCCCGTCCGGTGATCTCTCGCCCAGGGGCAGCAGCCACCACGACAGCAGCCCGAGGACCACGAGGGCGGCGGCCGAACCCAGCAGGGCCCGGCGGCGGCCGGTACGGGGGAGTGCCTGGAACATGCGCGCGATCCTGCCAGCTCTCCGGTCCGGATGACCAGGGCCGGGTCCACCGGGCGCGGTGTCCGCGAGCCGTTCACCGCCGCGTGTGACCGACCACGCGGTCGCACGGTCCCCACGGGGGCGGGACGTACTCCGGGCACCGCCTACCCTTGTCGCATGAGCAGCAGCGACCGGAGCCGGGCAGTGGACCTGACGAGAACGTACGAAGTGCGCACCTACGGATGTCAGATGAACGTCCACGACTCCGAGCGGCTCTCCGGACTGCTGGAGGACGCCGGTTACGTACGCGCTCCCGACGGCTCCGACGGTGACGCGGACGTCGTCGTCTTCAACACCTGCGCGGTGCGGGAGAACGCCGACAACCGTCTCTACGGCAACCTCGGCAGGCTCGCGCCGATGAAGACGAAGCGGCCCGGCATGCAGATCGCCGTCGGCGGCTGCCTCGCCCAGAAGGACCGCGACACCATCGTGAAGCGGGCGCCCTGGGTGGACGTCGTCTTCGGTACGCACAACATCGGCAAGCTCCCCGTCCTCCTGGAGCGCGCCCGCGTCCAGGAGGAGGCGCAGGTCGAGATCGCCGAGTCGCTGGAGGCGTTCCCGTCGACGCTGCCGACCCGGCGCGAGAGCGCGTACGCCGCCTGGGTCTCCATCTCCGTCGGCTGCAACAACACGTGCACCTTCTGCATCGTCCCGGCGCTGCGCGGCAAGGAGAAGGACCGCAGGACCGGCGACATCCTCGCCGAGATCGAGGCCCTCGTCGGCGAGGGCGTCTCCGAGATCACCCTGCTCGGGCAGAACGTGAACGCCTACGGCTCCGACATCGGCGACCGGGAGGCCTTCAGCAAGCTCCTGCGGGCCTGCGGGACGATCGACGGCCTGGAGCGCGTGCGCTTCACCTCGCCGCACCCGCGCGACTTCACGGACGACGTCATCGCCGCCATGGCCGAGACCTCGAACGTCATGCCGCAGCTCCACATGCCGATGCAGTCCGGCTCGGACACCGTCCTGAAGGCGATGCGCCGCTCGTACCGCCAGGAGCGGTACCTCGGGATCATCGACAAGGTGCGCGCCTCGATCCCGCACGCCGCGATCACCACCGACATCATCGTGGGCTTCCCCGGCGAGACCGAGGAGGACTTCGAGCAGACCCTGCACGCGGTCCGCGAGGCCCGCTTCGCGCAGGCCTTCACCTTCCAGTACTCCAAGCGCCCGGGCACGCCCGCGGCCACCATGGAGGGGCAGATCCCCAAGGAGGTCGTGCAGGCGCGCTACCTGCGTCTGGCCGCCCTCCAGGAGGAGATCTCCTGGGACGAGAACAAGAAGCAGGTCGGCCGCACGCTGGAGCTGATGGTCGCCGAGGGCGAGGGCCGCAAGGACGGCGCCACGCACCGCCTCTCCGGCCGCGCCCCCGACAACCGCCTGGTGCACTTCACCAAGCCCGACACCGACGTCCGCCCCGGCGACGTCGTCACCGTCGAGATCACGTACGCCGCCCCGCACCACCTGCTCGCCGAGGGCGCCACGCTGGACGTGCGCCGCACGCGCGCGGGGGACGCCTGGGAGAAGCGCAACGCCGCCGAGGCCGCGAAGCCGGCCGGCGTCATGCTCGGCCTGCCGAAGATCGGCGCGCCCGAACCGCTGCCCGCCGCCGTGGGCAGCGGCTGCGGCTGCGACTGATCGCGCCAGGGGCCGCGGGGCCATCGCGTACCGACGTCCCGCGCGCGGGGTGACACCCGGCCGCCGCGCGGGGTTACGCTGCCGATCATGCTTGTCGCCGCCGCCGTGTGCCCCTGCCCGCCCCTGCTCGTGCCCGACGTCGCCGCGGGGGCCGCGCCCGAACTGGACGCGGCGCGTGTCGCCTGCGCGGACGCCCTGGGGGTGCTGGCCGCCGCCCGCCCGGACCGGTTGGTGGTCGTCGGCCCCGCCGGGGAGAGCGGCCGCGGACCCCACCCCGAGGGCTCCCGCGGCTCCTTCCGCGGCTTCGGCGTCGATCTGGACGTACGGCTCGGCGGGACCGGGGCCGGGACCGGGACCGGGACGGCGGAGGCCTCACCGGACCCCGTGGGACCGACGCTCCCACCCTCGCTGGCGGTCGCCGCGTGGCTGCTCGGCCGCACGGACCGGTCCGGCGTCCCCGTCGAGGGACTCGGTGTGGGGGAATCCCTCGCCGCCGAGCACTGCCTGCGGGCCGGAGAGCGGATCGCGGCGCGGGCGGGGAGGGTCGCACTGCTGGTGATGGGCGACGGGAGCGCGTGCCGCACGCTCAAGGCACCGGGCTACCTGGACGAACGGGCGGAGGGCTTCGACGCGGCGGTGGCCCGTGCGCTGGCCGCGGCGGACGTGCCCGCCCTCAAGGCCCTGGACACGGAACTGGCACACGAACTGAAGGCCTCCGGCCGGGCCCCCTGGCAGGTACTGGCGGGCGCGGCGCGGGGAGCGGACCTGAACGGCACCCTCCTGTACGAGGACGCCCCCTACGGCGTGGGCTACCTCGTCGCCACCTGGTCGTGAGCGGCCGGGCGCCGTCAGGGGCGCGGGGAACCGCGTGACGAGCCGCGGCGCACCTGGGGCGTCCCGGCGGCGGACGGCCCGCAGCCGCAGGGTTCCGAGACCGTCCACCGATGTGCCGCCGCCCAGGACGCCCCGCGGAGGACGGTCACCTACGGGCGCCCTCGCCCACCTCGCTGTCGCCCACCTTGCTGTCGCCCGCCTCGCTGTCGGCCACCTTCTCGGTGGACTGCTGCGCGGGAATCTCCACGGCCTCCGCCACGGAATCGTCGGCTTCGCACGCCACGGCAGGCGCAGCCGCAGCCGTGGAGGTAGCCGCAGCCGTGGCCGCCGCCCCGGGCTCAGGCTGCGGCGCACTCTCGGGCGCCGACGGAACCCCGGCCTCCCGCCCGCCACCCCGACCCTGCGCCCCGGCGGTCGACGCCTCTTCCGCCGCCGTCTTCCCGGGCTTCGGCCTGTCTCTGCCGAGAAGCCGTGCAAAAACGCCCATATCGTCTCCAAAAACTGCTCGTGCGAGCGAAATCCCGCGTCGCCCGGTGCGTCCCATTGCGTCGCCCGGGGTCACCGGTCCTCGAACCGGCGGCCGGAACCTCGCAACAGGCAACGACCCCGGCCCCGTGCCGTCACGTCGCTCGTTCGAGAAGTGGCCCCGAGGTTTGCGAGACTGGTGCGGTGAGTAGAGCTGCTCCCGTTCCGCGGGTCATCGCCGTCGTGGGTCCCACCGCGGCCGGAAAGTCCGATCTCGGCGTCCACCTGGCCTCGCGTCTCGGCGGTGAGGTGGTCAACGCGGACTCGATGCAGCTCTACCGCGGGATGGACATCGGCACCGCCAAGCTGACGCACGAGGAACGCGGCGGGGTCCCCCACCACCTCCTCGACATCTGGGACGTGACGGAGACGGCGAGCGTCGCCGAGTACCAGCGACTCGCGCGCGCCCGTATCGACGCGCTGCTGGCACAGGGCCGCTGGCCGATCCTCGTCGGCGGCTCCGGCCTCTACGTCCGGGGGGCCGTCGACAACCTGGAGTTCCCCGGTACGGACCCCGAGGTGCGGGCCCGCCTGGAGGAGGAGCTCACCCTGCGGGGCTCCGGCGCCCTGCACGCCCGGCTGGCCGCCGCCGACCCCGAGGCGGCCCACGCGATCCTGCCGAGCAACGGCCGCCGTATCGTCCGGGCCCTCGAGGTCATCGAGATCACCGGCAAGCCCTTCACCGCCAACCTCCCCGGTCACGACTCCGTCTACGACACCCTGCAGATCGGTGTCGACGTGACCCGGCCCGAGCTCGACGAGCGCATCGCCCGCCGTGTCGACCGCATGTGGGAGGGCGGCCTCCGCGAAGAAGTGCGCGCACTGGAGGCGAAGGGGTTGCGCGAGGGGCGTACGGCATCGCGCGCCCTCGGCTACCAGCAGATGCTCGCGGCGCTCGCGGGGGAGTGCACCGAGGAAGAGGCGCGCACCGAGACCGTACGGGCCACCAAGCGCTTCGCGCGCCGTCAGGATTCCTGGTTCAGACGCGATCCGCGGGTGCATTGGCTCAGTGGGGCCGCGGCGGATCTCACGGAACTTCCGCGGCTCGCATTGACATTGGCCGAACGACCGGTCACAGCCTGATCACGTCATGGCATCGGGACGCTCCGGCCGTCATCCGGGCCTCCGGGGCCGTGCCATCATCGAGCTTCGATCGACCAAGTGGAGTCCGAGTGGGGAGGGCGCGTGGCGATGGAGGCCGGCCCTCGTGACACCGCAGCAGGCGCGGAGCAGAGCGCCGTCGCCGGCGGGGTGCGCGACACCGCACAGGACCAGCAGGACCCCGGCGGGGACCGGCTGAGCCCGGACGGGCCCGACGACGCCGACGGCGGGGTCACCGCCGACGGACCGGAGCCCGACGAGATGTACCCGGGGCCCGAGGTCGAGGTCGAGCTCCGCCCCCAGCGCCGCATGCGCATCTGGCAGCTCGCCCCCATCGTGGGGCTGGCCGCGCTCGGCTCCCTGATGTTCGCCTTCCCGCTGGCCTTCGACTTCGGCGACAGCGGGGCCATGATCGCCATGCTCGGCCTGCTGATCTGCTCCTGCGCCGCCGGCTGGGGCATGATGGCCGCGCGCCGCGTGGGTTACACGTGGCCCGGCCTGCCGCAGCGCGGTTCCGCCCGCCGCCCCGACTGGCGCGTCGTGACCGCGTACGCCGTCGTCGTCGCCGCGGTCGTGGTGCTCGCCGTGTGGCGCGTGGCCCGCCTGCGCTGAGGCCTCCGGAGAGCCGGCACGGCCCGTCCGGCCGCCTGTGCGCGCGGTCCGGTCCCGTCCGGCCGCCGGACCGGTCGGCCGGGCTGTCGTACCGAACCCTTACGATCGGGGAATGAGCACGCGGATCGCCTTCCTCAAGGGGCACGGGACCGAGAACGACTTCGTGATCGTCCCGGATCCCGAGAACACCGTCGACCTGCCCCCCGCCACCGCCGCGGCCCTGTGCGACCGCCGCGCGGGCATCGGCGGGGACGGCCTGCTGCACGTCGTACGGTCCGCCGCGCACCCCGAGGCCCGGTCGATGGCGGCCGAAGCGGAATGGTTCATGGACTACCGCAACGGCGACGGCTCGATCGCCGAGATGTGCGGCAACGGAGTGCGGGTGTTCGCCCGCTACCTCCAGCGCGCCGGACATGTGGCCGAGGGCGACCTGAAGGTGGCCACGCGCGCGGGCGTGAAGAGCGTGCACCTCGACAAGGAGGGCGACGTCACCGTCGGCATGGGCCGGGCGCTCCTCCCCGAGGGCGACGTCACCGTGACCGTCGGCGAGCGCAGCTGGCCCGCGCGCAACGTGAACATGGGCAACCCCCACGCCGTCGCCTTCGTGGCGGACCTCGACCACGCCGGGCATCTGTACGACCCGCCGCCGGTCGGCCCGCCGTCCGCGTACCCGGACGGCGTGAACGTGGAGTTCGTCGTCGACCGTGGCCTTCGTCACGTCGCTCTCCGTGTCCACGAACGGGGCTCCGGCGAGACCCGCTCGTGCGGTACGGGCGCGTGCGCCGTGGCCGTGGCGGCCGCCCGCAGGGACGGCGTCGACCCCGCCGTGACCGGAGTTCCGGCCACCTACACCGTCGACGTGCCCGGTGGCCGACTCGTGATCACCGAGCATCCCGACGGCGAGATCGAGATGACCGGGCCCGCGGTGATCGTCGCGGAGGGTGACATCGACACCGCGTGGCTCGAAACCATGACCCCCTGAACCTTCGCTCGAATGGGTGATCCGTTTCACGCTCGGCGAGAGCCGGTCGGTCGGGCGTGGTGGGCTCGGTAGCATCAAGGACCGGCCCGGACGGGGGAATGACGTCATCCCCAGAGCCGCGTACGCCATGGGGCGCCCCGTCCGCCGGTCAACGCAGCCGGAGGTGCCCATGAGTGCGGAGGCCACGAACCCCGCGACGCCCGGCCCCATCACGCCCGCGGCACAGCGCAGGCGGGGCCGCCCCCGGATCGATCTGCGGCGCCTGGGCCGGGCCGCCCTCCTGGGGCCCGCAGCCCGCGACCGGCTGCCCGACGCGATCGGTCACGTGGTCGAGGCCCACCGGGCCCACCACCCCGACGCCGACCTGGACCCGCTGCGGCGCGCGTACGTCCTGGCCGAGTCCTCGCACCGCGGCCAGATGCGCAAGAGCGGCGAGCCGTACATCACGCACCCGCTGGCCGTGACGCTGATCCTCGCCCAACTGGGCGCGGAGACCACGACGTTGACCGCCTCCCTCCTGCACGACACGGTCGAGGACACGGAAGTGACGCTCGATCAGGTCCGTGAGGAGTTCGGCGAGGAGGTCCGCTACCTCGTCGACGGCGTGACGAAGCTGGAGAAGGTCGACTACGGGGCGGCGGCCGAGCCCGAGACGTTCCGCAAGATGCTCGTCGCCACCGGCAGCGACGTACGCGTGATGTCGATCAAACTCGCCGACCGGCTGCACAACATGCGCACCCTCGGCGTCATGCGCCCCGAGAAACAGGAGCGCATCGCCAAGGTCACCAAGGACGTCCTCATCCCGCTCGCCGAACGCCTCGGCGTCCAGGCGCTCAAGACCGAGCTCGAGGACCTCGTCTTCGCGATCCTGCGCCCCGGGGAGTACGCCCGCACCCGCGAACTCGTCGTGGAGAACTCCTCGCGCGCCGACGACCCCCTCGCCGAGATCGCCGAGGAGGTGCGCGCGGTCCTGCGCGAGGCGGGACTGCAGGCCGAGGTCCTCATCAGGCCGCGGCACTTCGTCTCCGTGCACCGCAGGTCGCTCAAGCGGGGCGAGATGCGCGGCGCCGACTTCGGGCGCCTGCTGGTCCTGGTGAACGAGGACGCCGACTGCTACGGGGTCCTCGGCGAACTGCACACCTGTCTCACCCCGGTCGTCTCGGAGTTCAAGGACTTCATCGCCGTCCCCAAGTTCAACCTGTACCAATCGCTGCACACCGCCGTGGCCCGCCCCGACGGGCAGGTGGCCGAGGTCCTCATCCGTACCCATCAGATGCACAAGGTCGCCGAGGCCGGTGTCATCGCGCTCGGCAACCCCTACGCCTCGCCCGCGGAGGAGCAGACCGACGGCGACGGAACCCGCCCCGCCGACGGCGAGCGCGCCGACCCCACCCGTCCCGGCTGGCTCTCCCGCCTCCTCGACTGGCAGGAGGCCGCGCCCGACCCCGACACGTTCTGGTCCACGCTCCGCGAGGACCTCGCCCAGGACCGGGAGATCACCGTCTTCCGCCCCGACGGCGGCACCCTCGGACTGCCCGCCGGAGCCAGCTGCGTCGACGCCGCGTACGCCCTGTACGGCGAGGACGCGCACGCCTGTATCGGAGCCCGCGTCAACGGCCGTCTGGCGAGGCTGAGCACGGTGCTGAGCGACGGGGACACCGTGCAGCTGCTCATGGGCCAGGACCCGGCCTCCGAGCCCTCCAGGGAGTGGCTGGAGCACGCCCACACGCCCGTCGCGCGGATCGCCATCACCCGCTGGCTCGCCGCGCACCCGGCGTCCGCCGCCCCGTCCGAGGCGCCCGCCGCGACCCGCCGTCCGGCCGCGGACGGGCCCGCCGCCCGCCCGGCCGCCGCGGACGTCGTCGTGGACCGGCCCGGCGCGACCGTACGCCTCGCCGGCTGTTGTACGCCCGTACCGCCCGACGCGATCACCGGGTTCCCGGTGCGCGGGGGAGTGGTGACCGTGCACCGCGTCGAGTGCGCCGCGGTGGAGCGCATGAAGGGCACGGGGCGCGCCGAGGTCGAGGTGCGCTGGGGCGACACCAGTGAGTGCCGCGTCACGCTCTACGCCGAGTCCTTCGGGCGTCCCCACCTGCTGGCCGACCTCACCGAGGCCATCGCCCTGGAGGGGGTCGCCATCGTCTCGGCGACCGTCGAACCGCCCAGCCAGCAGCGGGTGCGCCACACGTACACGCTGGAGCTTCCGGACGCCGCCCACCTGCCCGCGCTCATGCGGGCGATGCGCAACGTTCCCGGGGTCTTCGACGTGAGCCGGGCCCAGCATCAGTCGGCCACTTCGTAGCCGGTCACTCCGTAGCCGGGACGCTCCGTAGCGGGGCCGCTCTGCGGGAAAAGGGTCGGGTGCGGGTGCGTCGGGGCTGATCGCGCAGTTCCCCGCGCCCTCGAAGGGCGCTCCGACGGCGCCCGGATTCGTACGTGAGGGCCCGTTCGGGTGGCTTCGGTGCGAGCCGTCGCTGCAGGGCGCGCGGTCGCTGATAGCCGTGGTCCATGCTGCGCACCCGCACCACCCCCCGTACCGGTCGTACCGGGACGTCGTCAGGCCCGAAGCCCTCCCACCGGCTGCGGACGGCGGCCCTCGCCTCCGCCGCCTGTGTCTGCCTCGTCGCCGCGAGCGCCCCCGCTCCGTCACCGCTCGGTATCGGCGACCGGCTCTTCCCGCACCTGGGCAACCCCGGTTACGACGTCACGGCGTACGACCTGGCCTTCACCTATTCCGGCGGCAACACCGAACCGCTCCCGGCCGTCACCGTCATCGACGCCCGCACCACGGGCTGGCTCGAGACGCTCAATCTCGACCACTCGCACGGAACGGTGCGGTCCGTCGAGATCGACGGCGACCCCGTGGAGTTCCGGAACGCGGGCGAGGACCTGGTCGTCACCCTCGCGGAACCGCTCCCGCCCGGCGTCCCGATGCGGATCACCGTGCGCCACGACAGCGACCCGGTGTCCACCGAGGACCAGCAGAGCGGCTGGGTGCGGACCGAGGACGGGCTCGTGATGGCCAACCAGGCCGACGCGGCGCACCGCGTCTTCCCCGGCAACGACCACCCCTCCGACAAGGCGATGTTCACCTTCCGGATCACCGTCCCCGACGGCTACACGGCCGTCGCCAACGGGCTCCCCACGGGAGAGACCCGCCGCGCCGCGGGCACCACCTGGACGTACCGCACCGAGCACCCGATGGCCACCGAGCTGGCCCAGGTCTCCGTCGGCCGCTCCTCCGTGCTGCGCCGGACCGGCCCCGGCGGCCTGCCCGTACGCGATGTGGTGCCCGCCAAGGACCGCGAGCGGCTGCGGCCGTGGCTCGAGAAGACGCCCGGCCAGCTCGCCTGGATGCAGGAGAAGGTCGGCGCCTACCCCTTCGAGACGTACGGGCTGCTGATCGCCGAGGCGCGGACCGGATTCGAACTGGAGACGCAGACCCTCTCCCTCTTCGAGCGGGAGCTGTTCACGCGCTCCGAGTACCCGCAGTGGTACGTCGAGTCGATCATGGTGCACGAACTGGCCCACCAGTGGTTCGGTGACAGCGTCTCCCCGCGCACCTGGTCCGACCTGTGGCTGAACGAGGGGCACGCCACCTGGTACGAGGCCCTCTACGCCGAGGAGAAGGCCGACAGGCCCGTGGAGGCCCGGATGAAGGCCGCCTACCGGGCGTCCGACACCTGGCGCAGGGCGGGCGGCCCGCCCGCCGCGCCGAAGGAGGCCGAGCCCGGCGAGAAACTCAGCATCTTCCGCCCGAACGTCTACGACGGCAGTGCCCTGGTCCTGTACGCGCTGCGCGAGGAGATCGGCCGGCCCGCCTTCGAGCGGCTGCAGCGCGCCTGGGTCCGCGTCCACCGGGACGGTGTGGCCGGCACGGCGGACTTCACGCGTCTCGCCTCAAGCATCGCGGGCCGCGATCTGGACGGCTTCTTCCAGGCATGGCTCTACGGGGAGAAGACCCCGCCCATGCCCGGACACCCCGACTGGCACAGCGCCGCGCCCGGCGGAAAGACCGCCGGGCGCAGCCGCTGAAACGCCGCCGGGGCGTCCGCCGAACCGCGCCGCGGCGGCTGCCGAACCGCCGGGAATTCGAGTGACGAGACGGGGCGTGCCGTGCGAACATCGTCACGTCGACGACGCTTCGGGTCGACGGCACGGCCCTGGGCCCCGGGCGGGAATCTCCCGGAGACCGCGGACGTTGTGCACAGTGACGGGCGACCGGTCCGTCACCCAGGTATCCCACCGACGTAAGGACCCAATGACCTCCTCTTCTTCCTTCTCCCAGGACACGCAGAACCGCGCGCAGAGCCACCCCGACGGTCTTCGGGCCGATGCCCTGATGGAAGAGGACGTCGCCTGGAGCCACGAGATCGACGGAGAGCGGGACGGCGACCAGTTCGACCGCTCCGAGCGTGCGGCCCTGCGCCGCGTCGCCGGCCTCTCCACCGAGCTCGAGGACGTCACCGAGGTCGAGTACCGGCAGCTCCGTCTGGAGCGGGTGGTCCTCGTCGGGGTGTGGACCTCGGGCACCGCGACCGACGCGGACAACTCACTGGCCGAGCTGGCCGCCCTCGCGGAGACCGCGGGAGCGCTCGTGCTCGACGGTGTCATCCAGCGCCGGGACAAGCCCGACGCGGCCACGTACATCGGTTCCGGCAAGGCCAACGAGCTGCGGGACATCGTGCTGGAGACCGGCGCGGACACCGTCATCTGCGACGGTGAGCTCTCGCCGGGCCAGCTCATCCACCTCGAGGACGTCGTCAAGGTCAAGGTCATCGACCGCACGGCCCTGATCCTCGACATCTTCGCCCAGCACGCCAAGTCCCGGGAGGGCAAGGCGCAGGTCGCCCTCGCGCAGATGCAGTACATGCTGCCGAGGCTCCGCGGCTGGGGCCAGTCGCTGTCCCGGCAGATGGGCGGCGGCTCGGGCGGCGGCCTCGCCACCCGTGGTCCCGGTGAGACCAAGATCGAGACCGACCGGCGCCGTATCCGCGAGAAGATGGCGAAGATGCGCCGGGAGATCGCGGACATGAAGACGGGCCGCGACATCAAGCGCCAGGAGCGCCGCCGCAACAAGGTGCCCTCGGTCGCGATCGCCGGCTACACCAACGCCGGCAAGTCCTCGCTGCTCAACCGCCTCACGGGCGCGGGCGTACTGGTCGAGAACTCGCTGTTCGCGACCCTCGACCCGACCGTGCGCCGGGCGGAGACCCCGACCGGGCGGCTGTACACGCTGGCGGACACCGTCGGCTTCGTACGGCACCTGCCGCACCACCTCGTCGAGGCGTTCCGTTCCACGATGGAGGAGGTCGGCGACTCCGACCTGATCCTGCACGTGGTCGACGGCTCGCACCCGGCACCGGAGGAGCAGCTGGCCGCCGTGCGCGAGGTCGTCCGCGACGTGGGCGCCACCAAGGTGCGCGAGATCGTGGTCGTCAACAAGGCGGACGCGGCCGACCCGCTGGTGCTCCAGCGGCTGCTGCGCAACGAGAAGCACTCCATCGCGGTCTCGGCCCGTACCGGCCAGGGCATCGAGGAACTGCTCGCGCTCATCGACGTCGAACTGCCGCACCCGTCGGTGGAGCTGGAGGCCCTCGTGCCGTACACGCTCGGCCGGCTGGTCGCGCGCGCCCACTCCGACGGCGAGGTGATCTCCGAGGAGCACACCCCGGAGGGCACCCTGCTGAAGGTGCGGGTGCACGAGGAACTGGCGGCGGAGCTCGCCCCGTACGTGCCGGCGTCCGCGGCCTGAACCTGCGGGCCGAACCCTGCGGGCCTAAGCCCGCGGGCCGCAGCCCGCAGCCCGAACCCCGCGGGCCGAAGCCGGGGCCGTGGTCGACCGAAGGCCCGCCCCCTCGTGGCGAAATTCCAGGGGGCGGGCCTTCGTCGTACGCGTGGACGTGTCGCGTGGTGCGCGCGACACGCGTGTACGTGTCACATGCGGGCAGGGGCGGCTACTTGGCGCCGTACTGCTCGCTCATGTTGTCGTAGATCGCCTTGGCGCCCTTGCCCAGCTGCGGACCCGCGAGCCAGGTGCTGTCGGCCGGGCCGATCGACGTGTTCGAGACGAGCACCGTCCTGCCGCCGACGACGCGGAACCAGCCGCCGCCGGACGAACCGCCGGTCATCGTGCACCCGATGCGGTACATCGTCGGCAGCGCGGGGCTCAGCGAGAGCCGGCCCGGTCGGCCGACGCACTTGTGCATGATCAGACCGTCGTACGGTGCGGCCGCCGGGTACCCCCAGGCGCCCACCGTGCCCGCCTTCGCGGCGGCGGGTGTGGAGAAGTCGACGGCGAGCGCGTTGCCGACCGTCTCCTCGAGCGACTTGTCGCCGGCTTCCGGCTTCACGTGCAGCACCGCGTAGTCGTACGGGGCACCCGCGCCGCCCGACTCCGCGCCGCCCGCGATCCACTCGTCGGAGGTGGAGGCCCAGTCGGCCCAGAACTGGCCGTACGGGGCGATCTCCCGCTGGGTGGCGTTCCCCAGCTGGGCCTCCGTCTTGCCGAGGTCGTTGTAGGCGGGCACGAAGGCGATGTTGCGGTACCAGCCGCCGCCACCGCCCGCGTGCACACAGTGCCCCGCGGTCCACACGAGGTTGGACCTGCCGGGATGGCGGGGATCCTTGACGACCGTGCCGGAGCAGACCATCGAGCCCTCGGGCGAGTCGAAGAAGACCTTTCCGACCGGGGCGGCGTTCTGGTGGTAGGGCGTCTTCTCGCGCGTCGCCCTGACCGGGGCGGGCGCCGGGTCGCTGACACCCTGCTCGGCCGCCGCGTCCTGCACGGAGATCGTCTTGTCCGGGTCGTCGGCGGACCGCATCCGCTCGGGCTTCCAGAGCCCTTCGATCACCGGGTTGACGAAGTCCTGGGCCTCGGTGAGCCACTTGTCCTTGTCCCAGTCCCTCCACTCACCGTCCTTCCAGGCGTCGACGTCGATGCCGTGCTCCTTGAGCCGGTCGGCGATGTCGGCCGGAATCTCGATTTCGTCGGAGCCGGACGTCTCGGTGCCGGACGTCTCGGAACCGGACGTCCCGGAACCGGTGGCGGCCGGCCCGTCGGCGGCCTTGTCCTCGTCCGGGCCGCAGGCGGTACCGGTGAGCGCCAGGGCCGCGACGAGCCCGGCGGCGGCGAGCGGACGGCGCCGTCCGCGACGCCGTGCGAAGGACGGACGTATGGAACGCATGGTGTGGTTACCCCCGATAGAACGTGCACTCTTCACCCGCGGACCAGGCACGGAGAACGCGGGAAAGAGCCTCCGCGGAGCCCGTGCCCCCGTGCCACCCCACTATGCCGGTGGAGCCGGGGACGAACGGGGGCCGCGCGGTGAAAATTTCCGTGGGACCCGCCCCGCCGCCGTCCGTCCGTGCGCCGCCGCTACTGCGCCGCGTACTTCTTGCTCACCGCGGCGTAGATCCCCTTGGCCTCCGAGCCCAGGTGCGGACCCGCCAGCCAGCCGGCCGTCACCGGGCCGATCGAGGTGTTGGACACCAGCGCGGGCCTGCCGTCCGAGCCCGTGGCGACCCAGCCGCCGCCCGAGGAACCGCCGGTCATGGTGCACCCGATGCGGTACATCGTCGGGTTGGACTCGACGATCGAGAGCCGGCCCGGCTTGTCCGTGCACTGATGCATGGTCTCGCCGTCGAACGGCTTCGCCGCCGGGTAACCGGTCGCGGTGATGTCCCCGACCTGCGACACGGCCGGCGCGTCGAAGTCCACCGGCAGCGCCGAACCGACCGTCTCCTCCAGCGACTTGCCGTCGCCGCCCTTCTCCGGTGTCACATGGATGACGGCGAAGTCGTACGAGGCACCCTCGCCGCCCGTCGGACCGCCCCGCTCGATCCACTGGTCCGAGGTCTGCGCCCAGTCCCCCCACCAGACGCCGTAGGGGGCGACCTGCTCCTTGGTGGCACCCTGGATCTGCGTCGCCGACAGGGCGCCGTCGTTGTACGAGGGCACGAAGGCGATGTTGCGGTACCAGCCGCCCTTCGCGCCCGCGTGCACACAATGGCCCGCGGTCCACACGAGGTTCGACTTGCCCGGGTGGGCCGGGTCCTCGACCACGGTCGCCGAGCAGACCATCGTGCCCTCGGGGGAGTCGAAGAACACCTTGCCCGCCTCGGGCGCGTTCTCGTGGTACTTCGCCGGGACGGCCTGCGCCTGCACGGGAGCCGGCTCGGGGTCGGTCACCCCCTGGTCGCCCGAGAGGTCGTTCTCGTCGACACCGTTGCCCTGGTCCGGGTTCTCGGCCTCGCGCATGCGGTCCGGGTCCCACAGGTCCTTGATGACCGGGTTGATGTAGTCGTTCGCCTCACGCAGCCAGTCGTCCCTGTCCCAGTCCTTCCAGGCGCCGTCCTTCCACTTGTCGATGTCGATCCCGTGCTCCTTGAGCCGGTCCCTGATGTTGCCCGGGACCTGGATCTTGCCGTCACCGGCCGAGGCGGCCGACGGCTCACCGCCCGCCTCGGTGTCCCCGCCGGAGCCGCAGGCGGTGGCGGTCAGGGCGAGCGCGGTGGCCAGGCCGACCGCGGCCAGCACGGGGGAGGTTCCGCGGCGCGGGCCCCTGCCCCGACGGGCGAGGAAGAGCGGGCGTATCGGTCGCATGGTGTGAACTCCCCCTGGAGGTGAACGAACAACTCTGTGGCGCGGCCCGGGACCTCGTACGGATCCGGGGACCCGTACGGACCCGGCGTGGGCCGTGGGTGCTGATCAGCGAGTACCGCCGAACGGCACCACAGACTATGCCGTTGCCGTGGGGGACTTCCGACGGGTCCGCAACGGTTCCGTCACGGTGAGGATCTTCGTTCCGCCGTTGCCCCGCGCGGTCCTCGTCGTTGGTACGTACGGGGGGCGTTCCGGCTGCGTTCATCCCCCCTGCCGCCTCCCACGGACGGGCGGGCGACTCGCCTCTGGACAGCGGGAGGACCGACAGACGTGACGGTGACGGGGTCTGCGCCCGAGGCGGCGCCCACGACGCGCAGAGCGGCGCAGCCGCACACGGCGCAGGAGGACGCGGCGCACGAGGACGCGGCAGTGCGGTTGGCGCACGAGGGTGCCGGAGCGCACGAGGACGCCGGGGCGTGTACGACGCACACGGACGCCGGAGCGAGCGCGGAGGCGGGGGCGCGCGTGGCGCAGGAAGGGATCCTGCGGCGGCAGTCGGCGCGCGAATCCGCGGCGCGCACCTATGCGCGCGCCCTGCCGATCGTCCCCGTACGGGCCCGCGGGCTGACCATCGAGGGCGCCGACGGAAGCCGCTACCTCGACTGTCTCTCCGGCGCGGGCACACTGGCCCTCGGCCACAACCACCCGGTCGTCCTGGAGGCCGTCAGGAAGGTCCTCGACTCGGGCGCCCCGCTGCACGTCCTCGACCTGGCCACACCGGTCAAGGACGCCTTCACGACCGAGCTGTTCCGCACCCTGCCGCCCGGCCTCGCCGACCGCGCCCGCGTGCAGTTCTGCGGCCCCGCCGGGACGGACGCCGTGGAGGCCGCGCTGAAACTGGTGCGCACCGCGACCGGACGCAGCGGGATCCTCGCCTTCACGGGCGCCTACCACGGGATGACCGAGGGGGCGCTCGCGGCATCCGGCGGCGCTCCCGACGTACGGGTCACCCGCCTGCCCTATCCGCAGGAGTACCGCTGCCCCTTCGGCGTCGGAGGCGAGCGCGGGGCCGAACTCGCCGCGCACTGGACGCGGTCCCTGCTCGACGACGCCAAGTCCGGGGTGGCGAGCCCCGCGGGCATGATCCTCGAACCGGTGCAGGGGGAGGGCGGGGTGATCCCGGCCCGCGACGACTGGATGCGGCGGATGCGGGAGATCACGGCGGCGCGCGGCGTTCCGCTGATCGCCGACGAGGTCCAGACCGGGGTCGGCAGGACCGGCACCTTCTGGGCGGTCGAGCACAGCGGTGTCACGCCCGACGTGATGGTCCTGTCCAAGGCCATCGGCGGCAGCCTGCCCCTGGCCGTCGTCGTCTACCGCGACGACCTCGACGTATGGGAACCGGGCGCCCACGCGGGCACGTTCCGCGGCAACCAGCTCGCCATGGCGGCAGGCGCCGCGACCCTCGCGTACGTCCGGGAGAACGGTCTCGCCGAGCGCGCCGCCGCACTGGGCAGCCGCATGATCACGCGGCTCCGGCAGCTGGAGACCGACTTCGCCTGCGTCGGTGAGGTACGCGGCCGGGGACTGATGATCGGTGTCGAACTCGTGGACCCCGAGAAGCCGTCGGCGACCCCCGGGGGCCCGCCGCCCGCCGCACCCGAACGGGCGGCCGCTGTGCAGCGCGAGTGCCTGCGGCGCGGACTGATCGTGGAACTCGGCGGCCGGCACTCCAGCGTGGTGCGGCTGCTCCCGCCGCTCACGATCACCGACGAACAGGCGACCGCGGTGCTCGACAGACTCGCGGACGCGGTGACGCAGGTCGCGAAACGGGCACCGCGGGTCGGGCGGGCCGTCCGGCGGGCGGTCCGGTAGCCGGCCCCGCCGGGGCCGTGAGGGTGTCCGACCGGACGTCCACCCGCACCGGCCGAGAAGCGCATCGGTACCACCTACGCCCGTCCACGCCGCAACAGCTGCGGTTCGTCGCCGTACGAGCCTGGACCACCCCCGAGGAACCCCTTTGAACGTCACCTCCGCATCCGACGGCCGCCCCCACACCCATGAGCGAGCAGCCCTCGGCACGCAGGCCCCCCACGGGCCGGGGACCGAGTCGGTCCCCCGGCAGGCGGCAGGGCCAGGAACGTCCGAAGGGCTGTACGGCGCCACTGCCGACCTGCTGGAGCACCCGGATCCCCACGTCGCCGCCCAGGCCGCGGCCGTCGAGAACCTGCTGCGCTGCTGGGTGCGCGAGCACGACCTGTCCGCCCCCGCCGACGGCGTCCTGCGCGTCCCCCTCCCGGCCGGGGGCACGACCCTCGTCGTCCCGGTCCACTACTGGTCCCCCACGGGGTGGCACCGCCTGGGTCCACCGCGCCTGGCGGACGCCCCGGACCACGCCCCTCCCCTCGACGCCGTCACGCTGGCGGCCCTGCTGGAGCGGGAGACCCCGACGGACGCGCACCTCGCCGGGCCCGGCGAGTCCGGCGAATTCGCGGGGTCCGACGTGCCCGTCGAGTCCGCCGCGGAGGCTGCGAACGCCGCGAACGCCGCGGTGACGGTCTCCGCCGCGCCGTCCGCCCTCGCCGATCTCCTTGCCTCCACCGCGCCCGGTGCGCCCGGCGAGCCCGCCGCATCGCGCGTCCGCGCCACGCCCCGGGCCGGGGCGGGCGAAGGCGACCTGGTCGGTCGCGTCGCGGACTCGTTGCGACGGACCGTCGTGTTCATCGCGGACCGCAGGGAGAACCCGGCCGACGGCCCCGACCTGTTCCTCTCCGCCGAGCAGTCCCTGTTGCTCGGCCATCCGCTCCACCCCACCCCGAAGAGCCGCGAAGGACTCAGTTGGATCGACAACCGGCTCTACTCGCCCGAGCTGCGCGGCTCCTTCGCACTGCACTGGATCGCCGTCGCCCCTTCCGTGCTCGCCACCGACTCGGCGTGGACCGAGCGCGGCCGCCTCGTGCCGGCGGACCGGCTCACCTCCCGGCTCGCCGGTACCGGACTGCGGCTGCCCGACGGACACGCCGCGCTGCCGGTGCACCCCTGGCAGCTCAGAGAGGTCCGACGCCGTCCGGAGACGGCGGCGCTCCTGGACGCCGGGCTGCTCCGGGACCTCGGCCCGTACGGCTCCCCGTGGCACCCCACCTCCTCCGTCCGCACCCTCTACCGCTCCGGCGCCCCCGCGATGCTGAAACCGTCGCTGGGCCTGCGCATCACTAACTCCCGCCGGGAGAACCTCCGCAAGGAGTTCCACCGGGGGGTCGAGGTCCACCGCCTGCTGCGGGCCGGCCTCACCGAGCAGTGGCGGGCGGCCCACCCGGGCTTCGACATCGTCCGGGATCCCGCCTGGCTCGCGGTGGACGACCTCGACGGCACCCCCGTGCCCGGCCTCGACGTGATGATCCGCCACAACCCGTTCGCGCCCTCGGACGACGTCACCTGCGTCGCCGGACTCGTCTCGCCCAGGCCGGGAGCCACGTCGCCGGGACACCGGCACCCGGAGCAGCCCGGGCCCACGACCCGGTCCCGGCTCACCGAGATCGTCACCCGGCTCGCCGGACGCACGGGCCGGCCCCGTGGCGCCGTCGCCGCCGAGTGGTTCCTGCGTTACCTCGAACACGTCGTCCGCCCCGTCCTCTGGCTGGACGCCGAGGCCGGTGTCGCGCTGGAGGCACACCAGCAGAACACCCTGCTCCTGCTGGACGCCGAGGGCTGGCCCAGGGGCGGCCGTTACCGGGACAACCAGGGCTACTACTTCCGCGAGTCCCGGCGTACGGACCTGGACGCGCGGTTGCCGGGAATCGGCGAGCGCAGCGACACCTTCGTGTCCGACGCGGTCACCGACGAACGCTTCGCCTACTACCTCGCCATCAACAACGTACTCGGTCTCATCGGGGCCTTCGGCTCGCAGCGCCTCGCCGACGAACGGCTGCTGCTGGCCGCCTTCCGCCGCTTCCTCGGCACCGTCGCCTCCGGGCCCGCCCGGCTGCGCACCACCCTGCCCGCCCATCTGCTCGACTCACCCGTCCTGCGCTGCAAGGCCAACCTGCTGACCCGGCTGCACGGCCTCGACGAACTCGTGGGCCCGGTCGACACCCAGTCCGTCTACGTGACCATCGCCAACCCCCTCCACTCCTGACCCCTCCTCCACCCCTGACTCCCGAGGAATCCCCGCCCCGTCCTCCGAGAGGAGCGTCGCCGTGTCTCCCACCGATGCGAGCACCGACGCCGACGCCGGCCCTGCCCCCCGCCCCGCTTCCCGGAGCGACCCGGACCCCGGCGCGGACAGCCAGGACACCCTCGACCTGCGCCTGCCCGACGAACTCCTCGCGCTCTTCGCGGCCGGCGCCGGAGCAGCCGCCCCGGCCGGTGACGATCTGCTCGACCGCGTCGGTGACTGGGGGCCGACGACCACCGCCGCGGGCGTCTTCCACCTGGTCCCCGTACACGTCGAACGCGATCTTCCGCTCGTCGCCCGCTGGATGAACGACCCCGCTGTGGCCGCCTTCTGGGAGCTCTCCGGCCCCGAGAAGGCGACCGAGGAGCACCTGCGCGCCCAGCTCGGAGGCGACGGACGCAGCGTCCCCTGTCTCGGCGTGCTGGACGGCACGCCGATGAGTTACTGGGAGATCTACCGCGCGGACCTGGACGCGCTGGCCCGCCACTACCCGGCCCGCCCGCACGACACCGGGATCCATCTCCTCATCGGCGGCGTCGCCCACCGCGGGCGGGGGACCGGCACGATCCTGCTCCGTGCCGTCTCCGATCTCGTCCTCGACCGGCGCCCCTCGTGCGCACGGGTCGTCGCCGAGCCCGACCTCCGCAACACCCCCTCCGTGTCCGCCTTCCTGAGCGCCGGCTTCCGGTTCTCCGCCGAGGTGGACCTGCCCGACAAGAAGGCGGCCCTCATGGTCCGGGACCGGGCTCTGCGCGACCTGTGGTGAGCCGCCGCTTCCGGTGCACCGCGCGCGCCGACCAGATTCCGAGTCGAGGAGTCCCCGTGCCGAAACCGTCCGCCGCCTGCTCGCGAAAATGATCGCGGAGTTCGCACACGAGGAGATCCTGCTGCCGGAGCCGGAGCCGGAGCCGGAGCCGGAGCCGGAGCCGGAGCCGGAGCCGGACCGCGACTCCGGCCGGTACGACGCCGAGCAAGCGGTCGGCCCCGGGAACCCGGCGGGGACGATTCGGCACCCGGACACCCTCGTGCGGCGCGGGCTGCCGGCCGAACGCACGCTCGCCGCTCCCGCCGTCACCGCCTGGATGCACGGCCTGCTCGACTCGGGCACCCCGTGTACGACACCCTGCCGGAAGTCCCGTACCAGTACCGGGAACTGCTCGGGGCGATCTGGCGCGAGCCGCTGTCCCGCCACCTCGCGCCCGGTGAACGCGCCCGCACCCTCGCCGCCCTCCTGCACACGGACCGGGAGGGCCGTGCCTTCGTGGCGGGACTGGTCGAACGCTCGGGCCTCGCGCCGCGGAACCGGCTGTGCCGCCTCTTCGCCGCGCTGCTGCCCGGCCCTGCTGCGCTTCCGCTACCTGGCTCCGTTGTGCCGGGACCAACTGAGGGTGCGCGAGGACGAGTTCTGGTCACTCGTCCGGGCCGAGATCCTGCGCCACCGGAGGCGCTTCCCGGAACTCAAGGAACGCTACGAGACCTTCGACCTGCTCACACCCCGTATCGAGCGGCTCTGCCTGCACCGCAACCGGCTGCACCTGGACGGTTACCGGGACCGGTCGCGGCGCCCCCACGCCGCGGTGCACGGCACCGTCCCCAACCCCCTCCACCAGGCGTGATCACCCACCGCTTTGGTGTTCGCGCGGGCGTCCTGATCACATCCCTCCCCGCCGCCGCGAGCACACCGTTGTCGGTGCCGACCCGTAGGGTGGTCGAGCTATGACAGAGCCCTCACTCCCCGAACTCCTGCATGCCGCCGTCACAGCCGTCGGCGGTACGGAGCGCCCCGGCCAGGTGACCATGGCCGAATCCGTCGCGCAGGCCATCGACGACGGTTCCCATCTGCTGGTCCAGGCCGGCACCGGCACCGGCAAGTCCCTCGGCTACCTGGTCCCCGCGCTGGCGCACGGGGAGCGGGTCGTCGTGGCGACGGCCACCCTGGCGCTCCAGCGCCAGCTCGTGGAGCGGGACCTGCCGCGCACGGTGGACGCGCTGCATCCGCTGCTGCGCCGGCGTCCCGAGTTCGCGATGCTCAAGGGCCGCTCGAACTACCTGTGCCTGCACCGCCTCCACGAGGGAGCGCCGCAGGACGAGGAGGAGGGCCTCTTCGACCAGTTCGAGGCGGCCGCGCCCACCAGCAAGCTGGGCCAGGACCTGCTGCGGCTGCGGGAGTGGTCGCAGGAGACCGAGACGGGGGACCGCGACAACCTCACCCCGGGCGTCTCGGACCGGGCCTGGTCACAGATCTCCGTCTCCTCCAGGGAGTGCCTCGGCGCCTCGAAGTGCGCCTACGGAGCGGAGTGCTTCGCCGAGGCGGCCCGTGAGCGCGCCAAGCTCGCCGAGGTCGTCGTCACCAATCACGCGCTGCTGGCGATCGACGCCATCGAAGGCGCCCCCGTCCTCCCGCAGCACGAGGTGCTGATCGTCGACGAGGCCCACGAGCTGGTCTCCCGGGTCACCGGGGTCGCGACCGGAGAGCTCACCCCGGGGCAGGTCAACCGTGCCGTGCGCCGGGCGGCGAAGCTGGTGAACGAGAAGGCCGCCGACCAGCTCCAGACGGCCGCCGAGGGCTTCGAGCGCCTGATGGAACTGGCGCTGCCGGGCCGCCTGGAGGAGATCCCGGAGGACCTCGGGTACGCGCTGATGGCCCTGCGGGACGCCGCCCGTACGGTGATCTCGGGTATCGGGGCGACCCGTGACAAGTCCGTCACGGACGAGGACGCGGTGCGCAAGCAGGCCCTCGCCTCCGTGGAGAGCGTCCACGACGTGGCGGAGCGCATCACGAACGGCTCGGAGTGGGACGTCGTCTGGTACGAGCGGCACGACCGCTTCGGGGCGTCGCTGCGGGTGGCGCCGATGTCGGTGTCGGGCCTGCTGCGCGAGAAGCTCTTCACGGACCGTTCCGTCATCCTGGCCTCGGCCACCCTGAAGCTCGGCGGCGACTTCAACGGCGTGGGTGCCTCGCTGGGCCTGGCCCCCGAGGGCACCGAGGGCGAGGACATCCCGCCCTGGAAGGGCATCGACGTCGGCTCGCCCTTCGACTACGGCAGGCAGGGCATCCTGTACGTCGCGAAACACCTGGCCAGACCCGCCAGGGACAGCGACCGCGGGGACATGCTCACCGAGCTCACCGAGCTGATCCAGGCGGCCGGCGGCCGTACGCTCGGCCTGTTCTCCTCGATGCGGGCCGCCCAGCTCGCCGCGGAGGAACTGCGCTCCCGCATCCCGGAGTTCCCCATCCTGCTGCAGGGCGAGGAGACGCTCGGCGAGCTGATCAAGAACTTCGCGGCGGACCCGAAGACCTGCCTGTTCGGCACGCTCTCGCTCTGGCAGGGCGTGGACGTCCCGGGCGCCAGCTGCCAGCTGGTCGTCATGGACAAGATCCCCTTCCCGCGCCCCGACGACCCGCTGATGAGCGCCCGCCAGAAGGCGGTCGAGGACGCGGGGGGCAACGGCTTCATGGCCGTCGCCGCCACGCACGCGGCCCTGCTCATGGCGCAGGGCGCCGGCCGCCTCGTACGGGCGACGGAGGACCGGGGGGTGGTCGCCGTGCTGGACCAGCGGCTGGCCACCGCCCGTTACGGCAACTACCTCAAGGCGTCCCTGCCCGACTTCTGGTACACGACGGACCGCAACCAGGTGCGGCGGTCGCTGGCGGCCATCGACGAGACGGCACGCAAGGCCGAGACGGAGGCCGGGACCGGGGAGTCCTGAACGCCGCGACACCACAGGGGCCGCTCCGGCCGGCCCGGGCCGGGGAGCAGCCCCTGTGACGTGCACGGCGGACGTGGGAACGGCCCGCAGCGCCGCGCGGTGTACACGCGGAGGGTCCACCTTGCCGTGTGGTGCGCGTGCGGACGGTCCGTGGTGCCGTGCGGTGTGCGTGCGGACGTCCGAGGGGTGCGCGCGGACAGCACAGGGCCCCGGAACCGGCGCAGTGGTCCCGGGGCCCGGTCAGGGAGGATCCTCAGATCCGCCGGAGCACCGCCACGACCTTCCCCAGGATGGTCGCCTCGTCACCCGGGATGGGCTGGTACGCGCTGTTGTGCGGCAGCAGCCACACATGGCCGTCCTCGCGCTTGAAGCGCTTGACCGTCGCTTCGCCGTCCAGCATGGCCGCCACGATGTCGCCGTTCTCCGCGACCGGCTGGCGGCGGACCGTCACCCAGTCGCCGTCACAGATGGCGGCCTCGATCATCGAGTCGCCGACGACCTTCAGGACGAACAGCTCGCCGTCGCCGACCAGTTGCCGGGGCAGCGGGAAGACGTCCTCGACGGACTCCTCGGCGAGGATCGGTCCACCGGCGGCGATACGGCCGACCAGCGGGACGTACGACGCCGCCGGCTTGCCCGCCGTGTCGGTGGGCTGTGCGGTGGCCTGGTCGGAGCCCCGGACCTCGTAGGCCCTGGGGCGGTGCGGATCGCGGCGCAGGAAGCCCTTGCGCTCCAGCGCCATCAGCTGATGGGCGACCGAGGAGGTGCTGGAGAGGCCGACGGCCTGCCCGATCTCCCGCATGGACGGCGGGTAGCCCCGTCGCTGGACGGAGTCCCTGATGACCTCGATGACCCGGCGTTGCCGGTCGGTGAGTCCGGAACTGTCCGCCCGGATGCCTGGAGGTCGACCCGGCAGGGAGCGTGCGGGCTTCGTCCCCTCCTGGTTCACGGTTTCATTCATGGCATGCACCGGCTCAAATCGGCCCTGGGAGCGGTCCTGGGCGGTGATGGTGGCACTGTCTGCGGTGGTGGTCACGTCGGCCCCTCTCGTTCGTCTCCCTGCTGGACAACGGTAGATGCTTTCGAAAGGTTGCGCCAAACACACGTTCGAGTGAAAAAACGCAGATGGCCTTACGTGATCACGCGTTTGGGTGTATGACTACCGCCGCGCGAGTGCCCTGCGGGACGTTCCGGCGTGCCGTTCGCCGTCGCCGCCGTGACCTTGTGGGTCGGTGCGGGGCGGGAGTCAGTCTGCCACCAGGTGTCCGGCGGGCCGCGAACCGGCCCCCGTCCTCGGTGCCGCACACCGTATCCCCGCACGCTCCGCGCCGGAATGGCCAGGCGGCACATGCCAATACGGGAGCGACACGCGCGCAGAGCGTGAAATTCGGGTCAGGCCCTACATATAGTGGTCGGAGTGCCACGGTGACCCAGAAGTTGTGGTTCCCCTGGTCTTCCGAGCCCCAGGTCATCCCCTATGCTTGGGCTCGCTCCGAGGGGCCCAAGGGCCTCTTGAGGCTATCGAGTCGTGCTGTGAAGGAGGGTCGGAGCCATGCACTGCCCCTTCTGCAGGCACCCCGACAGCCGTGTCGTCGACAGTCGTACGACGGACGACGGCACGTCGATCCGCAGGCGTCGCCAGTGTCCCGACTGCTCCCGTCGGTTCACGACCGTGGAGACGTGCTCCCTGATGGTGGTCAAGCGGTCCGGGGTCACCGAACCCTTCAGCCGCACGAAGGTCATCAACGGCGTGCGCAAGGCATGCCAGGGGCGGCCCGTCACGGAGGACGCGCTCGCCCAGCTCGGCCAGCGGGTCGAGGAGGCGGTGCGGGCCACCGGAAGCGCCGAACTGACCACCCACGACGTGGGGCTGGCCATACTCGGCCCACTGCAGGAACTCGACCTCGTCGCCTACCTGCGGTTCGCGTCCGTGTACCGGGCGTTCGACTCGCTGGAGGACTTCGAGTCCGCCATCACGGAGCTCAGGGAAGAGACACAGGGCCCCGCCACGGCCGACGACGACGTGTGCGCGGGGTGTCAAGGAAGCGACCGGGGGTCCGGAGAGGCTGTCGAAGCCCCCGTGCCCGCCGGTACCGCCGACTGACGAGGAGCGGCCGGCGGCGGACCGGCCGGCCGGCGGCGATCACAGAGGCGATCACAGACCTGTCGCGAGCGGACGCGTAAGCGGTGCGCGCGACACCACACACATACCGTGCCCCGGGAAGAACGAGGCACTTCAGGGCGTTTTAGCCTGATACAGGGAGGCGGCATGACAGAGACGGCGAGCGGTCCGGCACGAGGTTCCCGCACGAAGGGCACCAAGGCCATCAAGGGACTGCGTATCGAGCGCATCCACACCACCCCGGGCGTGCACCCGTACGACGAGGTCGCCTGGGAGCGCCGTGACGTCGTCATGACCAATTGGCGCGACGGCTCGGTCAACTTCGAGCAGCGTGGCGTCGAGTTCCCCGACTTCTGGTCGTTGAACGCGGTCAACATCGTCACCAGCAAGTACTTCCGCGGTGCTGTGGGTACCCCGCAGCGCGAGGTGAGCCTCAAGCAGCTCATCGACCGCATCGTGAAGACGTACCGGAAGGCCGGCGAGGACTACAAGTACTTCGCCTCGCCCGCCGATGCCGAGATCTTCGAGCACGAGCTGGCGTACGCCCTCCTGCACCAGATCTTCAGTTTCAACTCGCCGGTGTGGTTCAACGTCGGCACGCCCCAGCCGCAGCAGGTCTCCGCCTGCTTCATCCTGGCCGTCGACGACTCCATGGAGTCGATCCTCGACTGGTACAAGGAAGAGGGCATGATCTTCAAGGGCGGTTCGGGCGCCGGCCTGAACCTCTCCCGGATCCGTTCCTCCAAGGAACTGCTCTCCTCGGGCGGCAACGCCTCGGGTCCCGTCTCCTTCATGCGCGGTGCCGACGCCTCCGCGGGGACCATCAAGTCGGGCGGCGCCACGCGCCGAGCCGCCAAGATGGTCATCCTCGACGTCGACCACCCCGACATCGAGGACTTCATCCAGACCAAGGTGAAGGAAGAGGAGAAGATCCGCGCGCTGCGCGACGCGGGCTTCGACATGGACCTGGGCGGCGACGACATCACGTCCGTCCAGTACCAGAACGCCAACAACTCGGTCCGTGTGAACGACACGTTCATGAAGGCCGTCGAGAACGGCGAGAAGTTCGGCCTCACCTCCCGTATGACCGGCGAGGTCATCGAGGAGGTCGACGCCAAGTCGCTCTTCCGCAAGATGGCCGAGGCGGCCTGGGCCTGCGCCGACCCGGGCATCCAGTACGACGACACGATCAACCGCTGGCACACGTGCCCGGAGTCCGGCCGCATCAACGGCTCGAACCCGTGCAGCGAGTACATGCACCTGGACAACACGTCCTGCAACCTCGCCTCGCTGAACCTGATGAAGTTCCTGAAGGACGACAGCAAGGGCCACCAGTCCTTCGACGTCGAGCGCTTCTCGAAGGTCGTCGAGCTCGTCATCACGGCGATGGACATCTCCATCTGCTTCGCGGACTTCCCGACCCAGAAGATCGGCGACAACACCCGCGCCTTCCGCCAGCTGGGCATCGGCTACGCCAACCTCGGCGCCCTCCTGATGGCGACCGGTCACGCGTACGACTCCGACGGCGGCCGCTCGCTCGCCGGCGCCATCACCTCGCTGATGACCGGCACCTCGTACAAGCGCTCCGCGGAGCTCGCCGCGGTCGTCGGCCCGTACGACGGCTACGCCCGCAACGCGCAGCCGCACCAGCGCGTCATGAAGCAGCACTCCGACGCCAACGCCGTGGCCCCCCGTGTGGACGACCTGGACACGCCGATCTGGGCCGCCGCCACAGAGTCCTGGCAGGACGTGCTGCACCTCGGCGAGAAGAACGGCTTCCGCAACGCGCAGGCCTCGGTCATCGCCCCGACCGGCACCATCGGTCTCGCGATGTCCTGCGACACGACCGGTCTCGAGCCCGACCTCGCGCTGGTCAAGTTCAAGAAGCTGGTCGGCGGCGGCTCGATGCAGATCGTCAACGGCACCGTCCCGCAGGCCCTGCGCCGCCTGGGCTACCAGGAGGAGCAGATCGAGGCGATCGTCGCCCACATCGCCGACCACGGCAACGTGATCGACGCCCCGGGCCTGAAGGCCGAGCACTACGAGGTCTTCGACTGCGCCATGGGCGAGCGTTCCATCTCCGCGATGGGCCACGTCCGCATGATGGCCGCGATCCAGCCCTGGATCTCCGGCGCGCTCTCCAAGACGGTCAACCTGCCGGAGACGGCGACCGTCGAGGACGTCGAAGAGGTCTACTTCGAGGCGTGGAAGATGGGCGTCAAGGCGCTCGCGATCTACCGCGACAACTGCAAGGTCGGCCAGCCCCTCTCCGCGAAGACCAAGGAGAAGGAGAAGACCGCGACCGACGCCGTCACGGCCAGGGCCGAGGACACGATCCGTACCGCGGTCGAGAAGGTCGTCGAGTACCGCCCGGTCCGCAAGCGCCTCCCCAAGGGCCGTCCCGGCATCACCACGTCCTTCACGGTCGGCGGCGCCGAGGGTTACATGACCGCCAACTCCTACCCGGACGACGGTCTCGGCGAGGTCTTCCTGAAGATGTCGAAGCAGGGCTCCACCCTCGCGGGCATGATGGACGCCTTCTCGATCGCGGTCTCCGTGGGCCTGCAGTACGGCGTGCCCCTGGAGACGTACGTCTCGAAGTTCACCAACATGCGCTTCGAGCCGGCCGGCATGACGGACGACCCGGACGTGCGGATGGCGCAGTCGATCGTCGACTACATCTTCCGCCGCCTGGCGCTCGACTTCCTGCCCTTCGAGACGCGCTCCGCGCTCGGCATCCACTCGATCGACGAGCGCCAGCGCCACCTGGAGACGGGCTCGTACGAGTCGAGCGAGGAAGACGTCGACGTCGACGTCGAGGGGCTGGCCCAGTCCGCGCCCCGCGCGCAGGAGCTGAAGGCCGTCGTCACCCCGAAGGCCGAGGTCGAAGCGGTCAAGCCCGCCCCGCAGCAGGCCCACACCAGCGCCGAGCTGGTGGAGATGCAGCTGGGCATCCAGGCGGACGCCCCCCTGTGCTTCTCCTGCGGTACGAAGATGCAGCGGGCCGGTTCCTGCTACATCTGCGAGGGCTGCGGCTCGACCAGCGGCTGCAGCTGATCACCACGGGTACCGTCCGGGCGTGGACCCGGACGGTGCCCGCACGGGGGAGGGGCGGTACGGCCACCGGCCGTACCGCCCCTCCCTCATGCATGGCGCGGGTCAGGCGTTCTCGGCGCTGCCCATGATCCGCGCGAAGGTCGCCGGGTCCGCGTCGAAACCGCGGACCGCCGGACGGAAGGTCCACTCCCCGGAGTCGTCACGGACGAACTCCGCGACCGTCGTGGCCGTGGCCCCGAGGACGCCGTTGAAGTCGCCCTCGGCCAGCACGGTGTGGCCCTCGCGGATGCGCAGGGCCGGGTTGCGCACGCTCGCGAACGTGCGCCGCCCGGCGCGCTGCTGGATGGCGACACCGACCATCACGCGCGCGTAGCGGGCGTTGAGACGGGACAGCTCCAGGGTCATCACCTCGTCCCAGCCGAAGCCCTTGCCGTCCTTGCTGTCCCGGTCGAGGTAGATGGTGCCGTCCGGGGAGCGGCTGCCGAAGTGCACCACGTAGTCGGGATTCTCGTGATTGGCGGTCGCGAGGTAGGTGGCGGCGACGATGTCGAGATCGATGGCCGGTTCACCGGGTGAACTGGGATCCCACTTCACCGAGACCTCGACCTTGCTGATGCCCTTGTTCAGGCCGTTCACCGCATCTCCCTCCGGATCCCCTGCGTCGGACGCCTCAACTGCTGCGCAGGTGCGGCGTGTTACCCATCGTGTCACGCGCACGGGGGCGCTCGCTCGCAGGCAGTCCGCCCGAGCATGACCGGCGCCACGTCCCTGGGCCGTACGATGGCGCGGTGCTGGTCAAGTGGATTCGCTGCACCGTGGTCGACCGCCGCGGCTTCGAGCGGGGGCAGCGGAAGTGGGCGGGACTTCTGGGGGAGCCGGGCTTCCGGGGACAGGGCGGGGGCTGGAGCCGGGGGAGGCCCGGAGTCGCCCACATCTTCGCCTTCTGGGAGAGCCGTGCCTTCTACGACTCCTTCATGGCGCGTTCCCATGACCGGCTGGCCTCCTCGCAGGCGGGCACCTTCAAGGATCAGCACGCCACGCTCTTCGATCACCGCTTCGACGTGAAGACCGGCTTCGAACCGCGCTTCACCGAGGTCGATCTGGTGCGGGTGGCGCACTGCCGTGTGCACGAGGAGCGCGCCGAGCACTTCGCCCTGATGCAGGAGAAGGTCTGGAACCCGGCGATGGCCGGTTCGCCCGGCATGGTCCGGGGTCTGTTCGGGGAGGCTCCCGGACACGAGTTCCTGGTCCTGTCGATGTGGCAGTCGGCCGCCGAGCACGGCAAGTACCGCGCCGAACGCGTGGAGCGGCTCGCCCTGCGGGCCCAGATAGAGGCGGACGTCGCGGCGCTCACGGGGGACATAGTCCAGCTGGAACCGACCTGGACCGTCTGAGGGCCGCGAACGGGCCGAGGGCCGCGAACGGCCGAGGGTTCCGAATGGACCGAGGGTTCCGAATGGACCGAGGGTTCCGAATGGACCGAGGGTTCCGAACGACCCCAGGCCCTGAACGGTCCCAGAGCTCCGATTCGTGTGACCTGTGACGTATGGAGCCCGTACGAGTGCTCGATCGGGCGTGACCCGATCTAGGGTTCCGGTATGGCACGTCCACGGCGCATCGTCCTTGTCCGGCACGGCGAGTCGGTGGGCAATGCCGATGACTCCGTCTACGAGCGGGAACCCGACCACGCCCTGGCGCTCACCGAGAAGGGGTGGCGGCAGGCGGAGGAGACGGGCAAACGGCTCAGAGAGGTCTTCGGCAACGAGCAGGTGAGCGTGTACGTCTCCCCGTACCGCCGCACGCACGAGACCTTCCGCGCCTTCCACCTCGACCCGGGGCAGGTACGGGTCCGGGAGGAGCCCCGGCTGCGTGAGCAGGACTGGGGGAACTGGCAGGACCGGGACGACGTACGCCTGCAGAAGGCGTACCGCGACGCGTACGGGCACTTCTTCTACCGCTTCGCGCAGGGCGAGTCCGGCGCCGACGTGTACGACCGGGTCGGCAACTTCCTGGAGAGTCTGTTCCGGAGTTTCGAGGCGTCCGACCACCCGCCCAACGTGCTCCTCGTGACGCATGGCCTGGCCATGCGGCTGTTCTGTATGCGCTGGTTCCACTGGACGGTCGCCGAGTTCGAGTCGCTGTCGAACCCGGGGAACGCCGAGATGCGGATGCTCGTCCTGGGTGAGGACGACAAGTACACGATCGACCGTCCCTTCGAACGCTGGCGCGACCCGGAACCGTACGGAGATCCGCAACTGTACGGAATCAGTGGATAAAGTGGACAAGGTGACAGTGCGATGACCGCCGACCGCTCTTCCGCCGGGCGCCTCGGCCGCGCCCTCGACAGCCTGCGCGGGCTCGCGGTCGGGGACGCGCTGGGCTCGCAGTTCTTCATGCCGGCGAACTACCCGCTGCTCAAGGACCGCGCACTGCCGCCCGGGCCCTGGAAGTGGACCGACGACACGGAAATGGCCGCGTCCGTAGTGGCCACCCTGGCCGCCCACCAGCGCATCGACCAGGACGCCCTGGCCCGCTCCTTCGCCGCGCACCACGACGCCGACCGGGGGTACGGGCCCGCCGTCGACCGGCTGCTGCGGCAGATCGGGAAGGACGGCGACTGGCGCGGGCCGGCCTCGGCCCTCTTCCGGGGGCAGGGCTCGTGGGGCAACGGCGCCGCGATGCGCATCGCCCCCCTGGGCGCCTGGTACGCGGACGATCCGGAGCAGGCCACGCACCAGGCGGAGATCTCGGCCTACCCCACCCATCAGCACCGCGAGGCGGTGGTCGGCGCGATGGCCGTGGCGGCCGCCGCCGCACTGGTCGCGGCGCCACAAGGCCCGCCCGCGCCCGGCGCCCTGCTCGACGGGGTCATCGCCCTCGTGCCGCGCAGCGCTGTCGAGGCGGGACTGCGGCGCGCCCGGGACATGCTCGACTACGGCGACACGACCACCGTGGCGGCCGTCCTCGGCTGCGGACGGCGCACGAGCGCGCACGACACGGTGCCCTTCGCCCTCTGGTCGGCGGCGCGGGCCCTCGGCGACTACGAAGAGGGCTTCTGGGCGACCGCGCAGGTGGGCGGCGACATGGACACGACGTGCGCGATCGTCGGAGGTGTCGTGGCCGCCGCGGGGACGGCGGGGGCGCCGCCACGGGAGTGGGCGCGGCGGACGGAGGCGTTGCCGGGGTGGACGCCGGGGGCTGCTTCTTGAGTGAGGCGTACGGAGCACTGCGTTGAGCGGTGTGGTGTGGTGGCCACGGGTCGGGCTCTCGGGCCGCACGCGCGCGTGTGCGCCTTTCCCCGGTCCGCCGGTCGATCACTGTCACAGCCCTGCCACAGAGCGACGGTGGCGGGCTCTGCCGACTGTGCCCCGGTTAACCTTTCCGCCACGCCGCTCGTTGATCATCACGCGGCGGTGCCGACGAGAAACCGGTCACCGAGCTTCCCCGCGGTTCCGCGCGGCGTGCTGCCGGGACCGGCCGGGAGGGGGTCCTGTGTCCGACAAGCCGTCCGAGGCCGAGCCGAGAGGACCGGAAGCGGAGTCCGCGGAGTCCGCGGGTTCAGCGGGTTCAACAGATTCGATGGATTCGGCAGGTTCGGCAGGTTCGGCGGGTTCAGTGACCGAGGCGGAGGGCACTCTTCCTGCGGCCCGGGACCGTGGCACCGCCGCCGGGCCGGGGAAGAGCGGGGACGACTTCGCCGAGGACGACTCCGAGGACGACTCCGGGGAGGACTTCAGGGACGACTTCAGGGACGACTCCGGGGGCGGTCCCGCCGTCGAGTCCTGGTTCGCGGACATCCAGGCGAGGACTCCCGCACCGGTCCGTACCGCGACGCTCTGGTCCGTCCTGGCCACCGGCCTGCTCAGCATGCTCCTGCTCGGCGAGGGGCTGGCGCTCAACCTCCTGCTGGTGGCGATCCCGCTCACGCTCGGCGCGTACTTCGCCGCGGGCAGGGCGGGACGACGCCCGCGTCCCTGGACGCTGGTGTGGGGCACCGGGGGACTCGCCCTGCTGATCGTTCCCGCGCTGCGCGACGCCGACTGGCCGTCCTTCCTGGCCGTGGTCGCGGCCGCGGCGGTGGGCTCGATCGCGCTGCACGGCGGCCGTACCTGGACCGGCATGCTGTTCGGCCCGATCGGCCTCTACACCTCGCTGCTCACCGGACCGGCCTGGGGCTGGCGCGGACTGCGCGCGCGGACCGACGGCACCCGCGGCAACGTGGGCCCGGTACTGCGCGCGACCGCGGTGGCCGTGGTCCTGCTGGTGGTCTTCGGCGCCCTGTTCGCCGGGGCGGACGCGGCCTTCGCGGACCTCCTCGGAAGCCTCGTACCGGACGCGTCGGTCTCCGGCGGCCCCTGGCACGTCGTCCTGTTCGTGATCGGCGTGGCCGGCGCCCTGGCAGCCGCGCACACGGCCGCGGCGCCCCTCCGGTGGGACCGCGTCGAGGTGCCGTCGGGACGTGCTCGCGGACGCGTCGAGTGGGCGCTGCCCCTGATCGTGCTGGCCGCGCTCTTCGCGGCCTTCAACGCCGTCCAGCTGGCCGTCCTGTTCGGCGGGTACGACGCCGTACTGGAGAAGACCGGACTGACGTACGCCGATTACGCGCGGCAGGGCTTCTGGCAGCTGCTCCTCGTCACGCTCCTCACCCTGGTGGTCATCGTCCTCGCCCTGCGCTGGGCCCCGCGGGACGGCGCGCGTGACTGGACGCTGGTACGCGCAGTCCTCGGCACCCTCTGCGCCCTCGCCCTCGTCGTCGTGGCCTCGGCGGTGCGGCGCATGGACATGTACGTGCAGGCGTACGGGCTGACCCGGCTGCGCATCTCCGTGGTGAGCGTCGAACTGTGGCTGGGCCTGGTCATCGTGCTCATCATGGCGGCCGGCGTGCTGGGCGCCCGCTGGCTGCCGCGCGCCGTGCTGGCCAGTGCCGCCGCGGGGGTCCTTGCCTTCGGGATCCTGTCGCCGGACGCCCTGATCGCCGAGCGCAACGTCCAGCGGTACGAGGAGACGGGCCGCTTCGACCTCGCGTACGCACGCGGGCTGTCCGCCGATGCCGTACCCGCGCTGGACAGGCTCGACGAGCCGCTGCGGTCCTGCGCCCTGACACACATGGCGGAGGACCTGGAAGGACACGCCGACCCCTGGTACGCCACGAGCTGGGGGGAGGCACACGCCCGGGACGTCCTCGACGGGCGTGACCTGTCCCCCGAGGCCGACCGGCGCGAGTGCAACCGGTTGGACCTGGAGCTGGCGTACGGCTGAGGCGGGACGCACGCCGGTCGCGACCGGCGTGCGCACCGAACGGGCCGGGTCGCCGTCCCTGAGGGCAGCGACCCGGCCCGTGCTCCGGGTTCGACGGCGGCCGGCGCCGGCCGTGACGATGGCAGCCGTGGCAGTGGCAGTGGCCGTGGCAGACCTGACGGTGGCAGTCGTGACAGTGGCAGCCGTGACGGTGGCGGGCAGCGCGGCAGGCTCCGCTCCGTTCCGCTTCGCGGGTGCTGTGCGGCCCGCCTGTCGCGCGGGCGGTCGCCTAGCCCGCCGCGGGTCCCGCCGTGCCCGACAGGGCCTCCAGGTCGCTCCTGCGGACCCTGACCACCAGGGTGGCGATGAGCAGGGCCAGTACGGCCATGCCCACGGCCGGGATGAAGGCCGTGGAGATGCCGTGCGAGAGCACTTCGTGGCTCCAGGGCGCCGGCAGCTGGTGCGTCCTCGCGAACTCCGCCTTCTGCTCGGCCGAGGCGGTGGCCATGAAGTCCGCCACCTGCTTCTCCGCCTCCTCGCGGCTCGCCGTGCCGAACACCGTGGTCAGGATGGAGAGGCCGAGCGATCCACCGACCTGCTGCATGGCGTTGAGCAGGCCCGACGCGGCGCCCGCCTCGTGCGGGGCCACTCCGGAGACCGCGGTCAGGGTGAGCGTCACGAAGTTCAGCCCCATGCCGAAGCCGAACAGCAGCATCGGACCGAGCACGCCGCTGACGTACGAACTGCCGGGATCGATGAAGGTCAGCCAGCCGAGCCCGAGCGCCACCAGGGACGATCCGACGACCATGAACGGCTTAGGGCCGAGCACCGGCAGGAACCGCTGCGACAGGCCCGCGCCGGCGACGATCGCGACCGTGATGGGCAGGAACGCCAGACCGGCCTCGATCGGCGTGTACTGCAGCACGTTCTGCACGAAGAGGACGATGAAGAAGAACATGCCGAACATCGCCGCGGCCAGGCTCAGCATGATCACGTACGTGCCCGAGCGGTTGCGGTCGGCGAACATCCGCAGCGGGGTGATCGGCTCCCCGGCCCGCGACTCGATCAGCGCGAACGCCACCAGGAGGACGACCGCGGCTCCGAAGGACGCGATGGTCGGACTGTCCCGCCAGCCCTCCTCCGCGGCCCGGATGAAGCCGTAGACGAGCGAGGCCATACCGAGCGTCGAGGTCATCGCCCCGGCGATGTCGAAGCGCCCCGGATGCCGCTCGGACTCGCTGATGTAGAGCGGCGTGACCAGGACGATCAGCAGACCGATGGGTACGTTGACGAAGAGCACCCAGCGCCAGTCGAGCCACTCGGTGAGCATGCCGCCCGCCAGCAGACCGATCGCGCCGCCACCGGCCGAGACCGCGGCGAAGACCCCGAACGCCCTGTTGCGCTCGGGCCCCTCCGGGAACGTCGTGGTGATCAGCGCCAGCGAGGTGGGGGAGGCGATCGCGCCGCCCACCCCCTGCAGGGCGCGTGCCGCCAGCAGCTGCCAGGGCTCCTGGGCGAAGCCGCCGAGCAGCGAGGCGGCCGTGAAGAGCAGGATGCCGGTGGTGAAGACGCGGCGCCGGCCCAGGATGTCGCCGGCCCGGCCACCGAGCAGCAGCAGACCGCCGAAGGTGAGTGTGTAGGCGCTGACCACCCAGGTGAGATCCGTGGTGGAGAACTTCAGGGCGCCTTGAATGTGCGGGAGCGCGATGTTCACAATCGTCGCGTCGAGTACCACCATGAGTTGGCAGGCCGCGATGACGGCGAGTGCGATGCCGGGATGCCCCTCCCGGCGGGCCGCTCCCGGCTTCTGGTCCTGCATCAAAGGAGAGGTTGTCACTGTCGAGCCCCCCACGAGTGCGTTAGTGAACGCTCGCGTTCACTGCCGCGTCAAAAGGTAGTGAGTCCCCGACAGTGAACGCAAGCGTTCACTGAAGTCGCTGCCGCTTTTTGTCATCCGCCCGCCCACGGACCCCGGTCCGTCCGGCACGTACGTGCGAACGCGCGTGCCACTCACCCGCTCAAACGGAGACAGGCCCATGGTTAGCTCGAGTTGGACGGCCGCCCCCGCTCAGGCGGCTGCCCCGCGCAGGCGCGGCGCCGTACTCGAACGCGCGATCCTCGACGCCGCACTGGAACAGCTCAGTACGGTCGGCTGGAACGGCCTCACGATGGAGGGCGTCGCGGCCGGCGCCCAGACCGGCAAGGCGGCGGTCTACCGCCGCTGGCCCTCGAAGGAGGACCTCGTCGCGGACGCGCTCCAGGCGGGACTGCCCCCGCTGCAGAACGTGCCCGACCTGGGAAGCGCGCGGGACGACCTGCTGGAACTGTGCCGACGGGCCCGGAAGGCGATGTTCTCGCGCCCCGGGTTCGCCCTTCGCTCGGTGATTCACGAATGCGACGCGTCCCAGGCCGGACGCTTCCAGGAAGTGATCCTCAAGGGGGTCATCGAGCCGACCGTCCGTCTGCTCGGTGAGATCGTCGAGCGGGGAATCCGCCGGGGAGAGGTGCGGTCGGACGCGGCCAACTCCTACGTCTTCGACGCCATTCCGGCCATGATGATGTACCGCTCGAAGGTGTGCGCGAGTGAATGGAGCGAGCGGGACATCGAGGAGATGATCGACCAGTTCATGGTCCCGCTGCTGCGGCCGGAAGGTTCCTGACCGGCTCCTGACCGGCCCCTGGCCGGTCTCTGACCGGTCTCTGGCCGGTGCGGCTGCGGATGGGCCGTGACCGTGGCTGTGATCGGTGGCCGTGGCTTTCCGGGCGCTCGGGCGGAGGCCCTCGGGGTGCTTCGGGGAACCAGGGTGTCGTACGGGGTTGCGGGCGGCGTAGGCTGATCGCGTCATGCCGTACGAAGCACCTACCCACGCCGTCGAGCGCTCCCTGCGCGCCACGACCGGAGCGAAGACCGTTGCCGGTGTCGACGAGGTGGGGCGCGGGGCCTGGGCCGGCCCGGTCACCGTCTGCGCGGCGGTCACGGGCCTGCGTCGCCCACCCGAAGGCCTCACCGACTCCAAGCTCCTCACCGTCAAGAGGCGCACAGCGCTCGCGCCGATACTGGCCGAGTGGGTGACGTCGCACGCCCTGGGGCATGCTTCCCCGGAGGAGATCGACCAACTGGGGATGACGGCCGCACTGCGGCTGGCCGCCTGTCGCGCCCTCGAAGCGCTGCCGGTGCGTCCCGACGCGGTCATCCTCGACGGAAAACACGACTATCTGGGCACCCCGTGGCGGGTCCGTACGGTGATCAAGGGCGATCAGTCCTGCGTCGCCGTCGCGGCCGCCTCGGTGATCGCCAAGGTCCAGCGCGACAAAATGATGGCCGAACTGGGTGTCGACCATGCAGACTTCGGTTTTGCGGCCAACGCCGGGTACCCGTCACCGGTGCACAGGGCCGCGCTGGAGATGCGGGGCCCCACCCCGTACCACCGGCTGTCGTGGGCGTATCTTGATGCGTTGCCCCAGTGGCGGCACCTCAAGAAGGTCCGCAGTTGGGCGGACGGAAGCGTTCCGGAGATCGAGGGGCAACTCGGCTTCGATTTCTGACGATTCCGTTCGCACTCATGTGCCACCCGCCTACGCGTGTCGCACCGGTGTTTGATAAAAATCAGCTCATGCCTCTCATTCCCGAGGAGCCTCAGATTCACGAGAGTGCCCAGGGTCCCCGCGTCAGTCCGGCCACCGGCCGTACCGCGCCGACCCCCCGTCCCGTACCCGGCCCCCGTCCCGCGGCTCCGCCGCGTCCAGGCCGTCCGGGTCCTGTCCGGCCGATGCCGCCTGTGCAACGCACGCCGCGCGACACGGCCGTGGCCAAGTCGGAGCCTGCCGCTCCGGCGGCCCCCGCCGCTGCCCCGACTCCGCAGATCCAGGTGATCCCGGCTTCGGCCGAGGGTGCGCTGGACGCCGCCGAGGAAGCGGTCGACCTACTCCTCGACTCGGGCACGACCCCCGGTGAGGTGCTGGTGATCACCACCGGCGAACCGCACCCGTGGGCCGCGCACGAGCTCTCCTTCGGCGAGGCCGCGTACTGGGCCCAGCACGACGCGGGGGACGACGTGTTCTACGCCGACGCCTCCGCTCTCGGTCGTGCCGCGTCCCGGCCCGTGGTGGTGGTCGCCGTCAACGGCGGACCCGACTCCACCGCTGCCACCGCCCTGCCGCTGGCCCGCGGCCGAGCGGGCACCTTGCTGATCGTCTGCGGGGAACCGCAGCGGATCAACTCGGTGCTGAGTGCGGCGGTCTGAGGACTCCCGCTCTTCCGGGGGCTTCACGCCGCGCAGGTGCCACCGCGGTGGCACCTGACCGGAGCGTGCGACAAGCACGGAGGGCGGTCCGACGTGTGCCGGTACGGGAACGTGCCGGCGTCGGCCGTCATCGTGAGAGCGCTGTGCCCGGCTGCCGTGCGCCAGGCAATTTCTCCTGACGCACGGCAGTCGGGCACAGCTGCGCAGGAGCCAGGAGCCAGGAGCCAGGAGCCCCAGGAGCCAGGCGCAGGCACGCAGGCGCACGGGGCCGTAGAGTCCTCAGTCCCGCACGTCGTGCCCTCGCCGGTCCGCCGTGGTCCCGCGGCCGGGTTCCGGTCCGTGTGCGGCCCCGCGAAGGAAGGGCGCTCGCTGATCCGCGCGGACGCACAGAGCGCGGGGCCACAGAGGTGGACCGGGCCGCAACGACAGCCCGTATCCGCGTCCGTGCCTGTTCCCCGACGGCTCATCCGACGGCTTCACCGACGGCGCCGGCGGTGGTCGTCGGCTCAGCGGGCGGCCGCGCGCCGCAGTACCTCCGAAGCGACGCCACCGGTACGCGGCTGTATCGCCTCGGTCATCGCCGACGCATCCAGCGACTCCGGCGGCGAGTCCGCATTGGGCCGCCGCCCCCCACGTCCTTCGCCGAGCACCTGCCAGCCGTCACGTGTCAGTGTGATGTAGGCCCCGCAGCGCAGTCCGTGCAGGGTGCAGGCGTCCCGCAGCCCCCACATCCACGCCCCGTCCTCCTCCGTCCAACGCGCGTCGCCGTCACGGCAGTAGAGCAGCACGGCCGTACGCACCGGCGTGCGGCGCCGCAAATCGTGCGGGACGATCCGGCGCAGCTGCGAGAGCAGCGCGTTGCGGAACATCCAGCCGTCCGCCGGAGCTGGCCGCCGGATGAAGGAGGCGCTCGCGTTCAGCCGTTCGTCGGGACCCAGCACCGCCACGATCGCGGTCCCGGGCCTGGGCCGATGCCGGGAGTGCAGCCCGCTGACGACCTCCCGGGGATTGCTCAGGAGTGGAATCCCCGCAGCGGCCCATTCGGCGGGTTCGAGCATCCGGGCCAGTGGGTTGGCGGAAGTGGCGGACGTCGACATCGACGCCGACGAGGACGGAGCGAATCCGAAGGTCACGGTCCTCCCTTCGGCTACGCGCCCGCGCTGCGGGCGGGGGTCGGACTGGGGGAGCGCGCCGCAGCACAGCCCGAACGGGGGGTCTCGGAAGACCACGCGGGGCGCGAGACCAATTCTTCCTGTCGAACTTGGTTGCGGCAACGAGCAATTGGGGCCACCGAACCGCTATTTGGCGATCCGTCGCATATATCCCTGCCCGGTATCTACCCACGTCGCGCCAGTATCACCCTTGCATGGCGAGGACCAGCGGCAACACCCCCCTTGCGCCGGCCCGCCGGAGCATGCGCGCGGCCACCGCGAGCGTCCAGCCGGTCTCGGTCGAGTCGTCCACGAGCAGGACGGGTCCTTCGGCATCGGCGAGCGCCTGGGCCAGAGCGGGCGGCACCACCAGCGCGCCGTCCAGGGCCTTCAGTCGCTGCGCGCTGTTGCTTCTGGAGGCCTGCGAGGCGTCGGCGCCCGGTGCGTACGCGAGGGAGCCCAGCAGAGGCAATCGGCCGACCTCGGCGATCCGCGCGCCCAGTGACCGGACCAGGTGCGGCCTGCGCTGCGATGCCATGGTGACGACACCGACCGGCCTCGGCAGGGCGTCGGAACCGCCCGAGGCCCAGCCGCCCGGACCCTTCGCCCAGTCGGTCAGCACGCCGACGACGGCCTGCGCCACATCGTCCGGAACGGGTCCGTCCGGCGCCTGGGGGCCGAGCATCGGCCGCAGCCGGTTGCCCCAGCCGATGTCCGAAAGCCTTCCCAGTGCCCGCCCCGTCGCGGCCTGTTCGCCGACCGGGATACGTCCCTTCAGGTCGACGCCCACGGCGGGCAGACCCGTCGGCCACATCTTCCGGGGCTCCACCTCGACGCCCGCGCGGTCGAGCTCCCCGCGTGCCGTGTCCAGTGCGGAGGAGGACACGCCGTCGGAGAACCGCGGCTCGGTGCAGTTGTCGCAGCGGCCGCACGGGACGGCCCCCTCGTCGTCCAGCTGCCGGCGCAGGAACTCCATCCGGCAGTCGGTCGTCGCCACATAGTCGCGCATGGCCTGCTGTTCGGCCGCGCGCTGTTTGGCGACCCACGCGTAGCGCTCGGTGTCGTACACCCACGGGGCGCCCGTGGAGACCCAGCCACCCTTGACGCGCTGCACGGCGCCGTCCACGTCCAGGACCTTGAGCATCGTCTCGAGCCGGGACCGGCGCAGCTCCACCAGTGGTTCGAGCGCGGGCAGCGACAGCGGACGGCCCGCCTGGGCCAGCACGTCCAGGGTGCGCCTGACCTGCTCCTCCGGAGGAAAGGCGATCGACGCGAAGTACTGCCAGATCGCCTGGTCCTCCTTGCCGGGCAGGAGCAGCACCTCGGCATGTTCCACTCCGCGGCCCGCGCGGCCCACCTGCTGGTAGTAGGCGATGGGTGAGGACGGGGAGCCCAGGTGCACCACGAAACCGAGGTCGGGCTTGTCGAAGCCCATGCCCAGCGCCGAGGTGGCCACGAGGGCCTTGACCCGGTTGGCGAGCAGGTCCTCCTCCGCCTGCTGACGGTCCGCGTTCTCCGTCTTCCCCGTGTACGAGGTCACGGTGTGCCCGCACTGCCGGAGGAAGGCGGTGACCTCCTCGGCGGCGGCCACCGTGAGCGTGTAGATGATCCCGGAGCCGGGCAGCTCACCCAGGTGCTCGGCGAGCCAGGCCATCCGGTGGGCGGCGTCCGGCAGCCTCAGCACACCGAGGCTCAGGCTCTCCCGGTCCAGCGGGCCCCGCAGGACCAGGGCGTCCGTGCTGCCGCCGGTGCCCAGTTGCTCGGCGACGTCGGCCGTCACGCGCGCGTTGGCCGTGGCGGTGGTCGCCAGGACCGGGACACCCGGGGGGAGGTCGGCCAGCATCGTGCGCAGACGGCGGTAGTCCGGCCGGAAGTCGTGGCCCCAGTCGGAGATGCAGTGTGCCTCGTCCACCACGAGGAGGCCGGTCGCCGCGGCGAGTTTGGGCAGCACCTGGTCCCTGAAGTCCGGGTTGTTGAGCCGCTCGGGGCTCACCAGGAGGACGTCGACCTCACCCGCGGCCACCTCGTCCTGGATCGTGTCCCACTCCTCCGTGTTGGACGAGTTGATGGTCCGCGCTCTGATGCCGGCGCGTGCCGCCGCCTCGACCTGGTTGCGCATGAGCGCCAGGAGCGGGGAGACGATGACGGTGGGGCCTGCCCCACGCTCCCGCAGCAGCGCGGTCGCGACGAAGTACACGGCGGACTTGCCCCAGCCGGTGCGCTGCACCACCAGGGCCCTGCGCTTGTCGGCCACCAGGGCCTCGATGGCGCGCCACTGGTCCCCGCGCAGCCGGGCGTCGCCTCCCGGCGCGCCGACGAGGCGGGCGAGGACGGTGTCGGCCGCGGCATGCAGCTCTTCGTTGCTCATGGCCCCATGCAACCCGATGGGTCGGACATCGCGCGAATGAGCCCTGTCGACTGTGGACAAGTCCTGACGTGAGCATGGCCCTGGTTATCCACAGGGCAGAGCGCGATTCCCGGATTCGCGGGATGGTCACGGCATGACGAACCACATCGAACCGGCCGGGAACCTCGGCGACGGTGACACCGGCGGATGCGACGAAATGGCCGCGCGGGACAGGGAAAGGGAGGGGAAGCGGCCCGCGACGGACGGACCGGGCCATGCCGGACCGAGCGCGGATCATGCCGGATTCGGCGCGGGACGAGGCGGACCGGGTGCGGGCCGCGGCAGGCGGAAGAGGGACTATGACGACGCTGTCCCCGTCGGCCGGGTACATGGCGCGGTCGACGCCCCGGGCCCCGAGCGTCAGGTCACCCTCCGCACCCCGGCCGAACTGGCCGACGCCCTGCCGTATCTGCTCGGGTACCGGCCCGAGGACAGCATCGTGCTCGTCGCCCTCCACGACAGGGACGGGCGCGGCCGGTTCGGCGGACGGGCCCGGCTCGGCATTCCAGGCAACGGGGACGACTGGCCCTCCGCGGCGCATCAGCTGACGCACGGCCTCGTGAAGGGCAGCGAACGAAGGGGCGCCCTGCCCGAGAGCATGGTCGCCTTCCTCTGCCAGGACCCGGGGGAGGGGGAATCGGGCCGCGCGGTCATGGAGCGTCTGCGCCCGCTCGCGCAACTGCTCCGCACCGCCTGCGGGGCGCTCGACGTCCCGGTGATCGAGGCCCTGTGCATTTCGGACGGCCGTTTCTGGTCGTACTGCTGCCCGAGCGAGCACTGCTGCCCGTCGGACGGTACAGCCATGGGGCTCCCCGGTACCTCGGTGCTGGCCGCGGCCGCCACCTACGCCGGTCTGCAGATCCGGGGAACCCTGCGAGAACTGCGGGCGAGGCTCACCCCGTGGCAGACAAAGGCCGCGCCGGAACAGGAGTCCGCCCTGGACGCGATGAGCGCGGCGCTGATTCCCCGCATCCTGGACGACGAGAGCCGCGCCGGTGTGGCGGCCCAGACCCTGGAGCTGGCCGGCCAGGTCATGCGCCGGTTCGCGGACGCCACCCCTGTGGCCCGTGGCTCCGGCATCCCTCCGGCGGATCTCCGGGACGACGAACTGCTGCGGCACGACGAGGCGGCCATGCTGATCCTCGGCTTGCAGGACCGCACGACACGGGACCGGGCGGCGCAGTGGATGGAGGGCGACGAGGCCGGACCGGCCCTGCGTCTCTGGCGAGCTCTGGCCCGCCGCTGCGTCGGATCGTACGGCGAGCACGCCGCGGCTCCGCTCACGCTCGCCGGGTGGGTCGCCTGGTCCTGCGGTGACGAACTGGAAGCCCGCGAAGCCCTGGCCATGGCGCTCGGAGCGGATTCCGCGTACCTCTTCGCCCGCCTCCTCCACCAGGCGTGCAACGAGGGCCTGGACCCGGAGTCGATTCGCCGCTGCCTCCGCGGTGGACGAACGGACCACGTCACGAACCACATCGACGAGGCCACGGACCCAGGCACGGACCCAGGCGCGGACATGGACACGGACACGAATGCTTCGTCGCCGTCGCCGTCGCCGTCGCCGTCACCCGTCGGCGCCGACGGGACCTCCGGCCCCGCTCCGGTGAAGTCGTCCCGGCCCCCTTCCCGCCGCCGGCGCAGGACGCGGGCCACGGAGAGCGCTGCCGACCGCCCCGGCTCCCGGTCGGACGGCGCCGGGGACACGCGCCGACCCCGCTCCGCGCCTGCCGCTTCCGGCGCCCTCGCAACGGAAGGACCGAACCGGGGTGGTGACCGTGCAGGCGGTGCGGCCCGGTCCCGTCGGAGCGCCGGACAATCCGGGACGCCGAAGGGGGACACCTGAGAGAGCGGAAGAGGAGACGTGAGGGAGACGATCCGGCGGGTCCGATCGGTGGGCAGGAGCGGACCCGTGCGTGACTCGGGCGACGCCCGCCCCGTTCATCCGAGTGGTGCCGCTCCCGGCTGCGCCGTTTCGTCGCACCGGCCCCGTCCCGTCGGAGTCGCACACATTGCCGAGCCCTCTACGTGACCCGGCCCTGACCCGCAGGTATCGCCGAACCCCACACATCGCCGAGCACGCACCCGGCGAGCGGAGCACGGAAGAAGCCGCCCCATGCCTCTGCCCAACCCGTCCTCCACGCCCTCCACGCCCTCCGGTCCGATCGTTCCGGGCAACGGCCCGCCCGCTCCCGGCAGGTCCGCACCGCCCTCCCTGGGCCGTGGTGCCGTCCTGGCTCCGCAGACGGCGCCGACCGCGCAGCGTGGCGCGATGGATCTGCCGGCCGCGCACACCACGCTGATCTGTGTCGCCCTGCCGGGACTGGCGATCTCGACGGAACAAGGACAGCTGACCGGTCACGGGCTCGAGGGCTTCTACCGATCCGGCCGACGTGTGCTCTCCCGGTGCCGGCTGCGGGTGGCCGGCCGGGAGCCGCTCGCCGTGCAGGCGCGGATGATCGCGGCCGACCAGGCCCGGTTCGTCGCGACCCTCAGCCTGTTCACCGACGGCGGACCCGACCCGGACGTCCTGGTCGAACGGGTGCGGTACGCGGACGGCACGGAGCGGATCACCCTGCGCAACGCGGCCCGCCGACCACTGCGCCTGCCCGTCGAGGTGGCGCTCGGCACGGATCTGGCCGAACTGGGAGCGGTCGCCGCGGGAAGAGCCGGACCCGACCTGCCGGCCAGTGTCCATGACTCCGGCATGCGATGGTCGTCGGGCCCGGTGCACTCCGTCGTCACGGCCGACCCGCCGCCCTCGGACGCGCTGGCCTCCGCGGGACTGCTCCGCTGGGAGTTCGAACTGCCGCCCGGCGGCAGCCGGAGTGTGGAACTGCGGGTGGGACCGGCAGGGTCGGGGCCCGTCCGGGCCGTCGCGCGCGGCGCCACGAGCCCGTTCGCTCCGGCACGGGCCACCGGTGACGACCCGCGGATCGGGGCGCTCCTGCGCACCGGCATCGGGGACCTTCAGGCCCTCCTCCTGCGTGACCCCGTGCGGCCGTCCGACACGCACCTGGCGGCCGGGGCTCCCTGGCGTTGTGGCATGGCACCGGCCGAGGCCCTCGCGGCGGCGCGTATGACCCTGCCGCTGGGCACGCGCCTTGCCGCGGGCACCCTGCGGACCCTCGCCCGCACCCAGCTCGTGGGCGAGGGGCCACGGTCCGGCCTGATCCCAGGCCCGCGACGGCAGACCGGTGCCCACCTCCCACCGAGCTGCACGGGGCAGGAGGCGACCCTGCTCTTTCCCGTGGTCCTGGCGGAGGCCCGCCGCTGGGGCCTCTCCGAGGCGGAGACGGAGGAGCTGCTGCCCGCGGCGGAACGGTGCCTCCGGTGGCTGCGCACCGCTGTCGGCGGCGGCGTGTATCTGCCGGACCCGCATCCGGGCGGGCCCTGGCGCTGTGAGACCCAGGCGCACGCTCACCGGGCCGCCCTGCTGGGCGCGGACCTCCTCGACGCGTACGGCAGAGGAGGCGCCGCCGAGTTGCGGGAATGGGCGGGGGAGATGAGGACCGCGTTCCGGGAGGACTTCTGGATCGAGGACAGAGGAGGTGGCAGACCGGCCGCGGCCCGTCTGCCGGGGGAGCGGGTCGTGCCGTATCTCGGCGCCGGCAGCGTCCACCTGCTCGACACCGGGCTGCTCGGCGCGGGCGCCCCGGCCCCGGGCCTGCTCGACGGAGTGCGTACGGAGCAGCTCGCGCGCCTGCTCGGTGGACCCGCCATGGACTCGGGATGGGGGCTGCGCAGCCTCGGGGTCAAGGAGGTGGGCTACAACCCGTTCGGGCATCGCAGCGGTGCCGTGCGCGTCCACGAGACGGCTCTCGCCGTGGCGGGGCTGGCCGCCGCGGGCTATGAGAAGGAGGCCGGTTCGCTGCTGCGGGGCGTGCTGTCGGCCGCCGAGGCCTTCGGCCACCGGTTGCCCGAGATGTACGCGGGGGAACAGCGCGCCGAGGGCGGCGCCCCGGTGCCGCACCCGATGGCCTGCAGACCGGCGGCGACGGCCGCGGCCGCCGGTGTCCTCCTGCTCACCACCCTCGCCGGAATCCGCCCCGACGCCCCCGCCCGCACGGTGACACTGCGCCCGGTCAGGGGGGCGCCGCTGGGAGAGATCGAGCTGACCGGGCTGCGCGTCGCGGGAGCCGCCTTCTCCGTACGCGTCAGCAGGCTCGGCCTCGCCATGGTGGAGGAGGCGGCCGACGGACTGCAGCTGGGAGCCTGAGAACCAGCCAGGGCTGCGGCCGGTGCCGCCGAAGACCGCGGCGGCCTGTCCGAGGGCGGCGGATCAGCCACGTGAGCGACCGGCGAAGGGAGTGTTTATCGTCAGGCAGACGACTATGATCGCGGCATGCCCTACGACCCGTCAGCTTTCGCCCCGTTCGCCGTCACCGTCGACCTGGTCGTACTGACCGTGCGTCGTCACGCCCTCTGCGCGCTGGCGGTACGGAGGGGCGAGCCGCCCTTCCAGGGACGGTGGGCGCTGCCCGGCGGCTTCGTCAGGCCGGACGAGGACCTGTCGCAGGGAGCCGCACGGGAGCTGCTGGAGGAGACCGGGCTCTGCGCCCACGACCCCGACGCCCCCGCCCAGGCCAACGGCGCGCACCTGGAACAGCTCGCGACCTACGGCGACCCCAAGCGCGATCCGCGGATGAGGGTCGTCAGCGTCGCCCATCTCGCCCTCGCGCCCGACCTGCCGGCGCCGAGAGCGGGCGGAGACGCCAACAGCGCACGCTGGGCTTCGGTCGAGGACCTGCTCCATCAGAGTGGCTACGGGCGTGACGGGGAGCAGGCCGCGCCGCTCGCCTTCGACCACGCCCAGATCCTCGCGGACGGTGTGGAGCGCGCTCGTTCCAAGATCGAGTACTCGTCGCTGGCCACCGCCTTCTGCCCGCCCGAGTTCACGGTCGGCGAACTGCGCCGGGTGTACGAGGCGGTATGGGGTGTGGCACTCGACCCTCGCAACTTCCACCGCAAGGTGACCGGAACGCCGGGCTTCCTCGTTCCCACCGGCGGCACGACGACCAGGCAGGGCGGCCGCCCCGCCCAGCTCTTCCGCGCCGGCGGGGCCACCCTGCTCAACCCGCCGATGCTCCGCCCGGAGGTCTGACGCCGGCCCGGGACCGACCGGCCGGCCCGTGCCGATGTGACGGGCGCATCCGGGGCCGGCGGTCCGGCCAAGTGGCCGGACCTGCACGGAGTCTGCCCTCGCGTCGGTCCAGGATGCCCACAAAAAGGTACATACAGCGCTATCTTGCTTCGGGTGATCCAGGCCATCGGACTGACCAGCAATGCCCGCAAGGAGCTTCCCCCCGCCGTCGACGACGTCTCCTTCGAGGCGCCCGCCGGCCGTGTCACGGCGCTCCTGGGAGCTCCGGGCGCGGGGAAGACGACCGCGTTGAGACTCATGCTCGAACTCGAACCGGGCCGTGGAATCACCTACTTCAGGGGCCGCCCGCTCCATCGCGTCCCCCATCCCTCGCGCGAGGTGGGTGTCCTCCTGGGAGAGGTCCCCGGGCACCCGGCACGCACGGTCCGGGGCCAACTCCGCATGCTGTGCGCGGCGGCGGGCGTACCCGCGTCCCGTGCCGACGACGTCCTGGAGGTGGTGGGTCTCGCCGGGCTGCGCGACGAGCGTCTGGGCACGCTCTCGCGCGGCATGGACCGCCGCCTGGGCCTGGCCTGCGCCCTGCTGCCGGATCCGCACGCCCTGGTCCTCGACGGTGCGGCCGACGGACTCTCCGCCCGTGAAGGCCGCTGGCTGCACGGGGTTCTGCGTGCCCATGCCGGTGCGGGCGGCGCCGTGCTGTTCGCCACGGACGACCCCAAGGAGGCCGCGAGCGCAGCCGACCGGGTCGTCACGCTGGAGCGGGGCAGGGTGGTCGCCGACCAGGAGGCCGCCGAGTTCTCACGCACCCGCCTGCGACCGCGCGTCGCCGTCCGGAGCCCGCACGCCGCCCGGCTCGGTGCCCTGCTGACCCAGGAGGCCCGCTCCGCCCGGCACTCCGTGGAGGTCGTCCGGGAGGACGGCAACCGCCTTTGCGTGTACGGCAGCACCTGTGCCGACATCGGCGAGACCGCCTACCGGCACGGCATCCTCGTACACCAACTCGCGGACGAGGTGGGCGACATGGGGCCGGTACCCGTACCGGAGCCCGAGAAGGGTCCTGGCGAGGCCGCGACGCCCTCCGCGCAGGCCGCGCAGGAGCAGGGCACGCGCGCCTCGTCCCCCCTTCCGCCGCCCCTCGCGGTCCGCCCGGGTGTCGGCCCCCTGCGGCCCCTGCGCTACGAACTGCGGCGCGCGGCGGGGATCGGTACGGGCTGGACGACCGCGGCCGTCGTGCTCGTCGCCTCCGCCGTCGTCTCCGTGCTGCTGGCCAGGGCGGGCCACACGCCGCAGTCGCGGCTGCTCGCCGCGTGGCCGCGGGACTTTCCGCTGCCGCCCGCGGCGCTCGGCGCGGGACTGCTCGGTGCCTTCGCCTTCGGCGACGAGTTCCGTCACCCTGCCCTGGCGGTGGACCGCGGTACCGTCCCGCGCCGCCTGGGGCTGCTGGCCGCCAAGCTCGTCGTCGCCGCGCTCACCGCGCTGACGCTGGCGGTCGTCGTGGTGGGCGTGGACGCCGAACTGCTCCACCTTCTCTACGGACGGGAGCTGACCGGAGTTCCCCCGGACTGGATCGAACTGGGCGCGAGCTGGATCGGTCTGGTGGTCGGCTGCGCCTGGGCGGGCGTTCTGGCGGCGGGCGTCTTCCGGTCCACGACCGCCGGACTCGCGGCCGTCCTCGCCGTGCCGATCGCCGTCGTGCCGGTCGTGCAAAAGGTCCTGGAGGGCCCGTCGGTCCGGACGGCCGCCGGGTTCTCGACCCGGTTGCGTGAGCTCGTGCTGGTGCGGTGGCCGTTCGGGGGCGAGCACTACCTGGCCGCCGCGGCAGGCGTGATCGCCCAACCCGTCGCCGGCGCGCTGATGTTGTCACTGACGGCTCTGCTCTGCGCGTATCTGCTCACGAGTCTACGGAGCCGGGTCCGATGACGACCGTCCATGCACGCGCGTTCCCCTCATGCACACAACTCCGCGCAGAACGCCCACTTCCTTCCGATAAGGCGTCAATTGCGACGGTGTGAGCGATCACCCTTTCGTGTGCTTTTCACCAAAGACCTCAAGGGAGTTGGAGCCAACGCCGACAAAGGATCCGTGACTACCCTTGCGCACGCCATGATGACCGCAGCCCGTTCCGCAGACTCCGGCCTCGCCGGACCGGGCGAACTCGATCGCTACCCCTACGCGGAGACCCCCGGCGCGGACCGCCTCGGCGCCTCCGTGTGGGATGCCACGGACCCGGAGATGGGGCGCGTGGGCCGACGTACCGGCGGCAGTCGCGGCCGCGGCCTGCATGGACAACTGGTCCAGCAGCTGGGTCAGATGATCGTCTCCGGTGACCTCGGTGCGGACCGCCCGCTCGTGCCCGAGGAGATCGGGCAGAGGTTCGAGGTCTCCCGCACCGTCGTCCGTGAGTCACTCCGTGTGCTCGAGGCGAAGGGTCTGGTGAGTGCCCGCCCCAACGTCGGCACGCGGGTGCGGCCGGTCAGCGACTGGAACCTCCTGGACCCGGACATCATCGAGTGGCGCGCCTTCGGACCGCAGCGCGACGACCAGCGGCGCGAGCTGAGCGAGCTGCGCTGGACGATCGAACCGCTGGCCGCCCGTCTCGCCGCCGGGCACGGCCGACCCGAGGTCCAGCAGCGTCTGACCGACATGGTCGAGATCATGGGGCACGCGCTGGGGCAGGGCGACGCGCTCACCTTCTCGCGGGCGGACGCCGAGTTCCACTCCCTGCTCATCCAGGTCGCCGGCAACCGCATGCTGGAGCACCTCTCCGGGATCGTCTCGTCCGCGCTCCAGGTGTCCGGCGGCCCGGTCGCCGGCTGCGAGCGGCCGAACGAGAGCTCTCTCGCGCACCATGCCCGTATCGCGGACGCCCTCGCGGCGGGCGACGCCTCGGCGGCCGAGGCCGCCATGCGGCAACTGCTCACCGTCCACCCCGAGGTGGAGCGCGTCGTGCCCGCGCCGCGCGAGCACTGATCGCCTGCCGCGGGCGGCGCGGCCGGGAACGGCTGCTCCGCACGGCCGGACCGGGGAACGGTCTGCCGCCGGGCCTCATCGGATTCCATGAGAAGCCGACGGGGCCCGGCGGTGTGATGAGACGCTGTAATCATCCGGCTGACCACCTATGACCGCATATGGCTACTTTTATGCGCTTACGAGGTGTGACTCGGGCCACGCAGATTGGGCGTAACGCTCTTCGGAACAGCGCGATGACCTAAGAGGTGACAGCCGAGCAGGGAATACGGGCGCCGCTTCAGGCGCTGTGACTCTTTCCGGCTCTCGCCCGCGCCGCCGGCCCACTCCAAAGCCGTCGGTCGTCGGCTCCGGTCCGCAGTGGACGGGGCCGGAAGCCGTTTTCCAACGTTCCGAGAGGTTGTTCGTGTCGGCCAGCACATCCCGTACGCTCCCGCCGGAGATCGCCGAGTCCGTCTCTGTCATGGCGCTCATTGAGCGGGGAAAGGCTGAGGGGCAGATCGCCGGCGATGACGTGCGTCGGGCCTTCGAAGCTGACCAGATTCCGGCCACTCAGTGGAAGAACGTACTGCGCAGCCTCAACCAGATCCTCGAGGAAGAGGGTGTGACGCTGATGGTCAGTGCCGCGGAGCCCAAGCGCACCCGGAAGAGCGTCGCAGCGAAGAGTCCGGCCAAGCGCACCGCCACCAAGACCGTGGCGGCGAAGACGGCGACGGCCAAGAAGGCCACCGCCACCGCCACGCCGATGATGCCCGCCACCGACGTTCCCGACGAGGACGCGTCCGCCGGGAAGCCCGTCGCCAAGAAGGCGGCAGCCAAGAAGGCCGTCGCGAAGAAGGCTGTCGCCAAGAAGGCGGTGGCCAAGAAGACCGCGGGCAAGAAGGACGACGCCGAGCTGGTCGACGACGATGCCGCCGAGGAGACCCCGGGCGCGGCCAAGGCGGCCGGCGACGAGCCCACCGAGGACGGCGCGCAGGGCTTCGTCCTGTCCGACGAGGACGAGGACGACGCGCCCGCGCAGCAGGTCGCCGCGGCCGGTGCCACCGCCGACCCCGTCAAGGACTACCTCAAGCAGATCGGCAAGGTCCCGCTGCTCAACGCCGAGCAGGAGGTCGAGCTCGCCAAGCGCATCGAGGCCGGTCTGTTCGCCGAGGACAAGCTGGCCAACGCCGACAAGCTGGCGCCGAAGCTCAAGCGCGAGCTGGAGATCATCGCCGAGGACGGCCGCCGCGCCAAGAACCACCTCCTGGAGGCCAACCTCCGTCTGGTAGTCTCCCTGGCCAAGCGGTACACCGGCCGCGGCATGCTCTTCCTGGACCTCATCCAGGAGGGCAACCTCGGTCTGATCCGCGCGGTGGAAAAGTTCGACTACACCAAGGGCTACAAGTTCTCGACGTACGCCACGTGGTGGATCCGTCAGGCGATCACCCGCGCCATGGCCGACCAGGCCCGCACCATCCGTATCCCGGTGCACATGGTCGAGGTCATCAACAAGCTCGCGCGCGTGCAGCGCCAGATGCTCCAGGACCTGGGCCGCGAGCCCACCCCGGAGGAGCTGGCGAAGGAACTCGACATGACCCCCGAGAAGGTCATCGAGGTCCAGAAGTACGGTCGTGAGCCGATCTCCCTCCACACCCCCCTGGGTGAGGACGGCGACAGCGAGTTCGGTGACCTCATCGAGGACTCCGAGGCGGTCGTCCCGGCCGACGCGGTCAGCTTCACGCTCCTCCAGGAGCAGCTGCACTCGGTCCTGGACACCCTCTCCGAGCGCGAGGCGGGCGTCGTCTCGATGCGTTTCGGTCTCACCGACGGCCAGCCGAAGACTCTCGACGAGATCGGCAAGGTGTACGGCGTGACGCGTGAGCGGATCCGTCAGATCGAGTCCAAGACGATGTCGAAGCTGCGTCACCCCTCGCGTTCGCAGGTCCTGCGCGACTACCTCGACTAGGAGGACGTCCCGACCGGGTCACCCACCAGGTCCCGGCCGCGGTACGTCACCGAGGGCCCGGCACCCCGCCAGGGGAGCCGGGCCCTCGGTCTGTGCGGCCAGGGGGTGGGCCCCGTCCGCACGGAGTCACGCAGCCGCGCAGCCGCGCCTGATCCGTGCGAACTGCGGGGCGCGGAGTGCGGAGCGCGGCTGCCTGGATCACGCTGGGTGTTTCATGACAATCCCAGAGTGAGGAGCGCGCATGCGTCGTCCCTTCGCCCGAGCACTGGCCCTGGCGGCCGCGGTGGCCGTGACACCGCTGGCCCTTCCCGTCCCCGCGACGGCCGATGTCGTCATCGGCGGCTACCCGGTCGAGATCTCCGGGGCCCCCTGGACGGTGGCCCTGTCCAGTCGTGACCGGTTCGGGGGTACCCGCGCGGGGCAGTTCTGCGGGGGCGCGGTGATCGGGCGGTCCACCGTGCTGACGGCCGCCCACTGCCTGGGCGAGGACGTGCTGGGCGCTCCCCCGCGCAAGGTCCGGGACCTGCGGGTCATCGCGGGACGCGGCGACCTGGAGGCGGGCGGGGGCCGGGAGATCGCCGTACGCGACATCTGGATCAACCCCCGGCACGACGGCTATACGAACGACGGCGACTTCGCCGTGCTCACCCTGGCGGAGCCGCTCGGCGCCGGTTCGGTCATCCGCATGGCCGGCGCCGGGAACGCCGCGTACACGCCTGGTACGGACGCCGCGGTCTACGGCTGGGGCGACATGACGGGGAGCGGCGACTACGCGGGCGCTCTGCGGGCGGCGCGCGTCAAGGTGCTGTCGGACACGGTCTGCGGAAGGGCCTATCCCGGCAGCGCGGACGGAACGTACCTCGCCGGCTCCATGCTGTGCGCGGGGCAGGCCCAGGGAGGCCGGGACGCCTGTCAGGGCGACAGCGGCGGGCCACTGGTCGCTCAGGGGCTGCTGATCGGCCTCGTGTCGTGGGGAGGCGGTTGCGGGCGGGCGGGGAGCCCAGGGGTCTACACGAGGGTCTCAGGGGCCGTCACGGCGCTGGAGGGGGCCACTGAGGACCGGCTTAAGGGTTCTGGGGTCTGAGCCCCGGGAGCCGGGTGAAGGACTCCGGGTCTGAGCCCTGAGTCCCGAAGCCCGGGGTCTGGGTTTGAGTCCCGAGTCCCGGGTCCCGGGTCCGGGTTTGGGCCGAGGGCCCTGAGAGGTGGCTTCGAGGTCTCCCGGACGGCTTCCGGGGACACGAGCGCGAACGGCCGCCCCTGGGGATTCAGGGGCGGCCGCCCGGTCACCGGCCTGTGCCGGAGATGGCTCGTCGTCTGCGCGAAGGGTCAGTGCTCTTCGTCGTTGGCGCTTGCCGGAGCAGCGGTCAGCCGCTCCGTCTCGTCCTGTATCTCAGCGGCGATCTTCTTGAGTTCCGGCTCGAACTTGCGCCCGTGGTGGGCGCAGAAGAGCAGTTCACCACCGTTGAGGAGGACGACGCGCAGATATGCCTGGGCGCCGCAACGGTCGCAGCGGTCAGCGGCCGTCAGCGGGCTCGCGGGGGTCAGAACAGTAGTCACGTCGCCTCTTCTCTAGCTCGACGAGCTGTCGTACCAGGGTCAACATCCAACCAGGCCGAAAACGTTCCCGCTTGTGGCTCTTCCTCGAAAAAAATCTTTCCGAGTCGGCTGTCTGCTGCCGGTTGGCGGCGAATGAGCCGTATTGCGTGTCTTCGTGTCTTACGGGTTTCGCACTCTGTCAGGTTCAGTCCTCCGGCTGGCTTGCCGGTTGTTCTTGAGGACGTGCCCGGAGCCTAAATGGTTCATGCCCCGAAGGGAACGTGATATGTACTTCACTCCAACGAGGGATCGAACACCCATACGACTCTGGACTAGTCTGCGTTTGGGACGAGGGTGGCGTTACAACGGCTCTACCAGGCCTCGGTACCCTCGGACCGGTGACCGAAGCCGGGCCCTTGCCCAAAAGGGTCCCAACTGAAATTCAGCGAGGAGCGAACCGCGTGACCGCCGAGACGTCCGTGCCGTCCACAGCCCTGCTGACCGGAGCAGACCGGGACGGTTCCAACTACACCGCGCGGCACCTGCTCGTCCTCGAAGGCCTCGAGGCCGTGCGGAAGCGCCCGGGCATGTACATCGGATCGACCGACAGCCGCGGTCTGATGCACTGCCTCTGGGAGATCATCGACAACTCCGTGGACGAAGCCCTCGGAGGCTACTGCGACCACATCGACGTGACCCTGCACGACGACGGCTCGGTCGAGGTGCGGGACAACGGCCGGGGCATCCCGGTCGATGTCGAGCCCAAAACCGGCCTCTCGGGCGTCGAGGTCGTGATGACCAAGCTGCATGCCGGAGGCAAGTTCGGCGGCGGCTCGTACGCGGCGTCCGGCGGTCTGCACGGCGTGGGCGCCTCCGTGGTGAACGCACTCTCGGCCCGTCTGGACGTGGAGGTGGACCGTGGAGGCAACACCCACGCGGTGAGCTTCCGCCGCGGTACGCCCGGCGCCTTCAAGGGCAACGGTGCCGACGCCGCGTTCGACGCCGCGTCCGGGCTGCGCAAGCTCAAGAGGGTTCCCAAGAACCGCACCGGCACGCGGGTGCGCTACTGGGCCGACCGCCAGATCTTCCTCAAGGACGCCAAGCTCTCCCTGGACAACCTGCACCAGCGCGCCCGGCAGACCGCCTTCCTGGTGCCCGGCCTGACCATCGTCGTCCGCGACGAGTACGGGCTCGGCGAGGGCGGCAGCAAGGGCGAGGAGTCCTTCCGCTTCGACGGCGGCATCAGTGAGTTCTGCGAGTACCTGGCCTCGGACAAGCCCGTCTGCGACGTGCTCCGCTTCTCCGGCCAGGGCAGCTTCAAGGAGACGGTTCCGGTCCTCGACGACCACGGCCAGATGACCCCGACCGAGGTCACCCGGGAACTGGGCGTCGACGTCGCGATGCGCTGGGGCACCGGCTACGACACGAACCTCAAGTCGTTCGTGAACATCATCGCCACGCCCAAGGGCGGAACCCACGTCGCGGGCTACGAGCAGGCGGTCGCCAAGACGATCAACGAAGTGCTGCGCACCAAGAAGATGCTGCGTGTCGCCGAGGACGACGTCGTCAAGGACGACGCCCTGGAGGGCCTCACGGCCGTCGTCACCGTACGGCTCGCGGAGCCGCAGTTCGAAGGGCAGACGAAGGAGGTTCTCGGTACCTCCGCGGCCCGTCGCATCGTGACGAACGTGGTCTCCAAGGAACTCAAGGCGTTCCTGACCTCCGCCAAGCGGGACCAGGCCGCACAGGCCCGCGTCGTCCTGGAGAAGGCGGTCGCCGCCGCCCGTACGCGGATCGCGGCCCGCCAGCACAAGGACGCGCAGCGCCGTAAGACCGCCCTGGAGTCCTCCTCGCTGCCGGCCAAGCTCGCCGACTGCCGCAGTGACGACGTGGAGCGCAGCGAGCTGTTCATCGTCGAGGGCGACTCGGCGCTCGGCACCGCCAAGCTCGCCCGGAACTCCGAGTTCCAGGCCCTGCTGCCGATCCGCGGAAAGATCCTCAACGTTCAGAAGTCATCCGTGTCGGACATGCTGAAGAACGCCGAGTGCGGTGCGATCATCCAGGTCATAGGAGCGGGGTCGGGGCGTACGTTCGACCTCGACGCCGCCCGCTACGGCAAGATCATCCTGCTCGTCGACGCCGATGTCGACGGCGCGCACATCCGCTGCCTGCTCCTGACGCTCTTCCAGCGCTACATGCGGCCCATGGTCGAGGCCGGCCGGGTGTTCGCGGCGGTGCCGCCGCTGCACCGGATCGAACTCAGCCAGCCGAAGAAGGGCCAGGACAAGTACATCTACACGTACTCGGACCGTGAGCTCCGGGAGACCATGCTCGAGCTCCAGCGCAAGAACGTGCGGTACAAGGACTCGATCCAGCGCTACAAGGGTCTCGGCGAGATGGACGCGGACCAGCTGGCGGAGACGACGATGGACCCGCGCCACCGCACCCTGCGCCGGATCAACATCTCCGACCTCGAAGCCTCGGAGCAGGTGTTCGACCTGCTGATGGGCAACGACGTCGCTCCGCGCAAGGAGTTCATCTCCAGCTCCGCGGCGACGCTGGACCGCTCGCGCATCGACGCGTAGGCGATCCCGCGGGCCGGTGATCCGACGGGGCCGCCCGCGGTGCTGCCCGAGGCTGCCGTCCGGCCTTGCGGTCGGCGCCCGGGGCAGCGGCACCCTGGGATAGCGGCTCCCGCGCGGGGAGCGGCTCCGCGGGGGCGGTGGGGACGCGACAGGGCCGCTCTCCACCCTCGGGTGGAGAGCGGCCCTCGTCGGAATCCACCCTTGATCCGCTCTTGATCCACCCTGGCGCCGATCTGCGGACCGGCCCGTCTTCGTAGCGTCGAAGGCGTCGGCAGCACCCGCTGCCGGCACCTTCCTCTCGCGCTCACGGAGGCCGCGATGTCCGGACTCGTCGATGCCCTGGCGATCCTCGCCGTTGTCATCCTGGTGATCGCCCGCCAGTTCCGCATCCGCCGGACGGAGGCGGACAGGCGCCGGTGGGTCCTGCCTGCGGTGCTGGTCTGCCTCGCCGTGCGGGAGCCGGGCCTGCTCGATCCCGGCCATCGGACGGCGTCCGCCCTCCTGCTCGGTGCCGAACTGCTCATCGCCCTGGTCACCGGCCTCGGCTGGGGATGGACCACCCGCGTCTGGGCCACGCCGGACGGAGCGGTGTGGAGCAGGGGCAGCAGGGCCGGTGTCCTCGTCTGGATCGCCGGCACGGCCCTGCGGGCCGCGCTGGTCGGTCTCGGGGCCCTGTCCGGTCTCCACCAGGGCACCTCCGGCCTGCTCCTCGGGCTCGCCCTGACGCTGCTCGTCCGCTCCGCCACCCTGGCCCACCGGGCGCGGGGACCGCGTCCGGTGCACGGGCACAACGTGGCATACGGCACGGACGTACCCCCGCCCTCGTGGCGGGAGCGGGTGTGACGCAGGCGTGTGTCCTGCGCGCTCCGCCGTTACGCCCATGCGGAGAGACTTGTGCGCCCACCAGGGGGGTGGGTCACCTGATGGGGTGAAGTGCACGGAGAGAAGAGTCAGGGATCTTCCCGATCTGTCCATCCTTGGGCACGCGGCCGGAACGGGCGGCGGACAAGGAGAGTTCGGTGGAGAAGCACGACGGTCCCGACTCCGGAAGGGCCCGGATCGACGACCCCTGGTACGACGCGCTCGCCTCCGGGTGGGGCGAGCTGGACGGCACGGGCGCACCGGCCCCCGCCGTGCCGCCCGCGCGCGGGCGGCCGGAGGACCACGACGCCCGTGCCGCCGATGTCTACCTGGAGGTGCAGCGCAGTGCGGCCTTCCAGGAGGTGCGCGGCCGGTACCGGAGGTTCGTGATCCCGAGCGTCGCCGTCTTCTTCACCTGGTACGTGGGATATGTCGTCACGGCGACCACGGCACCGGGCTTCATGGCGCGGCCCGTCGCCGGCGCGGTGAACGTGGCGATGGTCGCGGGGCTCGGGCAGTTCCTCACGACCTTCCTCTTCACCTGGGCGTACGCGCGGCACGCACGGCTGCGCAGGGACCGCGCCGCGCTCGACCTGCGCTGGGACACACAGGAACTGACGCGCGGTGTCGCGGGTGGTGGACGGTGACCGGGAACCACCAGACGCTGGCGCTGCTGCTCTTCAGCGTGTTCGTCGCGATCACCCTGGGAATCACGACCTGGGTGAGCCGCCACCGGCACGGCTCGGCGGAGGAGTTCTACGCGGGTGGCCGGCTCTTCTCGCCGATGGAGAATGGTTTTGCCATCGCGGGCGACTACATGTCCGCCGCCTCCTTCCTCGGTATCTCGGGGCTGATCGCGCTCTTCGGCTACGACGGGCTGCTGTACTCGGTGGGCTTCCTCGTCGCCTGGCTCGTCGTGCTCTTCCTGGTCGCCGAGCTGGTCCGCAACTGCGGCCGGTACACGCTCGCCGACGTCGTCGCCGCGCGCATGCGCGAGCGGCCGGTACGGATCGCGGCGGGAACGTCCTCGGTGACCGTGTCCGTCCTGTACCTGGTGGCGCAGATGGTGGGGGCGGGCAGCCTGGTCGCGCTCCTCCTCGGCGGCACGAGCGAGGCGGCGCAGACCTGGACGGTCATCGGCGTCGGCGCGCTCATGGTCGTCTACGTGTCGTTCGGAGGCATGCGGGCCACCACGTGGATCCAGATCGTCAAGGCGGTCCTGCTCATGGGCGGGGCGATGGCGCTGACGGTGCTCGTCCTGATGCGGTTCCACGGCGACTTCGACCAGTTGCTGCGTACGGCGGCGGAGCGCAGCGGGCACGGGAGGTCGTTCCTCGCGCCGGGGCTCAAGTACGGCGGGGACTGGACGGCGCGCCTGGACTTCATCAGCCTGGGCCTCGCGCTGGTGCTCGGCACGGCGGGGCTGCCGCACATCCTGTCGCGCTTCTACACCGTGCCGACCGCCCGCGCCGCACGCCGCTCGGTGGTCTGGTCGATCGGCCTGATCGGCGGCTTTTACCTGATGACGATCGTGCTGGGGTTCGGAGCGGCGGCGATCGTCGGCCCCGACGCCGTACGCGGATCGAACGCGGCCGGGAACACGGCGGTCCCGTTGCTGGCGCTCGACCTGGGGGGCGGTACCGCGTCCACCGGAGGAACGGTTCTGTTCGCGATCGTCGCCGCGATCGCCTTCGCCACGATCCTCGCGGTGGTCGCCGGCATCACCCTCGCCTCCTCGGCGTCCGTGGCCCACGACCTGTACGCGTCACTGCGGAGGCGGCGGGCGAAGCCGCGCAGCGAGGTGGCCGTGGCCCGCGCCGCCGCGGTGGGGATCGGCATCGTGGCCATCGCGCTCGGCCTGCTCGCGCGGGACCTGAACGTGGCATTCCTGGTGGGACTCGCCTTCGCGGTCGCCGCGTCGGCGAATCTGCCCGTCCTGCTGTACTCGCTCTTCTGGCGGAACTTCACGACGCGCGGCGCGGTCTGGTCCGTGTACGGGGGCCTGGTGCCGGCCCTGGTGCTGGTGGTGCTGTCGCCCGTGGTGTCGGGCAGCCCCGCCTCGCTCTTCCCGGGCGTGGACCTGCAGTACTTCCCGTTGGACAATCCCGGCCTGGTGTCCATTCCGCTGGGCTTCCTCGCGGGCTGGCTCGGCACGCTCACCTCGGCGGAGCCGCCGGACGAGGCCAAGTACGCGGAGACCGAGGTACGGGCACTGACGGGCGCGGGGGCGGTCTGA